>NZ_RSAM01000014.1:0-93463 GCF_009377945.1 Salinivibrio sp. VYel1 | reverse complement strand
AAGCAGCGCCGATGGTAGTGTGGGGTCTCCCCATGTGAGAGTAGGACATCGCCAGGCTTTGATTATAAATTGCGCCTATTGCTTGCGATTTTTGATAGCTGCGATGCTCATGTATTGGCATACACTGCGCGTCTCGATTCAAAATTCTCATCGCATCAAACAAGATAACCTAATTAAAGCAGCTTAGTGTAAGACTTTAATTAGAAGTGATTTAATTATCAAAGCAGATAAAAAGTAAGACTTTGATGAAGCGTTTTCGCTGATATAGCTCAGTTGGTAGAGCGCACCCTTGGTAAGGGTGAGGTCGGCAGTTCAAATCTGCCTATCAGCACCAGAATTTTCTTGGCGGCCATAGCGTAACGGCACCACCTGAACCCATGCCGAACTCAGAAGTGAAACGTTGCTGCGCCGATGGTAGTGTGGGGTCTCCCCATGTGAGAGTAGGTCACTGCCAAGAGTTATTTATAAGCCCTCCGCATTTGCGGGGGGCTTTTTTCGTTTTTGCCTCTCCTCATTGATCCTGTCTTTTCCTATGCTTAAACAACACTTGTGCAATGATTGATTATTGCTTGAGCTCGGTCAGTGGCTGCGTTATGTTATTAGATATCTGGACGTCTAAACATCCCTAGGAGGCAGTGATGCCGATTAAAATCCCGGATCAACTCCCCGCGACCAATATCCTGCGGCGCGAAAATATTTTCGTGATGACAGAAACCCGTGCGGTGAGTCAAAACATTCGCCCGCTGAAGGTGCTGCTACTTAACCTGATGCCGAAAAAAATCGAGACCGAAACGCAATTTATGCGTCTGCTTTCTAACAGTCCCTTGCAAGTGGATGTGGAGTTACTGCGGATAGATAATCGACCAAGCAAAAATACGCCAACCGAGCATCTTGATACCTTCTATCGTCAATTTGAGACTGTACGAACGCGCAACTTTGATGGTCTGATCGTGACGGGGGCACCGTTAGGACTGGTGCAGTTTGAGGACGTGATATATTGGGAGCACCTTCAAGATGTGATGAATTGGGCGCATAAGCACGTTACCTCAACCTTATATATTTGTTGGGCCGCGCAAGCAGGGTTAAAGTTGCTGTATGATTTACCCAAGAAAACCCGCAAAGAGAAGTTGTCAGGGGTTTACCGTCACCACATTAATGCTGAGTTATGCAAACACCCGCTATTACGCGGCTTTGATGATAGCTTCTTAGCGCCCCACTCACGCTATGCGGATTTTTCTCCGAGTTATCTGGCCGAACATACCGACCTCGATATTTTAGCCACGTCCAATGAAGCGGGTACCTATCTGGCGGCGACGAAAGATAAGCGCAATGTGTTTGTCACCGGTCATCCTGAGTATGATTCTCATACCCTGCATCATGAATACCATCGGGATTTAGAAGAAGGCATGGAGCCCGCGGTCCCCCTTAACTATTACCCAGATGACGATCCTTCGCAGCCACCGTATGTGAGTTGGCGCAGCCATGGGCATTTACTGTTTGCCAACTGGCTAAACTATTGTGTTTACCAGCAAACGCCCTTCGACTTGGATGCCTTTTCCGCGTCTAACTTTACCCTTGATGAATAAAAAAGCGCCCGCGGGCGCTTTTGGGTTAGGGACTCGGTTAGGTTTGATGTTTATCCATTTCGTCTTGTGCTGCGTTTGCTTTATCAACCATGCCTGTCATGGTTGAGCCTTGCACCAAAATGGAGAACACCACCACCGCATAGGTCATGATGAGGATCAGCTCGCGAACATCGATATTTTTTTCCGGCACCACCATGATGCCAGCGGGCACGGCCATTGCCATGGCCAACGCAAGCCCTCCGCGTAAGCCTCCCCAGCTTAATATACGTACTGCCCAAGGGTTATAGGTTCGAAAGCGCTTAAAGCCGAGGTAACACACTTTCACGCTGATAAACCGGGCGAGAAGCACAATAGGCACCACCGCCGCCATAATGATCCAGTCTTCTTTATGGAAACTGATTTGCAGCAAGCTAACCCCGATGAGGAGAAAGAGTAGGCTGTTAAGAAATTGATCGACCAGTTCCCAGAAGTGGTCGAGGTGATCTTCACTTTCTTTGGAAAAGCCAATAAAGCGGGTCCAGTTGCCAATCATAATCCCGGCAACCACCATTGCCAGCGGGCCAGAGACATGCAGCATATCGGCCAGGACATAGCCAGCGCTGGGGATAGCCAGCGTTAATAGCAATTCCATCGAGTGATCGTTGGTGGCACAAATCAAGCGATGGAAAAGATAGCCAAGCACCAGGCCATATAAAATCCCGCCAACGGCTTCTTGTAAAAACAAGGCAATGGTACCGCCCACCGTCGGGTTGTTGTCGCCAAAGGCCAGGGTAAAAAGAGTCACAAAGATCACGATACCCACGCCATCATTAAATAGCGACTCTCCCTCTATTTGTGTCGTTATCCGCATCGGTGCTTGCAGTTTTTTCACAATGGCGAGAACAGCAATGGGATCGGTCGGCGAGATCAGCGCGCCAAATAGCAGGCAGTAGAGATAATCGAAAGGAATACCGATCAGCTGAAACACGCCCCAGATACCGGTGCCGATTAAAAACACAGAGACCAATAGCCCGCCGATCACCAGGGTCGTGATCTCCCACTTTTGGTCGGAGAAAGAGGGAAGCTTGACACCAATTCCCCCCGCGAAGAGCAAAAAGCCGAGGACGCCTTTGAGCAAAAAGGTATCGAAGTGGATATCTGTCAGTATTTGCTCGGCCATGGTTTTGAGTGGAATGGCTTGGTATTGACCGGCGACCACTATCAACAAAGACAGTAGGAGCGAGCTGGCGGTGATGGCGATGGTGGTTTGTACTCGACTGATTTTACTATTAATAAAAGCGATAAAGATGGCTGCAGCAGCCATAAAGCTGAGGATTGCGTAAGTTGACATGCCGCTTCCTAGTACAACGAGGGAATGAAAAAATGTGTCAAAATATTAATAGAAATCGTTGTCAAAACGAACAGCTGAATTGAAATAGATCAAAATAAATTGTTATTTATAGACGTCTAGATTTCCATTTTCGCTGTGGTAGGATGAAATGACTGCAACGAGGAAGATGATAAGCGTAATAGTATGGACCGACTGACACAGCAACTGCGCGACCGTATTCTAGTGATCGATGGTGGCATGGGCACCATGATTCAGGGGTTAGGGCTCAATGAGGCCGATTATCGTGGCCAACGTTTTAAAGATTGGCACTGTGATGTGAAAGGCAACAATGATCTTTTGGTGCTGACTCAGCCTGATAAGATCGCTTCGCTACACAGTGATTACCTGGCCGCGGGCGCGGACATTATTGAAACTAACACCTTTAACGCCACCCAAATTGCGATGGCCGATTACGACATGCAGGCGCTGAGTGCGGAAATCAACGTAGCGGCAGCCCGGCTTGCGCGTGAGGTCGCTGATGCTTGGACGGCTAAAACGCCGGATAAACCCCGTTTTGTCGCGGGTGTGTTGGGGCCGACCAATCGAACGTGCTCAATCTCACCAGATGTGAATGACCCTGGGTTTCGCAATGTCAGCTTTGATCAGTTAGTCGACGTGTATGCCGAGTCCACCGAAGCGCTCATTGAGGGTGGGGTTGATATCATCATGTTGGAGACCATTTTTGATACCTTGAATGCCAAAGCCTGTGCGTTTGCGGTTGAAAAGGTCTTTGATGCCCGTGGGGTTCGCTTACCCATTATGATCTCCGGCACCATCACTGATGCGTCTGGACGCACCTTATCCGGACAAACGACCGCCGCCTTTTATCACTCGCTGCGCCATGTTGAGCCACTGTCGTTTGGCTTAAACTGCGCACTGGGGCCGGCTGAATTGCGCCAGTATGTCAAAGAGCTGAGCGACATTTGTGAGGGCTTTGTCTCCGTCCACCCCAATGCGGGGTTGCCCAACGCGTTTGGTGAGTATGACCTTTCTCCCGAAGAGATGGCGACACACATTGATGAGTGGGCGGCATCTGGCTTTATCAATTTGGTCGGTGGTTGTTGTGGCACCACGCCTGAGCATATTCAAGCGATTAGTGACGCGGTGAAAAAACATGCGCCACGCTCTCTGCCTGACCACCCTGTAGCCTGTCGCTTGTCTGGGCTCGAGCCCCTGACCATTAATGCCGATAGCTTGTTCGTTAACGTGGGTGAGCGCACCAATGTGACTGGCTCAGCACGCTTTAAACGCTTAATCGTTAAAGAGCAATACGACGAAGCGCTGGAAGTGGCATTGCAGCAAGTGGAAAACGGCGCCCAAATCATCGATATCAATATGGATGAAGGCATGTTGGATGCCGAAAAGGCCATGGTGCGATTCCTCAATTTATGCGCGGCCGAGCCGGATATTGCCCGCGTGCCTGTGATGATTGACTCCTCCAAATGGGAAGTGATTGAAGCTGGCCTCAAGTGCATTCAAGGGAAAGGCATCGTCAATTCTATTTCGCTCAAAGAAGGAGAAGAGGCTTTTCTGCACCAAGCACGTTTAGTCCGTCGCTATGGCGCGGCGGTGATCGTGATGGCGTTTGACGAACAAGGTCAAGCCGATACCCAAGCGCGGAAAGTGGAAATCTGTACGCGCGCTTATCATCTTCTGGTCGAGCAAGTCGGCTTTCCGCCGGAAGATATTATCTTCGATCCCAACATTTTTGCGGTTGCCACCGGCATTGATGAGCACAATAACTACGCAGTCGATTTCATCAACGCCGTGGCCGACATTAAACAAACCCTGCCGCATGCCATGATCTCGGGCGGTGTCTCCAATGTGTCGTTTTCGTTTCGAGGTAACAACCCAGTCCGCGAGGCCATTCATGCGGTGTTTTTGTATCACTGCATCAAAAATGGCATGGATATGGGGATCGTCAACGCCGGTCAGTTAGCCATCTATGATGATTTAGCCGAGTCTTTGCGCTTGGCAGTAGAAGATGTGGTGCTCAACAAAGATGATGGCGCCACGGAGCGTTTATTGGAGATCGCCGACAGCTATCGCGATAGTGGGGAGAACGAGGTCGCGGAAACTGCGGAGTGGCGCAGTTGGCCGGTGGAAAAGCGGTTGGAACATGCACTGGTCAAAGGCATTACAGAGTTTATTGTTGAAGATACCGAGCTGGCTCGCGCCGCGGCAAGTAAACCTCTAGAAGTGATTGAAGGCCCGCTGATGGCAGGCATGAACGTGGTCGGGGACTTGTTTGGTGAAGGCAAGATGTTCCTGCCACAAGTGGTGAAGTCGGCACGGGTGATGAAGCAGGCGGTGGCTTACCTTGAGCCCTACATCAATGCTGAAAAGCAGCAAGGACAGACCAATGGCAAGATCTTGCTCGCCACGGTTAAAGGGGATGTGCATGACATTGGCAAAAACATTGTTGGCGTGGTGCTGCAATGTAATAACTTCGAGATTATTGATCTCGGCGTGATGGTGCCGACCGATAAGATCCTGTCGGTGGCGCGTGAGGAAAACGTCGATATTATTGGTTTATCAGGCCTGATTACCCCATCGTTAGATGAGATGGTGAACGTGGCGAAAGAGATGGAGCGCCAAGGGTTTGATATTCCTTTGCTTATTGGCGGCGCGACCACGTCCAAAGCCCATACCGCGGTGAAGATTGAACAGCATTACCATGCGCCCGTGGTCTATGTGCCCAACGCGTCACGTGCCGTGGGGGTGTGCTCATCGTTGCTGTCACAGACTCAGCGGCCGGATTTTGTGGCCCGTTTAACCAAAGACTATGCGGCGGTGCGTGAGCAACATCAACGCAAAACGCCTCGAACCGCTCCCGTCACCCTTGAGCAGGCGCGGGACAATAAGTGGCAAACGGACTGGGCAAACTATGCTCCTCCGCAGCCGTTGAAGCCGGGCGTGCATGTTTACGATGATGTCTCGATAGCGACCTTACGTCAGTATATCGACTGGACACCCTTCTTTATGACGTGGTCACTCAGTGGCAAATTCCCGGCGATTTTGGATCACGAACTAGTGGGTGAGGAAGCGCGCCGTTTGTATAAAGACGCCAATGCTTGGATCGATCGTTTCGAGGCAGAAGGCTTGGTCGCCGCGAAGGGAGTGTGTGGCCTTTTTCCTGCCAACAGCGTTGAGGATGATATTGAAGTCTATGATGATGGGTCTCGCCAAGCGACGCTCACCGTACTGAACCACTTGCGTCAGCAAACGAAAAAGCCACGTGGTGCCAACTATTGCTTGTCGGACTTTATTGCGCCAAAAAGCAGTGGCCAGCCGGATTGGATTGGTGCATTTGCGGTGACAGGTGGTATTGGCGAATATGCCTTGGCGGAAGAATACAAAGCGAAAGGGGATGATTATAACGCGATCATGATCCAGGCGGTCGCCGATAGACTCGCAGAAGCCTTTGCAGAGTACCTCCATCAGCAAATTCGGATTACCGTGTGGGGCTATGCGCCCGATGAGACGCTCGATAACGATGCGCTGATCCGCGAGCAATACCAAGGGATCCGGCCAGCGCCGGGTTATGCCGCCTGTCCTGAACACAGTGAGAAAGGCAAAATTTGGCAATTGCTGTCGGTAGAAGCACATACGGGGATGACACTTACCGAAAGCTATGCCATGTGGCCGGGGGCGTCGGTCTCAGGTTGGTATTTTTCCCACCCTGAGTCACGTTACTTTGCGGTGGCGAAGATCCAAAACGATCAGCGAGACAGCTACGCAGCACGCAAAGGGTGGAGCAGCGAAGAAGCGGAGAAATGGCTCGGGCCGAACTTAAACGGCTAACGAAAGAAGCCAGCACATTGGCTGTGCTGGCTTTTTTATTATTCAAATAAGTCCGCGTGTAACCGCTGCACCACCTGGGTGGCATCGTCATCTTCAACCACAACACATACATTGTGGTTGCTGGCACCGTAGCAAATCATGCGTAGTTTATGTTGTGCTAAGGCACTGAACACCGGTGCTGTCGCGCCAGCAGTATGATTCATATCATTGCCAATCAGCGCTACCACCGCCAGGTTCTCGCAGATCTCGACATGACATAACTGGGTCAGCTCGGCGATAGCCGCTTGTGGCAGCTGCGGCGCGTCGCCCTGAGTGTTGGTTTGATCAAGGGTTAAAGCGACACTGACCTCCGAGGTGGTGATCAAGTCCACCGAGATTTCAAATCGTGCCAAAACCTCAAATACTTTGGCCAAAAAACCATATGCATGGAACATGTTTAAGCTGGTTAGTGTCACCATGGTTTGGTTTCGTCGTAAGGCGACGGCACGAAACAGCGGTGCCGAGTGCGCGTGCTCGCGGATCCAGGTGCCGCCTTGCTCAGGCGCTCTCGCGGCCCCGACAAACACTGGTATATGTTGGCGTACTGCAGGCAGCAAGGTGGACGGGTGCAGGATTTTGGCACCAAACGTGGCCATTTCTGAGGCTTCGCTAAAACTAATCTCACTGATTGGGCGCGCTTGTTCGGCAATCCGCGGGTCGGTGGTATAAATCCCGGGCACATCGGTCCAAATGGCCAAACTCTCTGCGTCCACGGCTTCGGCGAACAGTGCTGCACTGTAGTCGCTACCACCACGGCCTAAGGTGGTGGTTTGTCCGTGGGCATCCGCGCCGATAAACCCTTGGGTGACCACTCGATGTGTGGCTAAATGCGGAAGCAATTGGTCGTGGCACTGTGTTCGCGTCTGTTGTGGGTCAGGCTGGGCACAGCCAAACTGGCTGTCGGTGCGCAGCAATTCACGCGCATCTACTCTCAAAGCGGTTATACCTCGGCTGTTGAGCAAATGGGTGAAAATATGGGTTGAGATCAGCTCGCCGCAGGCAACTAACGCATCCGTTAGCGCTGTGTCAGGAATGATGGCCGCTTTTTCGGCATACTCGGCAATGGCGAGATGCCAGTGCTCGACGGCTGCTTGCGTGTTTTGGCAATCAGGAAGTTGCTGCAATATTGCTTGGTGAGTGGCATTAATGGCGTCCAACTTGGCTTGGCGCACGTCAGGGTCGCTGATCCCTTTTGCGAGCGCGACTAAATGATTGGTCACTCCGGCGCACGCACTGATCACGATTAAACGGGTTTGCGGGTTTTGCTCGATAACCGCGGCGCTTTTCTGCATCGCCTCTAGCGTCCCGACACTGGTGCCGCCAAACTTAGCGACTGAAATTGATGGTAACGGGTTCACGTCCTTTTCCCCTTTTGAGCTCGTGCTCATTGATTCAATATATTCAAAAGTCAGTGGGGAACATCAGAAGTCACATCGTGACCGCGATAAATACCGCGACAAGGTAGGAAGAGCAAACGGCAGGCATTCTGCCAGAAGCGCTCCACCTGTCTGTCCATATGGATGACAAGTGACAGCCTGAAGGATTCAGCCTTCAAGGCCGGCAGCGTATCGACCCCGATTTTACGCCACCTCGGCATTGTCTCCCCTGGTTATCACGCTTAGGAGTGGGGCTCCGCCTGATAACTGCCTGAGAAATGCACCTCTTCTGCATGTTCAGTCATGGGTTGGTGACCGCATGAACAGTTTTAACATTACGGGTGTGGTCGCAGGGTGTCAACCGTGTTTTTGCTCTTGATGGGGGAGCACTGCCCAGCCCCCGCTTTCACCGAGGGAAAGGAGGCCATTGCGCCCTATCGGCACTGAAAAGAAACATAAATCGCCGCTAGCGATCACACAGTTCATGTGCCAGAGGCTAGGGGGATGGCGAAAAAATATGCTATAACGGTGAGCCTCGGTACCAACAACAAGGATTCGTGATGGCTCGTGCAATTTCCGATATTCAGTCTTTTCAACCCGTCGCTCGCACATTGATGGGGCCAGGGCCCTCTGACATTTACCCGTCGGTGCTGCAATCATTGAGCAAGCCGACATTGGGGCATCTTGACCCCTTATTCATTGGCATGATGGATGAGGTCAAGCAGCTACTGCAGTACGCTTTTCAAACCGACAATCCGTTTACCATTGCGGTCTCTGCCCCCGGGAGTGCGGGGATGGAAGCCTGTTTTGTCAATTTGGTGGAGCCTGGCGACACAGTGATCGTCTGTCGCAATGGCGTGTTTGGCGACCGGATGCGAGAAAACGTGGAGCGTTGTGGCGCACATGCGGTCATGGTTGATGATGCCTGGGGCGCTCCGGTTAATCCTGAAAAGGTTGAAGCGGCCTTGAAGGCGCACCCGGAGGCTAGCATAGTCGCATTTGTCCACGCGGAGACGTCCACAGGCGCTTGCTCTGATGCACAGGCCCTTGCCACCTTGGCACGTGAACACGGCTGCCTCACTATTGTCGATGCGGTGACCTCACTCGGTGGCGTGCCGTTGAAGGTGGACGAGTGGCAATTAGATGCAGTCTATTCAGGCAGTCAAAAATGTTTGTCGTGTGTACCGGGCTTGTCGCCAGTGACATTCTCGCCCCGTGCAGTAGAAAAAATGCAGGCGCGGACTCACAAGGTGCAAAGCTGGTTTCTCGATCAAAGTTTGGTGCTGGGGTATTGGAGCGGCGACGGCAAACGTAGCTACCACCACACGGCACCCGTGAATAGTTTATATGCCCTACATGAAGCCCTGCTCAAACTGTATCACGAAGGGATTGAGAACGCGTGGCAACGCCACGATACCATGCATCAGCGTTTGAAAGCGGGATTGGACAATTTAGGGATTGGCTTTGTGGTCGATGAACCTTATCGTTTGCCCCAGCTTAACGCCGTTTATATTCCTGAGGGCGTGGATGATGCCGCCGTGCGCCAGCATTTACTTCACACCTATAACTTGGAAATTGGCGCTGGCCTCGGTGATTTGGCGGGTAAAGCCTGGCGAATCGGCTTAATGGGCTACGGCGCAAGGGATGAGAACATTGCCCTGTGCCTTAAAGCCCTTGAAGAGGCATTGCGCTAGGGCGTTGAATGATCCGGTAGGGTATGGCGGATTGTCCATACCTTCGCCGCGTTTGGATACAAGTAACGCGCTTCTTGCTGGATATCGCGAGCTCGCTGACGGTCACCGATTTGTAGGGCCACTTGATAGGCATGCTGATAGCCAGCAAAGCGTGGTCGTTGTGCGACTTGGCGCAATAATTGGTTAAGATGTTGCTGGCGCTCAGTGTCAGACAGAGTTGCTAAATTAGCCTGAAAGTGACGGCTTTGTTGTGCGTGGGCGAGCTTTTGCTGCCACCATGGATGTTGCTGGTATAAGGCAAAGCGTTGCGAGCTGAGTAAAGAGTCGCGCAAATAACGATTGGCCAAATATACGGATGACAGGCACACGAGTGTCGTGATGACGAGGGCAGTGATCACGGTGCGACTGGCTACACGTTGGCTGTAACCATGAGTGAGTACCGGGTAGCGGCGATATTTGCTGGTGAGGTTATCAAGCCAGTATAGCCAAAGGAGTAACAATACCCCATTGAACCACTGGGTGCCGCTTACCGGATAGATCATCAGTCCAGTGAGCGGAGGTAGCACTAAAGCAATTAAGATCCGCCGTGTCCCTGAGGGAGCACGAAGGATCCTGACGCCGAGCGCCATGATCACCAACACATAGCCCAATCCAATCAATAAGCCTCCTTCCAACAGCCAAAACAGCAGTGCACTCGGCAGGTTCACTGGACCAAGGTGGCCGGGTTGTGAAGCAGAAAGCAACAGCAAGGCCTGCTTACCATTCCCCATGCCCACGCCGAAAAAGGGCGTGGTCTGCCATTGTTGCCACGCTAAACCCAACGCACGTCGCTCGCCGTCGCTTAGCCATTGCCAACTATCTTGACCACTGAGGGCAAATATCGCCAGGATCGCGCCGAGACAGACTGCCACAAGCCAAGCTTTGTGCTGGCGCCTGGAGGCAAAGCGACTCAAATAGGCTTGCTGTAACACGATGGCACACAAGGCAAAGAGCAGCAGCAGGGGCTGGCCTTGCATCGCTAACACTGGAATAAAAACCAAAGGGGTGACGGCCAATAAGCTTTGGCTGATGGGATGGCGGTAGCGGCCACTCGGCTCTCTGGCGAGAATATACGCCGCTAAGGTGAGACCTGTAAGTAGCAGTGTATGCGTGACCGCAGGGGGCAAGTGAGGCACCCAGTTGTTAAACATAAAAGGCGCCATGCCCGGTGGTGATTGATTGCCCAACACCGACAGTACCGCTAGCCAAGAGGCGAGTAAAAATACCCCGAGTAGCTTTTGCCGCTGCGAATGGTTAAAAACAAACTGTTGAAGGCTGGAGAAGAAACCGAGGCTAAGTATCAAGGCGGCCATGGCATAGCCGCTATTGAGTGCCTCAGCGTGTGGGTAGTAATAAGGAATAATCGCCAGGCCCGTTGCCAAACCAAGCATCCAGGTCAGTCGGCTTGCCCGCCAAGTATGCTGACGCACGACTTCTAAGCAGGCAAACCCCAAGGTGAACGCGAGCGTTAACAAGGAAAGCGCCGCTGCAGGGTGGCGTATGCCAACCAGCGGGAGAGACACCGAGTACAGTGGTAAGCAGATCAACCACAAGGCCGCTAACGTTAGTAGAAATGGGGTTGTTAGCGGCTTTCGTATCACGCGACTCTGCGGCAGCGCTGAGGTCATTATCGCTCCAACATAGGTTTGAGGAAGTGGGCTGTGTGGCTACCCAGCACATCCACGATCGCTTCCGGTGTACCTTGCGCGATGATTTCACCGCCGCCATTACCGCCCTCTGGCCCTAAGTCGATGATCCAGTCCGCGGTCTTTATCACATCCAGATTATGCTCAATCACCACGATAGTGTTGCCCTGTTCGCGCAAGCGGTGCAGGACATTAAGCAGTTGCTGAATATCATGGAAATGAAGTCCTGTGGTTGGTTCATCGAGGATGTAAAGCGTTTTACCCGTGTCACGCTTAGACAGCTCTCGTGCTAACTTGACCCGCTGTGCTTCACCCCCCGATAAGGTGGTGGCCGCTTGGCCAAGGCGAATATAGCTCAGGCCGACATCCATCAATGTTTGCAGTTTACGCTTGATAGCGGGCACGGCGTCGAAAAACTCACGCGCGTCCTCGACGGTCATCTCAAGGACTTCATCGATGGTTTTGCCTTTATAGCGTACTTCCAATGTTTCCCGGTTATAACGTTTACCTTTACACACATCACAAGGTACATACACATCGGGCAAGAAATGCATTTCCACTTTGATCACGCCATCACCTTGGCACGCTTCGCAGCGACCGCCGCGCACGTTAAAGCTAAAACGGCCCACTTTATATCCGCGTGCCCGTGCCTCTTGGGTACCGGCAAACAGCTCACGGATCGGGGTAAAGATCCCCGTATAAGTGGCTGGGTTTGAGCGTGGGGTACGGCCAATGGGGCTTTGATCAATATCGATCACCTTGTCGAAATGTCCCAACCCATCAATCGACTCGTAAGGCGCGGGTTCGGCGGTGGTCGCGCCGTTTAATTGCTGGTGGGCCACTTTAAAAAAGGTGTCATTGATAAGCGTTGACTTGCCTGAGCCTGACACCCCCGTCACGCAAGTAAGGAGTCCTACAGGTAGGTGGAGATCAACGTTTTTCAGGTTGTTGCCCGTCGCCCCTTTCAGCGTTAACATTTTGTTTGGGTCGCGCTCAATACGCTTTGCGGGGACCTCGATCGCTTGCTTTCCACTTAGATACTGACCTGTCAGTGACGACGCACTGGCGAGTATGTCCTCTAAACTGCCTTCGGCAACAATTTGACCACCATGTGCCCCGGCCCCCGGGCCAATATCAATGATGTAGTCGGCCGCGCGAATGGCATCTTCATCATGCTCGACCACCATGACAGTGTTCCCCAGATCGCGCAGATGCTCCAAGGTATCGAGCAAGCGGGCATTGTCACGCTGGTGCAGACCAATAGAGGGCTCATCCAGTACGTACATGACCCCCACCAAGCCCGCGCCAATTTGGCTGGCCAGTCGAATACGCTGTGCTTCACCGCCAGAGAGGGTATCGGCACTGCGCGATAAATTCAGGTAGTTAAGCCCCACATTGACTAAAAACCGTAGCCGGTCATGGATCTCTTTCATCACTTTTTCGGCAATCTTAGCGCGTTGCCCGGTCAAGGTCAGTTGTTCAAAGAAGTCCAGCGCCTGTTGAATGCTCAGCTCACAAATCTCGGGTAGATTGTGGCCGTCGATAAACACGTGACGAGCTTCTTGGCGTAAGCGTGAGCCACCGCAGCTGGCACAAGGTTTGGTGGCGATATATTTGGCAAGCTCATCGCGCACAGCATTCGATTCGGTGTCGCGATAGCGACGCTCCATGTTATTGAGGATCCCCTCAAAGGGATGCTTACGTACGCGAATATCGCCCCGATCGTTGACGTATTTGAACTCGATCTCTTTCGGGCCGGAACCGTACAAGAGAATGTCCTGAACGGTGCCCGACAGATCCTGCCACGGCGTTTCCAAATCAAAGCCATAATGCTCAGACAGCGAGCGTAGCATTTGGAAGTAATAAAAGTTACGCCGATCCCAGCCGCGGATCGCCCCACCCGCGAGGCTGACGGCTGGATTTTGGAGAACGCGCTTAGGATCAAAATACTGTTGCACCCCCAAGCCGTCGCAGGTACCACAGGCACCAGCTGGGTTATTAAAGGAGAACAGGCGCGGCTCAAGCTCTTGCATGCTGTAACCGCAGTGTGGGCAGGCAAAGTTGGCGGA
This sequence comes from Salinivibrio sp. VYel1, assembly GCF_009377945.1. Lineage (NCBI taxonomy): Bacteria > Pseudomonadati > Pseudomonadota > Gammaproteobacteria > Vibrionales > Vibrionaceae > Salinivibrio > Salinivibrio sp. VYel1. The sequence continues at coordinate 79,841 of NZ_RSAM01000014.1, read as the reverse complement.
AAAAATGATCTCTTCCCCTTCACCGTCCATCCAACTGATCACCGCGCTGCCGCCTGTTAGCTCGAGCGCGGTCTCAAAAGATTCCGCCAAGCGTTGTTGTTGATCGTCACGGACTTTAAAGCGATCGACCACCACCTCAATGGTATGCTTTTTCTGCAGCTCGAGTGTCGGCGGATCGGATAGATCGCACACTTCGCCATTGATTCGGGCACGGATAAACCCTTGCGCAGCGAGGTTTTCAAGGGTCTTAACATGCTCCCCTTTACGGTTTTTAATGATCGGCGCGAGCAGCATCAGCTTGCTTCCTTCCGGCAGCGCAAGCACTTTATCGACCATCTGACTAACGGTCTGAGCCGCTAAGGTCACATCATGAGTGGGACAGCGTGGCTCGCCCACTCGCGCATACAGTAAGCGTAAGTAGTCATACACTTCAGTGATGGTGCCGACCGTTGAGCGCGGGTTATGCGAGGTGGACTTTTGCTCTATCGAGATCGCAGGTGACAGCCCCTCGATATGGTCAACATCGGGTTTTTCCATTAAGGAGAGAAACTGGCGCGCATACGCTGACAAGGATTCAACGTAACGGCGCTGGCCTTCGGCGTATAGGGTGTCGAAGGCCAGCGATGATTTTCCCGAGCCAGATAGGCCGGTGATCACAATCAGTTTATCACGAGGGATGGTGAGGTTGATGTTTTTGAGGTTGTGCGTGCGCGCGCCTCTGACGTCGATATTGTCCATTATTATCCTACTACTCAGTCAGCTCACTGGTTGGTCGCCTAGTATGGCACAGACATGACCATGACCAAATAAAAAGGCTGTATATTTACACAGCCTTTACTCGAAGGGGAAAAACGCGCGATCCGACGCGGTTAACGTTATCGACGGTTTTTGACCGTCGCTTCGTCTTTGTTGCTTCCGCCAAGGTAGTGGTGCTTGTAGCAGTGATTGGTGGCTTCAATAAAGCCTTCTACGCTGCCACAGTCAAAGCGCTCGCCTTTAAATTTATACGCCAGTACACACCCTGACTGTGCTTGTTTGAGCAGCGCATCGGTGATCTGGACTTCGCCGTTTTTACCTGGCGGGGTCGTTTCTAACAGGTCAAAGATATCTGGCGTTAAAATATAGCGGCCAATAATAGCAAGATTGCTTGGCGCATCGCCGGGATCGGGTTTTTCCACCATGTTGTCTACGCGGAAAAGGTCATCTTTGATCTCTTGACCGGCAATGACACCATATTTATGGGTCTCATCTTCCGGGACTTCTTCCACCGCGACAATCGAGCAACGGAACTGGTTATATAGGGCGACCATTTGCTTGAGAACGCCATTGTCAGGATGGATGCAAAGATCATCGGCGAGCACGACAGCAAACGCTTCGTCGCCGACCAGATCGCGACCGGTTAAAATCGCATGTCCGAGTCCACGCATTTCGTGTTGGCGAATGTAAGTGAATGACGCTTTCTCTATGGTATTGCGAATGTCATCGAGTAACACTTCTTTGTTGGTGCCACTGATTTGATGCTCAAGCTCATAGTTTTTATCAAAATGATCCATGATGGCATGCTTGCCACGACCGGTGACAATACACATGCCGTTGATACCCGCTTCCAAGGCTTCATCCACGCCGTATTCAATCAAAGGCTTGTTGACCACTGGCATCATTTCTTTCGGCATTGACTTGGTTGCCGGTAAAAAGCGGGTGCCATAGCCAGCCGCTGGGAACAGACATTTTTTTATCATCTCAGATCCTTTCGTTTTTGTTGGGTGGCGAGCGGTTTATGACGCGGTCGACACCCCTAAGCGGGTTGTTAGCAAGCGGCTGCTAACAATGTTATCTGGGTCAATAGTTTGCTGGGTTCAGTGCGGCTAAGCAAGTACTGCGCGCCAACGCGGCCAGATAGCGTGACCGTCCCCGCGTTGCTTAGTCCGCATGGGTGGAAAAATACGCCATAAATGCATCGGTAAAGGTCGATAAGGACGCCGGTGGGAGGGCATTAATTCCCGCCGCCGCGGCGCGGCCACCGCCTGTCGTGAATTGCTCGGCCAACTGCGCCGCCCCAGTAGGCCGATTTAACGGGGCACGAATACTGACCATCCATTCTCCTCCTGGCATCGGCGTGAGCACGGCATGGGCTCTATCAGGATGGCGGTTGGCTAATTGGTTGCCAAACATGCCACTTATTCGGCGTGCCCAAGCGGCATCGGGAAGCTGATACACCTGTGCTTTTTCATCGCCTAGCGCCGGGGTTAGGGTTTGCGCATGCGCCCGGTCACTTTGATACGCGTCAGCCAGCGCCATCACGATGTCCGGATAAGCGCGCATAAAAGCATCGGGGGTCGAAAAGCCACACAGGTGACGATATAACACCGCGGGGGGCATAATGAGGTCATCCAAGCTCGCGCCATAGCTGTTGTAGTTGAGATAGTGGCCGAGCTGTGCCAGCCGCGCGCGCGTTTGCTCGTCAATACCCGACTGTCGAGCAAGGGCATTTGCAGTGCGATCCAGATTATCGCCATACGCGCCAACTAACGCCCATTCTCGATACTGCCCACCGAGAAGTTTATCGATAATAAGCGCGGTACAGGTGTTAGCACTGGTATGAATATGTGCGTCTAACAAAGGCGAATCTGGGATGGGACCACTTTGATGGTGATCGGCATAGAACACGTGCGTGCCAGCCGCGAGTAATCTCGCGAGTGCGCCTTGGTTCTTCGCCATAGAAATGTCGAGTACTGTGACCTGCTCGGGGCCTGTGGGCACTTGCTTTAACAGAGCAATATCGCGTTTAACCCCAGTAATTAACGTGGTGACTTGTGGGTGCGCTAAGCGCCATTGCACCAGCGCGGTAAGCCCATCGGCATCCCCGTTAAAGACATCAAATCCCATCCTGTGATTCCTTTTTAACTGAGTAACGTGACATCCTACCTTGATGGGTGAGCTTGACCCAACTAGCGGTGATCGTCGTCGGTGCCAGGATAGGCCTCAAGCCCCGTCGAGCCAATTAGGGACAAGTTGTTTTTCGCCCAAAACACGGCTTGTACTCGGTTTTTAACATTGATTTTCTTAAACACGTTATAAAGGTGCGACTTAACGGTATGCTCACTGACGTCCAATGCACGGGCAATGTCTTGGTTAGAGGCGCCCGTGACAAGGTGGCGCAGGATTTGTTGCTCGCGGTTGGTCAGGACAATGGCCTGCTCATCGATCGCTTGTTGGTGGTGCTGCTGATAATAGTGAATTAACGCGGCCATTTTGTGACGGGGGAGCCAGTACTCGCCAGAGAACATTTTTTCGATGCCATAACATAGGTGGCGGATCTCATCTTCTTTTTTAAAGACCCCTTTGATAAATGGCCAGCTGGCGAGTTCTTTGGCACTTAAGTCATGTGCATTGAGCAGCGCAAAGACATGTTGGTCGGCAAAGGGGATCAGCGATTGTTTTAGCTGCTCGGTGGCAATGTCATCAAAGGCGTTTAAGTCTACCAACACCAAACCGGGTCGTGCGGTGAGCTTGTCAGTGATCGCATCGGGCGTCACGAGCTCAACCTCGCTATGAATTGCTTTTTCTAAGCATGTCATCAGTGCAGACACAGACATGCTGGGCTGAGAAATAAGAAGCAGTGTGTAACTATCTGAGGTGGTTTCGGCCTGGTTCATAAGCATCCTACTGATGATGACTCAACATGCGTATCCGTGTGACGTCAGTGGGGTGATCACCGACGTCAAGGCTGGGCAAGCTTTCCATCAGTCTAAACCATTTTTATCTTTAAGGTATACGCTGCGAGTGATAACCCATTGTGCTGACGCTTTAACTGCAGAATATGGAAACAGATCGCGTGGAAAAGCTTCGAACCTCTGGGGTGCTCGTGCTAGACTTCCTCCTTATTTATCCAGTTTGCGAAATCGTTTCGCGCGCAACCAAGAACAGTGGGAGTCACCTATGGCCAGCCGTGGCATAAACAAAGTCATCTTGATTGGTAATTTGGGCAACGATCCGGAAATCCGTTACCTCCCCAACGGCGGTGCGGTGGCGAACCTCAGCCTCGCGACCTCAGAGTCATGGCGTGATAAAAACACCGGTGAGATGCGTGAGAAAACAGAGTGGCACCGTGTTGTGCTGTTCGGTAAAACGGCCGAAGTCGCGGGTGAGTATCTGCGCAAAGGCTCTCAGGTGTATATCGAAGGTCAACTGCAGACACGCAAGTGGCAAGACCAAAACGGGCAAGACCGTTATACCACGGAAGTCGCGGTACAACCGTTTAGTGGCAGCATGCAAATGCTGGGTGGCCGTGGTGGTCAGAGCCAAGGTCAGCCCATGCAGCAGTCACCGCAGCAGCAAGGTGGATGGGGACAGCCTCAGCAGCCTCAGCAGCCTCAACAACCACAGCAAAACTTTAACCAACAGCCACCGCAGCAGCAGTCGGCACCACAGCCACAGTCGCAACCTCAGCAGCAATACAACGATCTGCCTGATTTTGACGACGATATTCCGTTCTAAAACGGACTGCGTTAAGTGGCGAGTCAACGCCAACGTGGTTGAAACGAAAAAGCCCCTGTTGGGGCTTTTTGCTTTTTGGCGTGGTCGGTGACTGAACGGGCTGGGTTAGGCGACACCAGGGCCCGCTTTTAAAAAGTGCGGCAATTGCGCCGGCGTTGGGCATTTTAACTGGCCCATTACTTGGGTCATTTGTTGGGTGAGCATATCTATCGCGTGTTCCCCCCCATGATGGCCCAACGCGCCACAGGCATAGACAAAAGTGCGGCCCAGCAGGGTGAAGTCGGCGCCCATGGCCATCGCTTGGGCTACATTCCCGCCGCTTTGTACGCCACTGTCCATCAGCAGTTTAATCTTGTCACCATATAAGCGCTTGATGGTTTGAATGGTATCCAGTGGCGACTCGCCAACATCTAACTGACGTCCCCCATGGTTGGATAAGACCACTGCGTCGGCACCGAGCGCAACCGCTTGTTTGACATCGTCTGGGTTGACCAAGCCTTTTAATACCAAGGGGCCGTCCCAGTTATCGCGGATCACCTTGAGGCTGTCGAAGTCGACGGCGCCCATCACCGTATTGTTCATAAAGTTCGCCAGTTCGCTGGTGGGCATGTTTTTTGGCATGTAAGGCTTGAGGGTTTGCATCTCAGGCACGCCAGCCAGTAACGTCTGCCAGCTCCATGCCGGACACTGCATCATTTGCACGATATTGCGTAGGTTCATTTTCGGCGGCATCGCCAAGCCATTTTTTATATCGCGCGGGCGATAACCGAAGGTCGGCACATCCACAGTGACGACCAGCACTTTATACCCTGCACCTTTAATGCGGCCCATGAGATCTTTACGGATCTTGGCATCCGTTGGGTTATAGAGTTGATACCACGCCGTTCCCTCAGAGATCTCGGCGATGGTCTCAAGACTCGCTGAGGATACGGTGCTGAGCACATAAGGAAGCTTTGCTTGATAGGCCGCTTTTGCCAAAATTTCCGGCGCCTTGGGCCACATTAACCCTTGAAGTCCGACGGGGGCGACGCCAAAAGGCGCGGCATAGCGTTGGCCAAATAGCTCGACGGATAAGTCGATCTCTGGGGTAGGCGCAAGCAAGTCAGACTGCAGTTTTACGTGTTCAAACGCCCCGGCATTGTGCGCCACGCCAATTTCATCGTGACAACCGCCGCAAAGATAATCAAAGGCGAAGGCTGGGATACGCCGTTTTGCTGCACGTTTAAGCGAGGGGGTATCAGGGTACTTAGGATTATAATAGGCCATGAATATTGCACGTTGTTGAGGTGAGTGTCTTGTCTCACCCTAGCGCAGTGATTGTTATCGATATATAGATAAAAGATAAAATACTTTTTCCAAAATCGGCTAAGCCCCGATGATAGTTGGCGTTACCTCTTGCTTTACCTGCACACTAAACGTACAAATCTTTAACTTTCTGTTTAATAAAATCGATAAATAATTTGGTTTTGGTGTGGTTGTATTCCAGCTTAGGGTAGTAGGCGTAGGCCGATAATCGTGGTTGCTTAAGGGCTGGTAGCACCGGGACCAATAAGCCTTGGTCGATTTCTTTTTGCACCGTCCCGGCGCCCCCTAAAATGATCCCCATGCCAATCACCGCGGCACTGACCAAGGCTTCAGGGTTGGGTGAGACAAAATTACCGGACAATTGTAAGCGGGTGCCATCTTCAAACACCCGCTCTTGAGGCTGATGCGAATTACCGTAAAGCAAAATATTATGTTGGGTAAGTTGCGCTGGCGTGGTGATGGGCGGATGGCGCTCGAGGTAGGCAGGGGCAGCAAAAAAGCCAGGTTGAAAATCAAATAATTTGGCGGCGATGTAGCTGGCGGAGTTAAAGTACTCGAGTTCACGACTGATTACCACGTCCAGATTCAGATCCGGCAGCTGGCCAGGGGTGAGGGTGGTGAGTTCGACTTTGATTTTCGGATAAATCTCAAGAAACTCAGCAATAAAGTTGACCAGAAAGCGGTTCCCTGTCACCAATGGCGCACCGATACGCAATACACCACTGACCTCACCAAAGGTGGAGGTGGTCTCACTGACTAATTGTTGCCAGTCATCGACCCACGTCTTGGCGCGGTGGTAGAAGAGATCACCCGCATCTGTCATCGACAAACTGCGTGTAGTGCGTTTGAGCAATTGAACCCCCAGTTGGCGTTCTAGCCAGCTTAGGCGTTTTGACAGGGCAGAGCTTGAGGTGTGTAGCTTGGTGGCCGCTTGGGCCAACGAGCCATGATCCACCACGCAGATAAAGCTTTGTGTACAGGTAATCCAGTCCATGAGTCCTCGTTGCGTAAAAAGACAGCCACCGATTCGTGGTCTAGGCATTCACATTATGATAACCAAGCCTGATAATAGCGGCTACTAGCCCCCGAAGGCGACCCAAGTCAGCAGAGAATCATGGATAGAACAGCCAGTGCGATCAAAGTCAGCGGTATGAAGCTGACCAACCGACTCGTTGCATTTGTCACGCTTATTGTGGTGTGCGCCATTTTTGTGTTGTTTATCGGCGGTGCGATCAGCTTCCGCCAATTGGGGATTGATTTCATCTCGCATTATGTTGACGGCATGGTTGAGGTGATTGATCAAGAGATGGCCAGTGACCAGCGTGATAATCAATACTTTTCGCGCTGGCTCCCCAAGATGCTTAAAGCCAGTGACGTGACGTCCCTCACTATCTACTCGGACGCTGGGATCTTGTATCAATATGAGCAAATTCAATACCAGGCGGTGACCAATCAACAGGTAATCTCTCGTGATATACCGCTCGATAGCAACCCAGGGTTTGCGGTCAAACTGACCTTTGTGCCGCCGTATGCGGAGTTTGCCTATTCCATTGGTCCATTGTCCTCCTTATCGGCGGCGATTTTGGTGATTGTCTTGGGGCTCACATGGGGGATCCGTTGGCTCCGGCGTCAGCTGTATGGCAGTGAGGTGCTTGAGCAGCGTGGCCGACTGATCTTAGCGGGGCGACTCGATGATGCGCAGCAAGGTGATAGCCGCGAGTGGCCGATCCCGGCAAGCGCGGCGTTAACGCAACTGATCGAAGAGCTTAAAGAAGCGCGCCAAGAGCGTAGTCGTTTTGACACCTTTATTCGCACCAACACCTTCTTAGACCAACTCACCGGCGCCGCGAATCGAGTGATGTTTGATAATCGCTTGCACACACTAGCTAGTGATGATGCCAGCCAAGGCAGTGTGATCCTAGTGAGGGTGGCGGAATGGGAAGATCTGGTGGCGCAGCACGGGCAAGAAGCCGCCGATCAATTGATTCAAGCGATTGGCAATGTTCTGTCGAATGCGATTCAGCGTTTTCCGGATGCCGTGTTGGCACGTTATTTTGCCTCGGACTTTGCCATTTTGCTGGTCAACCAAGCGGGAGAAGAAGTGCATCCCTTTTTAGCGCAAATCACCAATGCGTTAGATAAACTCGCGCCACCCGAGGCGTTGGATCAAGATAATTGGTTCCACCTTGGGATGACCTCATTTGGCGCCAGTGAGCGACGTGGGCGACTAATGGATGAAGCCGAACGTGCACTTAAAGCGGCGGCGCTAACCGGCCAGAATGGTTGGTCACAGTTCGACAAACAACTAAGCCAACTGGATAAACGTGGTAGTGTACGTTGGCGCACCTTACTCGAGTCGGTGATGGCGGGAGAAGGGCCAATGCTTTATCGCCAACCGGTGTTTGCGCGAGATGGCAAAACCCGCCTTCATTATGAACTTTTAGGCCGAATTAAGGACGAAAAAGGCAAGGTGCTTAAGGCCTCGCGCTTTTGGCCAGGGGTAGAATGGGTTGGCATGGACGTGGCGTTTGACAAGGCGACCGTGGGTCGCGCGCTGTGGTGGCTAAAAACGCGTGACTACATCGATAACTACGCCGTCAATGTAAGTGCGTACTCACTTTGTCAACGTGAGTTTGTGGTGTGGTTGCGCGATATGTTGTTACAAACGCCAAGAAGTACATTGAATCGCTTACTGGTGGAAGTGTCTGAAGGTGCTTTGGTTTCACACTTTGATGCGGCGCGGCCTTGCTTACGAATGATTGCCGCGTTAGGGTGCCGTCTAGTTGTTGACCAAGCAGGTAGAACGATAGTAAGCACTCACTATGTTAAAGATATTCAACCCGCTTATATTAAGCTTCATCGTAGTTTGGTGCGCAATATCCACCAACGGCCAGAGAACCAGCTGTATTTGCGCAGCGTGTTAGGTGCTTGTGAGGCTACCACCACCGAGGTACTGGCGGTAGGCGTGGAAACCAATGAGGAATGGTCAGTGGTGAAAGAACTGGGTGTCGCGGGCGGACAAGGGCGGCTGCTTGGGGCGGAAATGTCTCCGCACCCAGCACAGAAAAAACGCCGCCGATGGGGGAAGCGATGAGTCAAGCCATCAAGCTATCGCATCAATCGGGACGTGGGTGGCTAGAAGCGTTATTACTGGTCAGTATTTTGTCGGTGCTGGTGGTGATTGCGATCCCAAAGTTCTACGATTATGAGGCGGATGCCAATGTGTCAGCACTCAAAGGGTTAAAAAGCGGCATCGAAACCGTCATGGCGCACACCCACGCGTTAGCCACAAAACATGAAATAAGCCGCCAAGCCACACAATCACTGAGTGTTAATGGCACGCAGATCGATATCGCTTATGGTTATCCTGCGATCAGCGCTTTACCCAAGTTAGTGACAACGCTGCAGGATGCAACACGGTGGCGTATTCGGCGCTATCCGGAGCAAGATCGCGTCGATTTTATTTGGCTGTTTCACGATCAGCCCGCGACGGCCTGTTATTTGACCTATCGCGAAGCAACGGCGTCAACGAAGGCATCGACGCAGTTGGTGATTCATCAGTCATGCCAATCACCGACCCGATAAAGATAAAAGGAATAATGCGTTTTTGATGGAAAAACCATCAAAATGACAGCGCATTGAAAAAAAACACAGATCTCATTCAGGTTTACAGCACCGTATCTTGCCGCTTACCTTGCGCGTTGATACATTTAGCTCAATTTGTCTGATTTCATAGCTTGCAGGATTAATCGACCATCATGTTTAAGAAACTTCGCGGGATGTTTTCCAACGATCTATCCATTGACTTGGGAACCGCCAATACACTGATTTACGTAAAAGAACAGGGCATTGTTCTGGATGAGCCGTCTGTTGTCGCTATTCGCCAAGACCGTGCAGGCTCTCCCAAGAGTGTGGCTGCTGTGGGTCATGATGCGAAGCAGATGCTGGGTCGAACACCGGGGAACATTGCCGCGATTCGTCCAATGAAAGACGGTGTGATTGCTGATTTCTACGTCACCGAAAAAATGCTGCAGCACTTTATTAAATCGGTGCACGATCACAGCTACATGCGTCCAAGCCCGCGCGTCTTGGTGGCCGTACCTTGTGGCTCAACCCAAGTTGAACGCCGAGCCATCCGTGAGTCGGCATTAGGTGCCGGTGCACGTGAAGTCTATTTGATTGATGAGCCCATGGCAGCGGCGATTGGCGCAGGCTTGCCGGTATCAGAAGCAACTGGTTCGATGGTGATCGATATCGGCGGTGGTACCACAGAAGTGGCGGTCATTTCGCTTAATGGCGTGGTGTATTCATCGTCGGTACGTATTGGTGGTGACCGTTTCGATGAATCGATTATCAACTATGTTCGCCGAAATTATGGCAGCTTGATTGGTGAAGCCACCGCAGAGCGCATCAAGCATGAAATCGGCTCCGCTTACCCAGGCGATGAAGTGCGTGAAATTGAGGTACGTGGTCGTAACCTTGCTGAAGGGGTGCCGCGTAGCTTCACGCTTAATTCCAATGAGATCCTAGAAGCGCTGCAAGAGCCCCTAACTGGGATTGTCTCTGCGGTGATGGTGGCACTAGAGCAATGCCCACCAGAGCTGGCGTCTGATATTTCTGAGCGTGGCATGGTGATCACCGGTGGTGGTGCGCTGCTGCGCGATCTTGACCGTTTGCTTACCGAAGAAACCGGCATTCCAGTCGTCGTTGCCGAAGATCCGCTGACTTGTGTCGCACGTGGCGGAGGTAAAGCGCTAGAAATGATCGATATGCACGGCGGTGATCTTTTTAGCGAAGATTAACGTGACTGCGCCTACAAACAGGTCGTTTTCATTATGAAACCTATGTTTGGCAGAGGACCCTCTCTGCAACTGCGCCTGTTTTTCGCTCTTTTACTATCAGTCAGCCTTATGCTGGCTGATAGTCGTCTTGATGCGTTCGCAGGAGTGCGTTATTTCCTAAACACGCTGGTGGCACCGCTACAGTATGCGTCCAACGTCCCGCGCGACACCTTAGATGAACTGGTGATGCAGTTTCGCTCTCATCAACGTTTAGTTGCAGAGAACCGCGCATTGCGAAAACAGGTGTTACAACTGGAAAGTGACCAGCTTCTTTTAGCGCAGACAGAGCGCGAAAATCAGCGCCTACGCGAGCTACTGGGCTCATCGTTTATTCGTGACGAACGCAAAATGGTGGCTGAAGTCATGGCCGTTGACTCGGACCCTTATAAACATCAAGTCATGCTAGATAAAGGGCGGACCAATGGGGTTTATGAAGGGCAACCGGTAATCAACGAGCACGGGGTGGTTGGCCAAATTGCGTATGTGGGCGCCCACAATAGCCGCGTTCTGCTGCTGACCGATCCCACCCATGCGATCCCGGTTCAGGTCATGCGTAATGATATACGGGTAATTGCCTCTGGGCGCGGGTCGACCCACTACATTGGTTTAGACAATATTCCTAGCAGCACGGATATCAAGGTGGGTGACAAGTTAGTTACCTCGGGACTGGGCGGTGTCTTTCCTGAAGGCTACCCGGTTGGTACGGTGACGGAGTTTTCGTTTGATAATAAGCGCCCATTTGCCCAAGTGCGAGCCACCACAGCAGTGAAGTTTGATCGCCTGCGTTATCTGCTTTTGGTGTGGCCAACACCTGAAAAGGGCGAGAATGCACGCCCGGATCAACCTGTCGCGCAGCCGCCATCAGACACCGCACCATCACCTGATACAGCGCCATCTCCAGATGGTGAGGGAGAATCGCCGTAATGGCAAATGTGACATTTCGCGGCCAGTTTGTAATTTGGCTCTCTTTTATCATAGCGCTGATTTTGCAAGCCGCGCCCTGGCCGGGGGAGCTTGCACCCTTTCGTCCTTCTTGGGTATTGCTGGTGACGTTTTATTGGGTGCTGGCATTGCCCCACAGGGTTAATGTCGGTACCGCGTTAGTACTCGGCCTTTTATGGGATTTGATGTTGGGCTCGACCCTTGGGGTGCGTGGCTTGATGATGGCGATTTTGGTTTACATCGTCGCGCTGAACTTTCAATTGTTACGCAACATGTCGTATTGGCAGCAGGCACTCTTATTGGCATTGCTGACCTTGGCGGGAAAATTGATCGAGTTCTGGGCGGAGTACTTGGTGTCTAACGTACAGTTTAATCCAGAGCAGCTTTGGGCGGGTGTGCTTAACTTTATACTCTGGCCTTGGATCTTCCTATTATTGCGCCGTTTACGCCGTCGCTTTGCCATTCGCTAACGCACTAATCGTAAAGAGGTATCATGAGCTTTGATTTATATCTGGCCTCGGGGTCGCCTCGGCGTCATGAACTGCTCACCGAGATGGGCGTGAATTTCTCCCGTGTCGTGGTCGATGTGGAGGAGCAACAACAGGCCGGTGAGTCGCCTTATGCTTACGTGTCTCGCTTATCGCAAGACAAGGCACGGGCAGGGGTTGTGCAAACCGGTGGCCATACCCCAGTGCTCGGTGCTGATACCATTGTGGTTGACGGTGAACAGGTCCTCGAAAAGCCTCATGATAAAGCGGAGGCGATCCGAATGCTTAAGCAACTGTCAGGGCGCGAACACCAAGTGATGACAGCGGTCACTGTCGCCAATGCCATGAAGCAGATCACCACTGTGGTGACCACCAAGGTGTGGTTTTGTACGCTAAGTGACGAACAGATTGAGGCTTATTGGCAATCGGGCGAGCCAGTCGATAAGGCTGGCGCCTATGCGATTCAAGGGCTGGGCGGTAAATTTGTCACCCGGATTGATGGAAGCTATCACGCCGTGGTTGGTTTGCCACTGTATGAAACCGAGCAGCTGCTCAAACAATTTTCGGTCTGAGCGCACATCTGTCGCTAGACCCCACTTTTGAGAGATTCGGGGAAACCATGAGTGCGGAACTGCTAATAAACGTCACCCCCAGCGAAACCAGGGTGGCGATGATTGAGGGGGGGAACCTCCAAGAGATCCATATCGAGCGAGAAGCCAAACGCGGTATTGTAGGCAATATCTACAAAGGCAAAGTCAGTCGTGTGTTGCCTGGCATGCAGGCAGCCTTTGTCGATATTGGCCTAGAGAAGGCCGCGTTTTTACATGCCTCAGATATTGTTCCCCATACCGAGTGTGTGTCGGAAAATGAGAAGCAACAATTCCAAGTGCGCGATATCTCCGAGCTGGTTCGCCAAGGGCAAGATATTGTGGTGCAAGTGGTCAAAGACCCGCTGGGCACCAAGGGCGCGCGCCTTACCACCGATATTACCTTGCCTTCGCGTTATCTGGTCTTCATGCCAGGTGCGGCCCATGTTGGGGTATCACAACGCATTGAAAGTGAAGACGAGCGTAAACGTCTCAAAAGCATTGTCAGTGATTATTGCGACGAGCTCGGTGGCTTTATTATCCGTACCGCCGCTGAAGGGGCAACAGACAATGAAATGGCGCAAGATGCTGCCTTTTTAAAGCGTTTGTGGAATAAGGTGTTAGAGCGCCGCACGCGTTATCCAGCCAAATCCATGCTGTATGGTGAGCTGGCACTGGCACAGCGCATCGTGCGTGACTTTGTGGGTACCGAGCTGGATTTAATTCGGGTTGACTCCAAGCAAGCCTATGAAAAGCTCCAAGAGTTCACCTCTGAGTTTGTGCCGGAGCTGGCCGACAAGCTGGTGTATTACGACGGTCAGGTGCCGATTTTCGATATGTATGATACCGAAAATGAAATCCAACGCTCGTTGGAGCGCAAAGTCCAGCTCAAGTCTGGCGGCTACCTGATTATCGATCAGACCGAGGCGATGACCACCATTGACATCAATACAGGCGCGTTTGTTGGGCGGCGGAATCTGGATGAGACTATCTTTAATACCAATATTGAGGCCACACGCGCGATTGCTCGCCAATTACGGCTGAGAAACCTCGGTGGGATCATCATTATCGATTTTATCGATATGAGCACGGATGAGCACCGGCGTCGCGTGTTGCACTCTCTCGAGCAAGCGCTCAGCCAAGACAGAGTGAAAACCAACATCAATGGTTTCACTCAGCTAGGGCTGGTGGAAATGACACGCAAACGCACGCGAGAAAGTATTGAACATGTACTGTGTGGTGGCTGTCCAACCTGTGATGGGCGAGGGTCGGTTAAAACCGTGGAAACCGTCTGCTATGAAGTGCTACGTGAAATTACTCGCGTTAACCGCATTTATGAAGCGGATAAATTTGTGGTGTACGCGGCCCCTGCGGTGATTGAGGCATTGGCAGAGGAAGACTCGCACCTTGTGGCGGAGTTAGAAGTGTTTATCGGTAAGCAAGTGAAAGTGAAATCCGAGCCGTTATACACGCAAGAACAGTTTGACGTAGTAATGATGTAATCCATGACCTGGGTGATAAGGGGTATGCGCTGGCTTACGGTCAGCGTGATCAGTGTGATAGTGATAACCGCCCTACTAGTCGGCGGTTTGCGCTTTCTATTGCCCAATATGGAGATCTTGCAAGCGCCGCTCCGGCAGTGGGTATCGGCGCAAACCGGCTTTAGCGCACAACTGGATGGTATTGCGGGCCAGTGGCGCAATCTGACGCCGTCACTGCGACTCGAAAACGTCGCGCTCGCCACCAGCGACAACGGCCCCCCGCTGTTAACCGCTCGCGCAATCAGTTTGCAACTGGATGTCTCTGCCACCCTCATTCGGCGTCAGCCGGTATTCTCCCATGTCACACTCGACGGCTTGGTGTTTGATACCGGTCAGCTACCAGATAAAAATACCCAAGCGGGCGTACGCGAGCGGCTAGAAGACTTATTCCTGGCGCGGTTAGGGCAATTTTCGATCCCCAATGCCAAGGTGATCCTGGTCACTCCTTCGCTGGAAACGCAGACGCTGGTGATCAGTGACTTGTTTTGGCGCAATAACCAAGGTGAGCACCAGGTACAAGCCAGGCTTGGCATGCAAGGCACGCAACTGGAAAAGGTGCGTGTTAATGCTGCCTTCCGCGAAACCGACGGCTTGAGTACGTTAACGGGAGATTTTTATTTGGCCAGTGAGGCGATGGATATTGCCCCTTGGCTGACCCAACAGCTCACGCCATCCGCCACCATCAACACCGCGCGTTTAGATGCAAAAGCCTGGGTCAGGGTGGAGCAGGGGCGTGTCGACAACGGACTGTTGTCGATTGATCATTTCGCGTTAGCGTGGCAAGAGGATGAGCGTCAAGCGAAGCAATGGGCGATAAAAGATAGCCATGTTCAGTTGCAGGCCTTGGATGAACAGACATGGCGCCTCGACACGGATGGACTATGGGTACAAACCGGCACGACCACGCAAGCGGCGATGTCACAGCTTTCTTGGCAGGGGGCATTAGACAACTGGCGTCTCAATGCGGCCGACGTCGATATTGCCTCTTTACGGCCTTTGCTTGGGCTTGCCAGTCAATCGGCGCAACAGCACAGTGTGGCGGCCGCGTTGTCCCCATCAGGTCAGATCCGCTCCTTAGCGTTGAGTAAAGCACCCGACGCCCCGTTACGTTATCAAGCCAAGCTCGAAGCGGTCTCAGCCAAGCGCTGGGGCTACCTGCCGGCGTTCAAAGGCTTGAGCGCGACGATTTCTGGGCAAGGCCGACAAGGCCAAGCTGAGCTAGCGCTGGGGGCACAACCTCTGCCGTACGGGGACTTTTTTCAAGCACCGCTCCCGCTTGAGCACGGCAGTTTAACCCTGAATTGGCAGCAAACGGATCGTGGCCTGAGTGTATGGAGTGATAAGGCCAAGGTGCGCGGGGCAGACGTGCAAGGCTCAGGCGCATTTCGTCTGGATATTCCCTCAAAAGGCGCGCCTTTTTTGGCGTTATACGTGCAGGCTGACGTATCTGATGCTGGACAGACATGGCGCTATCTCCCCACCCGAGCATTGCCAGACTCCTTAACCGATTACCTTTCTCGCGCCATTCAAGCCGGACGAGCCAAAGACAGTGAAATTCTTTGGTTTGGAGCCCTCGACGCTTTCCCTTACTCAGATCACAGCGGTATTTTCCAAGCCATGGTGCCACTTCGCGGCGGGGCATTTAGCTTTAACACTGCTTGGCCGACGTTGACGGAGCTCGACGCCCGTTTACTGTTTGAAAATGCGCGCTTAGCGATTGAAGGTGATCATGTTCGTTTGGGCGACGCCGTCAGTCGCCAAGTGCAGGCTGAGATTGCCGATATGACCCAGCCGGACAGTTACCTCGATATTAACGCGTCATTGGCGGCAACCGGATCGGCTGTCCGTCAATACATGCTGGCGACGCCTTTGGTCGATACGGTGGGAGCGGCCTTGACCCATGTGCAAGTCGATGGGCTTGTCAACGCTGACCTAGGACTCGATATCCCGCTCAATGGTGAGCAACCTCATGCCGAGGGGAGGGTTCGCTTTACCGGCAACCAGGTATCGATTCAGGCACCCGATATGCAACTGGATAACCTGTCCGGCGAGCTGGCTTTTAGTGACGATACCCTGACTACCCGATCGATGCAGGCGCAGTGGTTAGGGCAGCCGATCAGTCTTGGCTTTAGCGGAGAAACGGTGGAGGCCGGGTATCAGCTTGATTTAGATCTCGACGCTGATTGGGATGTAGTGCCATTGCTGGACACGCTTTCGTTGCCACTTGACCCCTATCTGGCGGGCGGTGCACGTTGGCAGGCGGGGCTCGATTTAACCTTAAATGACACCAGTTTTGATTATCGGCTCGGTGTGGATGTTGATACCACGCCGCTGCAGTCGACGTTGCCAGCCCCGCTTAACAAGCCACGCTGGCAAAAAGGGCAGGCGCGTATCGAGGCGACGGGAAACAGTGAAGGCTTGACGGGGCGCGTGGTCCTGCCCAAAGTGAGCTATCACGCACGGATTGATACCCAAGGTCAGCGCCCGCAGTTTACAGCGAGTCAATGGCAGATTGGAGAGCCAGGGACCCGGCTATTGGCAACGCGTGATCATCGTTTTGATCTAAAGCTTGAACAACTCGATCTCGCGGCTTGGAAAAACGTCTGGGAGCAAGCCCGTCAATCTTGGCCGAGCGGAAGCGGACAATACCCTGCTTTACCCATGCCTCAGCGTATTAATGCCAAGGTTGATTCTGTCAGTGCCGACCCTTTAGCGTTTCATGATGTGTCTTTAGCCGCGCGACACAAAGCCGATGGCTGGGATGTGTTAATGGGCAGTCGTGAGCTTAGCGGGCAAGCCATGTGGCCGACACAAGGGCGCTTGAATGTTGAGATTGACCATTGGCATATCAATCGCCAGTTGACCGACGACGAGCAACCGACGGATACCCCCCTTTTTGAACCTGTGGATACACGGGCGACCCCGGAAGATAAAGCCTTGCTTGCCGCCATTCCGCCGACACACTTGGTGATTGAGGATCTGTGGTTACAAGGGTATCGGCTCGGACGCATTGAGGCGGTACTTGATAAGAAAGCCTCTCAGGTCGACCTGTCTTCTCTGACGCTGGAGAGTGGGAAAAACCACGCGTCCATCAGCGGCCATTGGCTAATTGACGAGCAAGGCCACAATCAAACCGCATTGACCCTCGCGTTAGGCGGGGAGAGTACGTCAGATCTCATGGGACGGTTTGGCATCAGTGGTGGGATCCAAGACGCCAGCTTTTCGACTCAAGCCTCGTTAGATTACGCCGGCCTGCCTTGGCAGGTCGATATTGCCAGCCTTAATGGTGACATTCGCTCGGATGTAAAAGACGGCTATTTAAGCGGAGTGGGGGGCGCCGGTAAACTGTTGGGGCTGTTCAGCCTTGATTCTATCTTACGTAAAATCCAGCTCGATTTCTCGGGCGTATTTGAAGATGGTTTGGCCTTTGATGACATTACCGGACGGGCTGTGATCACAAATGGCGTGGTTGTGACGGATAATATCCGCATGGATGGGATTGCCGGTGATATGGTTATTAAAGGGATTGCCAATTTGGTGACCAATCGCGTCAACGCCGATGTTCGGTTTACGCCGGATATTACCTCTGGGATCCCAGTACTGAGCGCGTTTGCGGTCACGCCGCAGACGGCGCTGTATGTGTTAGCGGTCACCACCGCCATTTCACCCGTGGTGGACGTTTTCACCCAAGTCCGTTATCAAGTAAGCGGCCCGATAGGGACGCCCGATATCAGGGAAGTGTCGCGTGATAAAGAGGCACTCGCATTGCCGGCCGACGCGACGGAACGATTGCGCCAACAAGCAGAAAACGCCAAGGAGTGAGCATGATGAAAGCAGGTGTTGTCCAGATGACATCCAGCGCCGATCCCAGCCACAACATGAAGGCATTGCAAGCCAGTTTACATCGCTTGAGTGAACAAGGCGTCAAACTGGTGCTTACCCCAGAAAATGCCCTGGTGTTTGGCAGTAAACAAGATTATCAGCGCCATGCCGAGCGATTGGGTCACGGTCCATTGCAGCAACAGCTTGCCGAATTGGCCCATCATTATGATCTTTGGCTGGTGGTCGGCGCCTTTCCGATTCAAAACGACAACGGCATGTTAAGCAGTACCAGCTTGGTGTTTGATAACGCTGGGCATTTACGCGGCAGCTATGACAAATTGCACTTGTTTGATGTGGAAGTGGCCGATGCCCACGGGCGGTATTGTGAGTCTGACTACTTTGAAGCGGGTGACCGTCTCGCAACACTCGATACCCCCTTTGGCTGCCTTGGATTAAGTATCTGCTACGATGTGCGCTTTGCCCCCATGTATCAAGCGCTGCGTGCCCAAGGTGCCGACATTATCACTGTGCCGGCGGCCTTTACCCGCGTGACCGGTCAAGCACACTGGGAAACCTTGTTGCGGGCGCGAGCGATAGAAACCCAATGTTGGGTGATTGCGGCAGGGCAGTGTGGTGAGCACAGCAAAGGGCGCCAAACTTGGGGGCACTCGATGATCATCGACCCTTGGGGGCAGGTTGTGGCGTCACTGGGGAGTGAGCCAGGCGTTACCTGGGCTGAGCTTGATTTAAGTGTGGGGGAATCCATTCGGCATAAGATGCCCGTACTGTCTCATACCCGGTTGCAAAGCCAACTGAAATAGCGCACCCTCGGCGCGTTATCTTTTTTCTCGGCTGCCAGTTCGGCAGCCACAACCAAGAGTAAACGAATGAGTCTGGAACAGGTCGAAGAAACCTTGCTGCGCCCGGCGGGCGTGAGTGAGTCGCAACTGCATGCGACACTGGCGCACCTGAGCGGTCGCCAGATTGACTACGGTGATATTTTCTTCCAATCCACCTGGCATGAATCCCTCGCCTTGGAAGACAGCATCATCAAAGACGGTTCATTTAATATCGACCGTGGGGTCGGTGTCAGAGCGATCAGCGGTGAAAAAACCGGGTTTGCCTACTCGGATCAGCTCACCCCGGACGCCTTGATGCAAAGTGCCACCGCAGCACGCGGTATTGCCCCGACAGGGGGACAAGGCAAAGTGCGTGCTTTTTCAGCCGTACAAGCCAAACCTTATTATGGCCCGACGGATCCGCTTGCAAGTTTAACGCGCGAGCAAAAAATCGCCCTACTTAAAGAAATAGACAGCTATATCCGTGCCAAAGAGCCTCGAGTGAAAGAGGTAAATGCCAGCTTGAATGGCCTGTATGAGCAAGTGCTGGTGGCGGCTACTGATGGTACTTATGGCGCCGATATTCGCCCGTTGGTTCGCTTATCTGTCTCTGTGTTGGTTGAACAAGATGGACGCCGTGAACGCGGCAGTGCGGGAGGCGGTGGCCGTTATGGCTATGACGTATTCCTGCAAGAGCAAGCAGGTAAGTCACGCGCGCTGCAATTTGCCGATGAAGCGATTCGTTTAGCCCTGGTCAACCTGCGCGCCGGCGCGGCACCGGCAGGCACCATGCCCGTGGTATTGGGTGCGGGGTGGCCGGGCGTACTTTTACATGAAGCTGTTGGTCACGGCCTTGAAGGGGACTTTAACCGAAAAGAGTCATCGGTATTTACCGGTAGCCTTGGCGAGCAGGTGACCTCTTCGCTGTGCACCATAGTCGATGATGGCACCATGAATGATCGCCGCGGCTCACTGAGCATCGATGATGAAGGGGTCCCGGGCCAGTACAATGTGTTAATCGAAAACGGTGTGCTCAAAGGCTATATGCAAGATAAGCACAATGCCAGTCTCATGGGCGTTGCGCCCACTGGCAATGGCCGACGAGAGTCTTATGCGCACCTGCCTATGCCGCGGATGACCAATACCTACATGCTGGGTGGCGAGAGCTCGCCAGCGTCGATGATTGCCAGTGTGGAGCGTGGCTTATATGCGCCAAACTTTGGTGGCGGTCAGGTCGATATTACCTCGGGTAAGTTTGTGTTCTCCACCTCAGAGGCTTACCTGATTGAAAATGGTGAAATTACCACCCCAGTGAAAGGGGCGACCTTAATTGGCAGCGGTATCGAAGCGATGCAGCAAGTCTCAATGGTGGGGAATGATTTGGCCATTGACCCAGGTGTGGGGGTATGTGGTAAAGCCGGACAAAGCGTCCCTGTGGGGGTTGGACAGCCGACCTTGAAACTGGATGCGATGACGGTTGGAGGCACTGAGTCCTAAGTCTGCACGCCAGTGCGGGGCACTGGCGTGGCAGTTTACAGGCTTTGGTCGTAAAAGCTTTTGAGATACTGGAAAATTTCGCGATACGCCTTCGGCGGTTTGTTTTGTTGCTGCTCTTTTTTCGCCTGACGAGCCAGTTGACGTAATCGTTGACGATCGGCATCAGGATACTGCAAAAGCACATCGCTAATTGCACTGTCGCCTTGGTCAATGATGCGGTCACGGAGCTGCTCAAGCTTGTGAAGCTCGACCGTTTGCTGAGCATGCTTGTTTTGCAACTTATCAAGCGCAGCCTGAATCGGTTCAGGGTCGCGAGAGCGCATAAGCTTGCCAACATATTGCAGTTGGCGACGGCGTGCTTCGTTTTTCAAGCGTTGTGCGTCGGTAATCGCGCTGAGCAAGTCATCGTCGAGCGGGAATTTTTCTAACACGGCTGGTTTGAGTTTGACCAGTGCTTCGCCAAGTTCTTGCAAGGCAAGCATATCGCGTTTCATCTCGGACTTGCTGACCCAGATGATCTCTTCCTCTTCCTCCCAGGGAGCGGGTTTATTTTTACGGCCCATGTTCAACCTCAGTGAGAATGTGCAATGACACGTATGTTAACAAGAAATGCGCCCAAACGCGGGCTTTTTTATCATAGGCGCGTGGCGCTGAGTGTGTCGAACTTGAATGCGAATCAAAAAGGTCAACTATGAGTGTGAAACAACAAGTCGCCGAGCAAGAGCAGCAACTTCGTCAAGCTGTCAGCCGTGCGCTCGACATGGCATCGGCCAAAAGTGACCAGGCGGAAGTGGCGATTACCAAAAGTACCGGCATCAGCGTCAGCTCGCGGATGGGCGAAGTCGAAAACGTGGAGTTCAATCAAGACGGTGCCCTTGGGATCACCGTATATTGTGAGCAGCGCAAAGGCAGCGCATCCACGACTGATTTGTCAGAAAAAGCGATTGCGAAAACCGTTGAAGCGGCGCTTGAGATTGCAAGCTATACTTCGCCTGACCCCTTTGGCGGCCCTGCGCCTAAAGCGTTAATGGCGTTTGACTATCCTGATCTCGATTTGTTCTATCCCGATGAGCCCGAGCCTGATACCGCCGCCGCCTTGGCGATTGAAGCCGAGCAAGCGGCGCTCAATCACGACAGCCGCATCAAATTCAGTGATGGTGCCAGCTATGACAGTCATTATGGTGTGCGAGTGTATGGCAACAGCCATGGCATGCTGGGCAGCTATCCCTCGAGCCGCCAAGCGTTAAGCTGCTCAGTGATTGCGGAAAGTGATGCAGGGATGGAGCGTGACATGAGCTACACCGTGGCGCGTGACAAAGCGGACTTATGGACACCGACCTTTGTGGGAGTCGAAGCGGCCAAACACGCCGTGGCGCGCTTAAATCCACGCAGTGTCTCCACATGCCAAGTGCCGGTGATGTTCGATCGCAGTGTGGCGACCGGGCTGTTTGGCCATTTGGTGATGGCCATCAGCGGTTCCGCACTTTACCGCAAGTCCTCTTTCTTGCTCGATAAGAAAGGCGAGCAGATCTTCCCAGATTGGCTCACCATCAATGAGCTGCCTCATGTACGAAAAGGCTCCGCCAGTGCGCCTTTTGATAGCGAAGGGATGATCACGCAAGACAGGCGTATCATTGAAAAGGGTGTACTAAACACGTATCTCGCCACCAGTTATGCCGCGCGTAAGCTGGGCATGGAACCAACCGGGCATGCAGGCGGTATTCACAACTGGTACGTTAGCCACACTGGCCAAGATGCCGATGCCATGCTAAAAACCTTAGGCACGGGATTATTGGTGACTGAGTTGATGGGACAAGGGGTGAACCCAGTGACTGGGGATTACTCACGGGGCGCGGCAGGCTTTTGGGTGGAAAACGGTGAGATCCAATACCCGGTGAGTGGGATCACCATTGCCGGTAATCTCAACGAGATGTTCGCTAACATTGTCGCGATTGGCACCGATATCGAAACGCGCAGCCAAATTCAAACTGGCTCAGTGATCATTGATGCAATGAAAGTCGCGGGGGAATAACGCTTAGGTCGCTAATCCCCCTCAGTGTGAGATCACCAAGCACGTATATCGTGCTTGGTGTTTTTTTATCCGGCGATAAACGCCAGCAATAGCACACCCAATACCAAGCGATAGATCACGAAGGGTAACATGCCCACCCGTGTCACCAGCTTTAAAAAGGCGTGAATACACGCATAAGCACTGACAAACGATACCAACAAGCCAACCCCAATCGCGTCCATCGCCACCGGCTCTGGGCTGGTCGCAAGCTGTAGGCCTAGATAGGAGCCGGCGAGTGTGATGATAGGAATTGACATCAAAAATGAAAAACGTGCCGCGGCTTCGCGTGTATAACCGAGCATTAAGGCTGCGGTAATGGTCGCCCCCGAGCGCGAGGTGCCAGGAATGAGGGCAAGGGCTTGCGCAACGCCTATCAGTACCGCGCGGTAGGGCGTGGTTTGATATTCATCGCATGTTTGGGTCGCTTTGCGATCCGCCCACCACAATAAACCACCAAAAATCAGTGTGGTTGCCGCGATCACCCAGGCTGCTCGCAGGTAAAGCTCGATCACGTCTTTTAAGAACAAACCGGCCACACACGCCGGGATCGTGGCTAAGACGATCATCCATGCCAATTGACTATCCGAGCTGTGCTCCCCTTTGAGTGAGGCAAAAAAGGCCTTAAGCAGACGCCACACTTCACGGCGAAAATACCCCACCACTGCGGCCAGTGTGCCGACGTGTACGGCAACATCAAAGGCGAGCCCCTGATCGGCCCAGCCAAAAAGCTGTGAAGGCAGAATAAGGTGTGCGGAGCTGGAAATAGGAAGAAACTCGGTTAACCCTTGAATCAAGGCCAGAAAAAAGGCTTCAAAGAGGCTCATGGTGCTTAAATATCCTTCAAATACGGCGGCGTCTCAATCGGCCAGAGTGGTTGGTCTTGGTCAAAGGTCTGCCAAAGCTGGGCGAAGGTACGGCCATCGCCAGGAATAGCTTGGTCAGGGCAGAGCTCGGCGAGCGGGCGGAGCGTGAAGGCAAATTTATAGATATCGTCTCGAGGCAGCATGGGCCCTTTTGCCTGGCAATGTTCGCCAAACGTGAGTAAGTCGATGTCTATGGTGCGATCGCGGCATTTAAGATCGTTGCGCTCGCGGCCTTGTTGCGATTCAACGTCACGAACGGCTTGCCAAAAGTCGTGCAACGGAAGCGAGGTGTGAAGCTCGGCAATCAGGTTGTAAAAATGAGGGCCTTCAAACCCGACTGGTTCGGCTTCAAAAATGCGGGAAAAGCGGCAGTGTGGGTCAAGCTGGCGCAAGGCTTTAACGGCCTGTTCGATGTGATGATCGCGCTCAATGTTAGAGCCAATACTAAGTAATGCTTGTGTCACCGTGTGCCTCGCTCTATGACTACACCCACGTTACGAGCCTGCGCGACTGCGCCTGGCTTGGCTACCCGCACTTTAATCCAGCGGACGCCAAACTGGGTTTGGATTAAGTGAGCGACCTCTTCCGCGACACGTTCGATCAACGCACAGCGGCTGACTTGTACATGGGCGATGACCGCCTCACTGATACTGGCATAATCAAGCGCCAGTGCCACGTCATCCTGTTGGGCGGCGGGTTGATTATCGTGCGCCATTTCAATATCCAACACCAACTTTTGCTGGATGGTTTGTTCCCAATCGTAGACACCGATAGTGGTGTACACGTCGAGTTGCTCTATGAATACGGAATCCATGTTTTTTCACACTCCGTGACAGGTCGGATACCACTGTGGTAAGAAAGTTCGTATTATTGGATGTGTTCATTGACAGATGGATACGCAATGCGTTCCGATCCATGATAGGTTTATCGATGAACGTCGGCGCACTATAGCAACGAATGCGGCACAAACTCTAGGGATTTCACATGACTGCATTGGCCATTGCCATCATCATCGCTGCCTACTTACTTGGCTCTGTGTCCAGTGCCGTGTTGGTCTGTCGAGCGTTTGGCCTGCCAGACCCAAGAGATCAAGGGTCGAAAAACCCAGGTGCGACTAACGTTTATCGCCTTGGTGGGCGCTTTGCCGCGGCATGGGTGCTGCTGTGTGACATGCTAAAAGGGATGATCCCCGTTTGGCTAAGCTACCTGATTGGCATTAACCCATTCCTGCTGGGCCTGATTGCGATTGCTGCCTGTCTTGGACATATTTATCCGGTCTTTTTCCATTTCCGTGGCGGCAAAGGGGTGGCGACCGCACTGGGCGCGATGGCGCCGATTGGTTTGAGTCTAACCGGCTTGCTGGTGGCGACCTGGGGGCTGGTGCTTGTGTTGACGGGCTACTCCTCACTGAGTGCGATTGTAACAGCGATCGTCGCCCCCCTATTTACCTGGTGGATTAAGCCGCAATTTACCATGCCCGTCGCCATGCTTTCGTGTTTGATTTTGTTTCGTCACTACGACAATATCCGGCGCTTGTTGGATGGTGACGAAAAACCCGTGCTTCTTGGTTGGTGGCGACGTTAGCGACAGGTAAGAGGCAGGTTATACGCTGGTGCGTTAGTAGCAAAAAGGCAGCGTAAGGCTGCCTTTTGTCTATCTGGTTTGACCAATGTTAGGCGTCGGTGTCGACCGCGGCAAGCGTGTCGAGTGGCCAACGTGGCTGCGCTTTCACACCCAGCCCCATATGCTCGCCGTTTTTAAGCCGCTGCATGCCCGCATAGGCGATCATCGCGCCATTATCGGTACAAAACTCAGGGCGAGGATAGAACACGTCGCCACCCCGTTTTTGCGTCAGCGCTTCGAGCTTTTCCCGCAAATGACGGTTGGCACTCACGCCGCCCGCGACCACTAAGCGATTTAGTCCGCACTGGTCTAGCGCACGCTTACACTTGATAGCCAGGGTATCGACCACGGCATCCTGAAACGCATAGGCAATATCAGCACGGGTTTGCGCATCCGTCTCATTGGCGGCAATGGTATTGGCGGCAAAGGTTTTTAACCCTGAGAAGCTAAAGTCTAAACCGGGACGGTCGGTCATCGGGCGTGGAAAGGTAAAACGGCCGTGGGTGCCGTTTTCTGCCAGTTTCGACAGCAAGGGCCCTCCTGGATAGTCAAGGCCCATCAGCTTGGCGGTTTTGTCAAACGCCTCACCGGCGGCGTCGTCAATTGACTCACCAAGAATGCGATACTGACCAATCCCTTTCACTTCGACCAATTGTGTGTGTCCGCCAGAGACCAACAAGGCGATAAACGGAAACGGCGGCGGGTTGTCTTCTAGCATCGGGGCGAGAAGGTGACCTTCCATATGGTGAACGCCTACCGCGGGGACTTGCCAGGCATAGGCGAGGCTTCGGCCAATGGTGGAGCCAACCAGTAAGGCACCGACCAATCCTGGACCGGCGGTATAGGCAATACCGTCAATCTGGGCGGGGGTGAGGTTGGCTTCTGCCATGGCCGCTTTAATCAGTGGCAAGGTTTTTTTAACATGATCGCGCGAGGCCAGCTCGGGTACCACGCCGCCATAATCGGCATGCAGTTTTACCTGACTGTAAAGTTGGTGTGACAAGAGACCTGCGTGATCGTCGTAGATCGCAATGCCGGTTTCGTCACAAGATGTCTCTATGCCTAAAATGCGCATCATAACCTCAGGTTAACAGCCGATAGATTGTGTATTTAAGATCAATGCCCACATGATATAATGTGACAATCGAAGTGGAGAAGAGAGGGTCAGAACAGACTGACCGTGCGCGCAATCTTACATGGCTTAGAAGTAATTCGCCAGATGTGCTTTACATTCACCCCCTCTTCGGATTAGAATTTCGCACCATTTTTAATCAAGGCTGGCCAATTGTTCGCCAGCAGTAACTGACAACCCCCGAGGTGAAAGGCACATGCCAGTAGTTAAAGTACGTGAAAACGAACCATTTGACGTAGCACTGCGTCGCTTTAAGCGCTCTTGTGAAAAAGCCGGTATTCTTTCTGAAGTTCGCCGTCGTGAGAACTATGAAAAGCCAACTACCGTTCGCAAACGCGCTAAAGCTGCCGCTCAGAAGCGTCACCTGAAGAAGTTGGCACGCGAAAACCAACGCCGCGTACGTCTGTACTAATAAAGACAGATTCAGGAAGGTGCTATGGAATTGCTTGAACGTCTAAAAGACGCCCAGAAAACGGCGATGAAACAAAAAGACAAGGCACGTCTAGGGACGCTTCGCCTTGTTATGGCAGCCATTAAGCAGCAAGAGGTGGATACCCGTCAGTCGCTGAGCGACGACGAGATCCAGGCTGTGCTGACCAAAAATGTTAAGCAGCGCCGTGATTCCGTAGCCCAGTACCAAGCAGCCGGTCGTGATGATCTTGCCGAGACAGAACTCGCTGAGATTGCGGTGATAGAAGAATTTCTACCCCATCCTCTAAGCGATGACGAGGTCGATGCATTGGTGAAAGCAGCGGTTGAACAATCCGGTGCATCGTCAATGCAAGACATGGGCAAAGTGATGGGGGTATTAAAACCCCAAGTTCAAGGCCGTGCTGATATGGGAAAAGTAAGCCAGCGTGTTAAAGCACACCTAGGCTAGCCTTTTCCCACTCTATAACAAGCCGTGCTTTCCTATTTGGACGGCGCGGCTTGTTTGCTTCTCTCCCTATAAATTTCAGGTTATGGCAGGCAGAATCCCGCGCGCATTCATTGATGACTTGCTTTCACGTCTCGACATCGTTGAGATCATTGATGCACGGGTCAAGCTCAAGAAAAAAGGCAAAAACTACAGTGCCTGTTGCCCTTTCCATAACGAAAAGACGCCTTCATTCAGTGTAAGCCAAGATAAGCAGTTTTATCACTGCTTCGGATGTGGTGTGCACGGCAATGCCATCGACTTTGTGATGGAGTTTGAACGACTGGAGTTTCCTGATGCCATCGAAGAGCTTGCCAGCACGTTAGGCTTAGAGGTACCTCGTGAGCAAACAGGAGGCGGTAACACGCGTCCGAGTATGCCCAGTGATGACAAGCGTCAGATCTACGAGATGATGGAAGCCATTGCCCGAACCTACAGTGGGGAATTACGCACTGATGCAGGGCAAGTGGCCATTGATTACCTCAAACAGCGTGGTCTATCCGGCGAAGTGGTTAAACAGTTTGGTATCGGTTTTGTCCCTGATAAATGGGACACCATTAAGCGCCGCTTTGGTCGCAATCAAGCCGATATTCGCCAGTTGCTTACCGCAGGTATGTTGATTGAGAACGATAACGGCCATAGCTACGACAGATTCCGTGGCCGCGTGATGTTCCCGATCCGTGACCGCCGCGGGCGAGTGATCGGTTTTGGTGGGCGTGTATTAGGCGATGGCACCCCTAAATACCTCAACTCGCCAGAAACGCCGATTTTCCATAAAGGCCGTGAGCTATATGGCTTGTATGAGGTGATGCAACGCTATCGCCATCCAGAGCGTATACTCGTGGTAGAAGGGTACATGGACGTGGTCGCATTGGCGCAATTTGGCGTGGATTATGCGGTCGCCTCCTTGGGCACCTCGACCACGGGAGAACATATTCAAACCCTTTTCCGGCAAACCGGTACTATACTGTGTTGCTACGACGGCGATAGAGCCGGGCGCGATGCCGCTTGGCGGGCGATGGAGCAAGCGTTGCCGTATATTCATGATGGTCGCCAATTAAAATTTATGTTTTTGCCGGATGGTGACGACCCTGACTCCATGATCCGCCAAGAAGGCAAAGAGGGGTTTGAGCAACGTTTAGGTGAGGCACAAAGCCTATCGACCTTTATGTTTAATACGTTGCTCAAGCAGGTGGACACCAGTAGCCAAGAGGGCAAAGCCAAGCTGGCGAATTTGGCGGTGCCGCTGATTGAAAAGGTGCCGGGTGATACCTTACGTCTTTACTTGCGAAATACCCTAGGACAGAAACTGGGTATCATGGATGACCATCAGCTCGATACCCTGATTCGTCGTCAGGGCCAGCCGGCAAAAGTCCATGGTCAGCAGGATATTAAACGCACGCCGATGCGTGAGGTGATTGCGCTATTAGTGCAGTACCCTAAACTCGGCCAAGAGGTGCCGCCGTTACCATCGGCCGACACCATTGATTTACCTGGGTTAGCGTTGTTAAACCCCATCCTTGAGATTTGTCGACAGCGCCCCCATATCACTACCGGTCAGTTGCTTGAGCGCTGGCGGGGAACCAAACAAGAGCCCTTGCTAGCCCGCTTGGCTGGCTGGGATCTACATGTTGACGATGAAAATGCGTCAGAACTTTTTTGCGATTCACTGGATAAAATACTCGCCCAGTGTGTCGAACAACAAATAGCCAAGTTGCAAGCGAAGTCAAATACCGTCGGCTTATCAGTCGAAGAGAAGCGGGAACTGATGCTACTGATACAGAGCCAGTCCGTTTAGAAAGTAGCCAGCAAAGGTGACATTTGTTAAAATTGGCGGTTTGCGTTTCCGCATACTAAATTCTTCACTCAGACCCGAAGTTGGATATCGTCTATGGATCAAAATCCGCAGTCACAGCTAAAGTTGCTTGTCGCAAAAGGCAAGGAGCAAGGCTATCTGACCTATGCCGAAGTTAATGACCACCTCCCGGAAGACATTGTCGATTCCGACCAAATAGAAGACATCATTCAGATGATTAACGACATGGGCATTCAAGTGGTGGAAGCCGCTCCTGATGCCGATGAGCTAATGATGTCAGAAACCGTGGCCGACGAAGACGCAGCCGAAGCAGCGGCGGCAGCACTTTCTAGCGTGGAGAGTGAAATCGGTCGCACCACGGATCCTGTTCGCATGTATATGCGAGAAATGGGCACGGTTGAGCTGTTGACCCGTGAGGGTGAGATCGATATCGCCAAGCGTATCGAAGACGGCATCAACCAGGTGCAGTGTTCGGTGGCAGAATATCCGGCCTCGATTGCCTCACTGCTCGATCAGTTCGATAAAGTGGAAGCAGAAGAGCTTCGCTTAACCGACATTATTTCTGGTTTTATCGATCCAGACCAGGATGACGTCGCACCTACGGCGACCCATATCGGCTCCGAGCTCAGCGAAAAAGAGCTTGATGACGAAGATGATGAAGACGAAGACAAAGACGATACCGACGAAGACGATGAGAGTGATGAAGATGTTGGTATCGATCCTGAACTGGCGCGTGAGAAGTTCAGCGAGCTTCGTCGCACCTATGCGGCGATGGAAACGGCGATCCAACAGTACGGCCGTTATGATGAGCGTACGAAAGAATCGATCGATGCGCTGTCTGAAACGTTTAAGCAGTTCCGTCTGATCCCCAAACAGTTTGATCGTCTGGTTAATGACATGCGTCAAACCATGGACAAGGTGCGCACCCAAGAGCGTTTGGTGATGCGTCTTTGTGTCGATCAGGCCAAAATGCCGAAGAAAACCTTCGTTCAATTGTTTGCGGGCAATGAGTCATCGGATGCATGGATTGACGAAGCACTGAACTCTGGCAAGCCTTACGCAGAGCGTGTGGCGCGTTACGAAGAAGATCTTCGCCGCTGTGTGCAGAAGCTGAAGATCATCGAGGAAGAGACGGGCTTGTCGGTCGAGCGGATCAAAGACATCAGCCGTCGTATGTCTATCGGTGAAGCGAAAGCACGCCGTGCGAAAAAAGAAATGGTTGAGGCCAACCTACGTCTGGTTATTTCGATTGCTAAGAAATATACCAACCGTGGCCTGCAGTTCTTGGACCTTATCCAGGAAGGTAACATTGGCTTGATGAAAGCGGTCGATAAGTTTGAATATCGCCGTGGCTATAAGTTCTCAACTTATGCGACCTGGTGGATCCGTCAGGCAATCACGCGTTCGATTGCGGACCAAGCGCGAACCATCCGTATTCCGGTACACATGATTGAGACTATCAACAAGCTCAACCGTATTTCGCGTCAGATGCTTCAGGAAATGGGGCGTGAGCCGCTGCCTGAAGAGCTGGCTGAGCGGATGTTGATGCCGGAAGATAAAATTCGCAAGGTACTGAAGATCGCCAAAGAACCGATCTCGATGGAAACCCCAATTGGTGATGATGAAGATTCACACCTGGGTGACTTTATCGAGGACACGACGTTGGAGCTACCGATGGATTCGGCAACGTCGAACAACCTCAAAATGGCAACCAATGACGTGCTAGCTGGCCTGACACCGCGTGAAGCGAAAGTACTGCGTATGCGCTTTGGTATTGAAATGAATACCGACCATACGCTGGAAGAAGTGGGTAAGCAGTTTGATGTGACCCGTGAACGTATTCGCCAGATTGAGGCGAAAGCGCTGCGTAAGTTACGTCATCCAAGCCGCTCTGAGACATTGCGTAGCTTCTTGGACGAGTAATGACGCGGTTTCAAGCGACCTGACAAGAAAGGCGAGCCAGATGGCTCGCCTTTTTTTATCCTACCGAGCCTAGTTAATAGAGGCTAGGTAATAGAGGCTAAGTAATAAATAAGGTAGCCAGCCCCAAAAAGGCGAGCAGACCGACCACATCGGTGACCGTGGTCAGGGCCATCCCACCGGCCAATGCCGGATCAATATTGTACTTTTTCAGCAACGTGGGGATCGCTACCCCAGCAATACCTGCGACAAACAGGTTAACCATCATCGCGCCTGAGATGATCAAGCCCAGCTCAATATTGCCTTTCCATAACACCACCACACCGCCAATGATCATCGACCACACTAGGCCGTTAATCATGCCGACAGTGGCTTCTTTGGCCAGCAGCCAGCGGGTATTGGAGTCGCCAATATGGCCAACGGCCAGGCCGCGAATCACCAAGGCGACGGTCTGGTTACCGGCCACACCGCCCATGGAGGGGACAATGGTCATCAACACCGCGATGGCCGCCATTTTATCCAGGGTCCCTTCAAACATGTTGGACACCGAGGCCGCGGTTAAGGCCGCCAATACATTGATCCCCAGCCAGATGCTACGACGACGCGCACTTTTAAACGCGGGGGCAAAGGTGTCTTCTTCGTCATCAAGGCCTGCCATGCTCATCATCGAGTGCTCAGCGTCTTCACGAATAATGTCCACCACATCATCAATGGTGATTCGACCGACCAAGTGGTTGTGCTCATCCACCACGGGGGCTGAGACCCAATTACGGCGTTCAAACAGGCTGGCGACATCACCGTCGTCCATGGTGACACTGATCGCCTCATCCGGTGCATCCATGATGTCAGCGATATCGGTATCCGGTTGGTTAACCAACAGGGCGCTGATCGGCAAATTACCAATTAATCGGCCGTTTGGGTCGATCACATACAGGGTATCTGTGGTGTCGGGTAACTCACCGCGCATCCGCAAATAGCGTAATACCACATCCACGGTCACATCATCACGAATGGTGATGACGTCAGTGTTCATGATCCCGCCCGCGGACTCCTCGGGGTAGGAGAGGGCTTGCTGTACGCGCGTCCGGTCTTGGGCATCCATTTCCGCCAGCACGTCTTGGGAAACGTCTTGCGGTAGGCTACGGAGCAAGTAAGCGACATCATCGGTTTCCATCCCTTCCGTCGCTGCCGCGAGCTGATCAGGGGCCATGCGAACCATGATGCCGTCTTTCACATCTTCTGAGAGCTCATCAAGGATCTCACCTTGATCTTCCGGGTCGGTGAGCTGCCAAAGTACCAGACGTCCTTTCGGCGGAGAGGCCTCTAAAAGGTGAGCTGTGTCTTCTGGCTCCATGTCCTCAAGCATACGGCGTACGCGCACAAACATGCCTTGCTCAAGCAATTGAGTAACTTCTTGGAGCCGTTGGTGGGTTAGGTTACTTTGTTCTTGTTCTAATGTGTCTGCCATCGGCCACTCCCCCAAATGCAATGACTAAAATTCTAACCTAATCAGGGGAGTCTGTCGCATGACAAATCGGTGATAGAGGGGATTTAGCGCCATTCACCGCGCTGGTCAGCGCAGTGGTTGAGGAGGCGAGACCGTTAGCTGTCTTCGTCGAAGCCCGCCTCAAATAATGCTTTCACCGCATCAAGCGCTGTTGTTGCCTGCGGGCCGCTGGCCGATACCGTAATGGTTTCGCCTTGCGCTGATTCCAGCATCAGCATGGCCATTACACTGTCAGCAGTGGCGGATTTATCTGTGCTTTGCAGCACCACATCGGCATCATACTCTTGCACCAGTTCAACCAGCTTGATGGCGGCGCGTGCATGCAAGCCTAAACGGTTACGAATACACACTTGAGTCGATACCGAGGTCACTGTTTTTGCTCCAAGGTACGGTGACGCGTTTGCACTTGCTCGCCCAGCTCCTGAAAATAATCCGACAAGTATTGCGCGACATACACCGAGCGGTGTTTGCCCCCGGTACAGCCAATCGCCACGGTCACATAGCTACGGTTATTATTTTTAAGTGCAGGTAGCCACGACTCGAGGAAACCTTTAATTTGCGCCACTAACATGGCCACGTCAGGTTGGGCGGCGAGAAACATACGCACAGGCTTCTCGAGCCCAGTATGAGGGCGAAGCGCGGGCTCCCAGTGTGGATTGGGGAGAAAGCGGACATCAAAGACATAATCGGCATCGGCGGGCAAACCATGCTTAAAGCCAAAGGATTCAAACACCATCACCAAATCGCTGCTGGTGCGACCAAGTACTAGTGAACGTACGGACTCACTCAAGTCGTGAATCGACAAGCCCGTGGTGTTAATTACCCGATCCGCGTGCTCTTTAATTGGCGCCATTTGCTGCTTTTCAGCTTGGATGGCCTGCTCTAATGAGAGGTTGTGTCGAGAAAGGGGATGCAGACGACGGGTTTCACTGAAGCGTTTAATCAGATCTTTATCGTCGGCGTCTAAATAGTACACAGTGACATCGCAGATTTCGCGCAGTGCAGCCAAGGTATCGGCAACTGGCTCTTTAGCGTTAGGGAAATTGCGAATATCGAGACTGACGGCAATTTTTGCGTCCGCATCGTCTTGCGAGACAACAAAGTCACGCAGTAAGTTGACGGGCAGGTTATCCACGCAGTAATAACCAAGATCCTCCAGTACCCGCAATGCCACTGACTTTCCTGAGCCGGAACGGCCACTGACAATTTTTAGCATCATAGTTCGCTCCCGTCAGCGTTGCTCATTATTGGGTAATGATATTGTACAGCTCTTGGTCTGAATTGGCATTGCGCAGCTGACGACACAGCTTTTTGTCATTCAACTTCTCGGCAATCGCAGACAGGGTTTGCAGGTGTACCTTGCACTGTTCGTCAGGCACTAGCAGCGCAAACAGCAGATCGACAGGCCGTTTGTCCACCGCATCAAACTCGATGGGCTCGGCGCATTGTAGCAGCACGCCCACGGCATGTTGGCTGTCGAGCGTGCGGCCATGGGGAATGGCAATGCCCGCCCCAATGCCGGTCGTCCCCAGCTTTTCGCGGCTTAGCATGCATTCAAACAAGGTTTGTGCGTTGGTGCCCAGCTTGTCCGCAGCAACCTGGCTGATGATTTCCAGGGCGCGTTTCTTGCTAGAGCAGTGGACGGCACTGCGGGTGCAGTCCACTGACAGTACTTCTTTCAGTTCCATAGCTTAGTGCTGTTTGAGCTTTTCTTTGTGTTTACTCAGTTGCTTGACCAGCTTATCGGTCAGCCCATCGATGGCCGCATACATATCATGCGATTGTGCTTTTGCATGGATCTCCCCGTTGTTCACGTGGAGCGTTGCTTCTGCAATCTGGTCGAGCTTTTGGACATTCAGTACAACATGGACATTATTAATGTGCTCGAAAAAGCGCTCGAGTTTAGCAAACTTGGTCTCCACATACTCGCGTAGTGGTGGCGTGACGTCGACAGACTGTCCGGTCAGATTGATTTGCATACACACTTTCCTTCTGTTGAGGCGCCTATAGCAGACGCTTACGCTGGTTTGACGGCGCAATACCCAGTGACTCTCGGTACTTAGCAATGGTCCGTCGTGCAACTTTAATGCCTTGCTCGGCCAGCAATGTGGCAATCTTACTGTCGCTAAGCGGCTTATTAGCCGGCTCGTCAGCGACCAATTTTTTGATCAGTGCGCGAATTGCTGTGGATGAGCACTCGCCGCCATTGTCGGTACTGACGTGACTAGAGAAAAAGTACTTCAGCTCGAAAATACCGCGCGGCGTATGCATGAACTTTTGTGTCGTGACACGGGAAATGGTTGACTCATGCATATCGACATCCAAGGCGATGTCGTTAAGCACCATCGGCTTCATGGCCTCTTCCCCGTACTCAAAGAAGTCGTGTTGATGTTCGACAATACAGCGTGCCACCTTCAGCAAGGTGTCATTACGGCTTTCCAGGCTTTTGATCAGCCACTTGGCTTCTTGTAGGTGTGAGCGAATAAACTGGCTATCAGAGGGGCTACAACCATTACGACCATAGGCAGCGTATTGCTCGTTCACTTTCAGTTTGGGCACGCTATCTGGGTTGATTTGGACCACCCACTGCCCTTGATGCTTAAACACGGAGACATCAGGCACCACATATTCGGCCTCGTTGGTCACAATCAAGTTACCTGGGCGCGGCTCGAGGCTATGAATCAATTGCATCACTGACTTAAGCTCAGGCTCTTTTAGCCGGGTTTCACGCATCAACTGGCGATAATCACGGTTGGCGAGTAAGTCCATGTGTTCAGTGAGCACTTTACGAGCCTCGTTGAGCCAAGGGGTATCGGCGTCGTAGGTTGCCAGTTGCAGCATCAAACACTCTTGCAGTGAGCGAGACGCCACACCCAGCGGATCAAAATGTTGCACGCGTTTGAGCACCGCTTCGACTTCGTCAAGCTCAATCTCTTCGCTTCCTAAGCTGTCGAGGATCTCTTCGGTGCTAACCGACAAGTAACCTTGATCGTCCACCGCATCAATGATCGCCATGGCGATCACCTGATCGTTTTCCGAAAAGGGCGTCAGCTCGAGCTGCCATTTTAAATAGTCGTAGAGCGTTTGGGTGGTTTCCCCTTGGTAAACGGGTTGGTCGTCGTATCCGCTGGCCCCTGCGCCTGTGTTGCCGGTACCGGCAGAGTAGAGATGATCCCAGGTCGTATCGACCGGGAGATCGTCCGGCATTTCGTTCTTTTCAAACGCGTCCGAGGTTTCCATGGTGTCCGCGCTGGCGGTTGCTGTTTCTTGCTCAGCAGTATCTTGATCATGGGATTGCTCGTGCTGACTGGCCTCCTGCTCTTGGCCTTCGTCATGTTCCAACAGCGGGTTGGTTTCCAACGCTTCTTGGATCTCCTGTTGCAAGTCCAGCGTCGACAATTGCAGCAGACGGATAGCCTGCTGCAATTGCGGTGTCATTGCGAGCTGTTGTCCAAGCTTAAGCTGAAGCGTGGGTTTCATAGAGGCGGTACACCTTTCCTTATTTCAACGACCGAAGAGGTTAAAAACGCTTGCTCTGGCTAACAGGGCAAGCGCTCTTTATTAACTATAGCCTTGATTGGCAGTTTGTAGCGTGAGCCAGTCCACTATATTTTATCCGAACACGCTCACCGAGTTGGCGTAATCAGGTGCATTAGAGTTTGAACTGATCACCCAAATAGACCCGTTTGACATGCTCATCATTAAGCACTTCATCAGGGGTACCGTGTGCAATCAAGTGTCCTTGGCTGACAATGTAAGCATGTTCACAGACACTGAGCGTTTCGCGCACATTGTGGTCGGTAATCAGCACGCCTAAGCCACGATCACGTAAGTGCTCGATGATTTTCTTAATATCGATCACCGATATCGGGTCGACCCCTGCAAACGGCTCATCCAGCAAAATAAATTTGGGGTTGGCGGCCAATGCACGCGCGATCTCTACCCGACGGCGCTCACCACCGGATAAGGCCATCCCCAGGCTGTCACGGATATGCTGAATATTAAACTCATCCAACAGATCTTCTGCCTTGTCTTGGCGCTCTTCTTTGCTTAACGACTTACGGGTTTGTAGCACCGCCATTAGGTTATCGTAGACGCTCAGCTTGCGAAATATCGAGGCCTCTTGTGGTAAGTAGCCAATCCCCAGGCGTGAGCGGTTATGCATCGGCTGAATGCTAATGTCTTTGTCATCGATATAGATGGCCCCTTCGTCACGAGCGACCAAGCCGACAATCATGTAAAAAGACGTGGTTTTACCTGCACCGTTAGGGCCTAAAAGACCAACAATTTCACCGGATTTCACTTCCAAGCTGACATCGGCGACCACCTTTCGCCCTTTATAACTTTTGGCCAAATTGGCTGCTGTGAGTGTTGCCATGTCGCCTCTTATTGCTCGTCTGACGTGGATGCATCCTGAGAGGATGACGATTTGGTGCTCGGCTGCAAAATCGTGGTGACGCGTTTGGTACTATCACTTTCTGCTACAAGTTGTTGCTTGTCGATTTCATAGGTGATCACGTTGCCTTCCACCTGATTGCCACTTTGCTCAAGCATCGCATTGGTCGACATTTTAAGAAATTCATTGCCCACTTCGTAGCGCAGTTTGTTGGCTTCGCCATGAATCTCTTTGCCATCGTCCATGGTTTGCTCAAACGTCGCCGGCTTGCCATACGCCTCGATGGTTTCATCACCTTCTTGGCCTTCTGGGCGAATCACGATCAGTTTATCGGCCAAGATTTTAATGCTGCCTTGGGTCAGGACCACGTTTTGGGTAAAGGTTACCGTGTTGGTCGCCATATCTAGGTGCTGGCTTTCTGACTCTATATAAATAGGTTGCTCAGTATCACTGCTCAGAGCCAGTGAGTAATGCGACAGCAGCAACATGGCACCTGCCAGCGCTTTAACGAGGGGTCGTTTCATATCGGCCTCTAACATCGTCTAACAATTCCATCTGGTGGTTACCGAAATTTCCTTTCACCCGTTTACCTTTGGTTTGAAAACGGGTGCCGGTGATCGTCGTCGGACTCTCTGACCAAAAATCTCGTGTGGTGAGATTCAGGGTCACCGAATCAGTGGCTACCGAATCAATTTGCGCATTCGGTAGTAGGTTAAAAATGCGCACGTTGCCCGTCATGGTCAACAGGTGGTCATCGGACAATATCGCGTAGTCTGCACTCACGCGCCATTCTTCCTCTTTGCCTGCTTTGTACGTCCACAGAACGGGCTCGTTAAAGTGGGTTTCATCAATCTTGGCATAATGCTCAAGATGTTTGGCGTGCACCGTGTAGCTGCGCACGCCGTCCGCATCATATTGCACGGTTTGAATCGCTTCGCCAGTAAACAGCGGTTTTTCGGCATCAGGCGTGACCTGCTGTACCCGCTGCCAGCCATGCTGAACCAATAAATAGTAACCGGTTACCGCACAAAGCACGACCAATAGAAGCAGGCCAAGCCGCCGGATCATAAACTCAAGCCCTTGTGTTGGTCGAGTTCGCCACGCGCCTCTAACATCAGATCGCACACTTCACGCACGGCACCAAAGCCACCGCCTGTTTGCGTGACAAAGTGCGCTCGACGCTTAAGGAGTGGGTGACCATCGGCCACACAGCAGGCAAGCCCGACTTTCTCCATCACCGGCCAATCAATTAAGTCATCGCCAATGTAGGCCGTGTGTGCGGGTAAAACATCAACATGGCGGCACAAGTCTTGATATGCGGTGAGTTTGTCACTTTGTCCTTGATAAACATGTTGGACACCGAGGGCGTGCATTCGGTTCGCGACAATCTGCGATTGGCGGCCTGTGATCACTGCGACCTCGATGCCGGCATTCATGATCGACTTGATGCCATACCCATCACGGGTATGAAATGCTTTGAGCTCTTCACCCTGATTGCCCATGTATACGCGGCCATCGGAGAAGACGCCGTCAATATCGCAAATCAGCAGTTTTATCGCCGCCGCACGTTGAAAAACGTCGGCAGCCACAGGGCCATAGAGGGTGTCAATCACAGTGGAGGCCATTAGATAACTCCGGCTTTTAAAAGGTCATGCATGTTAAGGGCGCCGAGCAGCTGGCCGTTTTTAGCAACCAGCAGTCCGTTAATTTTACGCTCTTCCATGAGTTTGAGTCCTTCTGCCGCGAGCAGTTCCGGTTCAATGGTCACCGGGTTTGTCGACATCACTGAGCCAATGGTGGTGGTATGCAGGTCAATGCGCATATCCAGCAAGCGGCGCAAATCGCCATCGGTAAACACGCCCGTCAGTTGCCCGTGACTATCGACAATCGCTGTCATGCCCAGGCCTTTTTCTGACACCTCTAAAAGCGCATCACGGACGGTGGCGGAGTCCTCAACCACGGGTAAGCGCTCGTCTTGGTGCATTAAATCACTGATACGTAATAATAGCTTACGCCCCAGTGCGCCGCCGGGGTGGGAGAGGGCAAAGTCGTTCGCGGTAAAGCCTCTGGCTTGCATCAACGCCATCGCGAGGGCATCGCCCATCACTAAGGTGGCGGTGGTGCTGGAGGTGGGGGCCAAGGCCAATGGGCAGGCTTCTTGCGGGACATGAATATTAAGATTCACTTTCGCGAGCTGACCCATGCTGGAATTAGGGTTGCCGGTCATACAGACCAAGGGGATCCCGAGGCGTTTAATCACGGGTAGCAAGGTTAAGATTTCACCGGCTTCCCCCGAGTTGGAAATGGCCAGTACCACATCACCTTGGTTTATCATTCCCAGATCGCCGTGGCTGGCTTCCCCTGGATGGACAAAAAACGCGGGCGTCCCCGTGCTGGCCAATGTCGCGGCGATTTTTTTACCAATATGGCCGGATTTACCCATGCCCATCACCACCACTTTCCCCGTGGCATGTAAGATGAGTTGGCAAGCGGCCGCGAAGTGGTCATCGATCGCCGTTTTTAGCTGCGCAATCGCGTCTTGCTCAATGTTGAGCACATCAAGCCCTGCGCGGCGAAAATCAAAACTGTAATCACTCATACTTGTGTCCGTTTAGGCTGCTGCGTTAACAAACAGGTAGCCTTGATAGCCGATATAACAAAGGAGAAAAACAGCGCCTTCAATGCGGTTGATGCTACGTGATTTACCGAGCGCAAAAATCAGTAACATGATGGAAAGCACCAACATAATATAATAATCGCGGCTCATGGCATACTCACTGATCGCTGAGGGGTTGAGTAACCCTGGGATCCCCATCACCGCGAGAATATTGAACACGTTTGAGCCGATAATATTGCCGACGGCCAAATCATCTTCCCCTTTCATTACCCCTGCTATCGACGCGGCGAGCTCAGGCAAGCTGGTGCCAATGGCGATGATGGTCAAGCCGATCACCAAATCGCTCATGCCAAAGTACTGCGCGATGGTCACCGCCGAGTCAACCACTTGATCGGAAGAGACCAGCAGCAATGGCAAACCAATGATGATCCACAGCACCGCTTTCAGGTTACTGACATCATTAGGAATATCCGATTGTTGGTCGGCCAGTATTGGATCGGTGCCACCCGAGTCTTTGCCGATTTTTAGCATCATTAGGATGAAAATCACAAACAGGGTGAACAGCCCCACGCCTTCAAAAAAGCCTAGGTGGTTGTTCCAAAGCAGCACCCCAGCCAATACGGTGACCCCTAGCATCAGAGGCAGCTCGCGACGAATAATAGTCGAGCCAATAGAAAGGGGCTTGATCAGTGCGGTGAAACCGAGGATCAGCGCAATATTAGCGATGTTGGAGCCCAACACATTACCCACGGCGGTGTCGGTTTTATCCGCTAAGGCGGCGTTGGCC
This sequence comes from Salinivibrio sp. VYel1, assembly GCF_009377945.1. Lineage (NCBI taxonomy): Bacteria > Pseudomonadati > Pseudomonadota > Gammaproteobacteria > Vibrionales > Vibrionaceae > Salinivibrio > Salinivibrio sp. VYel1. The sequence goes on along the minus strand of NZ_RSAM01000014.1, from coordinate 39,834 downwards.
GAGACCATCATCTCTGGGGCAGAGGAGCCCATGGCCAAAATAGTCATCCCGATCACCAGCGGAGAGACCCCGTAGTTTTTCGCGATTGCTGCCGCGCCGAACACTAATCGGTCGGCACTCCACACTAGCACGATGAGTCCAACAATGAGTATGGCAACCGCTATGACCATGACACCTATCCTTTGCGTTTTTTGATTGGGTACAAATGAGGTGCAATTCTGACGGCTAACGGGGTAAATGTGAAGCGAAAAGCCCGTGCTTTAGCGATGAAATCGGTGATTTCATTCATCAACATGAGAGTTGTCGCCATGAAATGGTCGCCGTGAAACGGTCGCCATGAAACGGTCGCCATGAAACGGTCATCGTGAAACAGTCGCTATGAATGGCAGCGTTACATTAGTCGGACGTAAGCTGACCTATGTCTGACAAGAAAAGCGAAGATAAGCTGCTATTATCAGGGATAAGTCACGTCCTGTGGGCGCTGAGGTGCGGCGTGGCTTGTGTTAGGGTGGGTGACGCCTTATTATCAGCCACTTAATTTTGTTCCTTTCTAACCATGAGATGCGGCCATGGCAGCACAGAGCCTGATAGATATCAGTGGGATGACCTTCTCACGGGGCAATCGATGCATTTTTGACAATATTGATTTGCAAGTGCCACGTGGCCAAGTAACCGCGATCATGGGGCCATCAGGGATAGGCAAAACCACCTTGCTGCGTTTGATTGCCGGTCAGCTTAAACCCGATGCGGGCGAGATTGTGTTTGATGGCCACGCTATTCCTTCCCTAGGACGACGCAAGTTGTTTGAAGTCCGTCAGCGTATGAGCATGCTGTTCCAATCAGGGGCGTTATTCACCGATATGTCGGTGTTTGATAATGTCGCTTTCCCGCTGCGCGAACATACCGACTTGGACGAGTCGCTTATTCACACCATCGTGATGCTCAAGCTAGAAGCGGTGGGCTTACGTGGCGCGCAAGGATTAATGCCCAGTGATTTATCGGGCGGGATGGCACGTCGTGCGGCTCTCGCACGCTCGATTGCGCTTGACCCTGAATTGATTTTGTTTGATGAGCCCTTTGTCGGCCAAGATCCGATCACCATGGGGGTGCTGGTGACCTTGATTCGTCAGCTTAACCAAGCACTGGGATTGACATGTGTGGTGGTTTCGCACGATGTGCCAGAGGTCATGAGTATTGCCGATCAGGTATATTTGCTCGCCGATAGCCGCATTATTGCCAGTGGTTCGCCCCAATCGCTGCGTGACAATCCTGACCCGTGGGTAAAACAGTTTTTAGAAGGGCATGCTGATGGGCCGGTACCTTTTCGCTATCCCGCTGGCGAGTTAACCCAGGAGATTTTCCGGTGATCAGAACACACATAGAAGACGTGGGCCGCCGGGCCATGCGCGTGGCCGAATCCATGGGCCGCGCAACCTTTGTGATGACAGGCGCACTGATTGGCCGTCCGCAACCGAGCAAAACCTTCCCGCTATTGGTCAAGCAGCTCTATTCGGTAGGCGTTCGCTCACTGGCGATCATCATGGTCTCTGGCCTGTTTATTGGTATGGTGCTGAGCTTGCAAGGGTATCTGGTGTTGTCAGACTTTGGCGCGGAAACCAGCCTTGGACAAATGGTGGCCTTGTCGCTGCTACGTGAGCTTGGCCCTGTGGTGACTGCCTTGCTATTTGCTGGCCGAGCTGGGTCAGCACTGACCGCAGAAATTGGCTTAATGAAAGCCACCGAGCAGTTATCAAGCCTAGAGATGATGGCGGTTGACCCGCTACGCCGAGTGATAGCACCGCGCTTTTGGGCGGGTGTGATTGCCATGCCACTGCTGGCAGTGATTTTTATGCTGGTGGGCATTTGGGGCGGCGAGCTGGTCGGCGTCGACTGGAAAGGCATTGACCACGGCAGTTTCTGGTCGGTGATGCAAGCGTCGGTCGATCTGGGCTATGACGTGGGCAACGCACTGATAAAAAGTGTGGTGTTTGCGGTGGCTGTGACCTGGATTGCGCTTTTTAACGGCTATGATGCCACGCCGACATCGGAAGGGATCAGCCGCGCCACCACGCGTACTGTGGTACATTCATCGTTGGCCGTGCTCGGCCTAGACTTTGTCCTTACTGCACTCATGTTTGGGAATTAATCATGCAACAGAGTCGTAAAACAGAATTTTGGGTAGGTTGTTTTGTCATTGCTGGCATTGCAGCGTTATTGGTCTTGGCGTTTCAAGTGGCCGATGTCCAGCGTTGGGGACGGGCGGATACTTACACGCTAACCGCTGAGTTCGACAATATTGGTGGCTTAAAAGTGCGCTCACCGGTCAAAGTGGGTGGCGTGACCGTTGGCCAAGTGACCGACATTGCGTTGGACGCCGAGACTTATGTCCCCCAAGTCACCCTGCAAATCAATGCTGACGCCGGACGTTTTCCGGAATCAAGCTCGGCATCGATTTATACCGCAGGTTTATTGGGTGAACAGTACATTGGTATCACCCCAGGCTTCGTGGATGAAGCGCTGGGTATTGGCTATTTAGACGCCGGCGACAAGATTCAGGACACCAAATCGGCACTGGTACTCGAAGATTTGATTGGTCAGTTCCTCTATAGCGTTGGTGACAAGGAGTAAACAGCATGAAAAAGACATGGATCGCACTGAGCAGCGCCGTTTGCCTGCTGGTTTCAAGCCTTGGCACTGTGGCCCAGGCGAGCGAGCCGGTTGATCAATCCAACCCTTATCAGCTCATCGAGCAAGTGGCGGACAACACCTTTACCCGCCTGCGTAAAGACCGCACCTTATTCCGCGCTGATCCTGACTTGCTGCGTGATGTGGTCAAAGATGAGTTACTGCCTTATATTCATACTCGGTATGCCGCATCACTGGTGTTGGGCGCGCAGTACTATCGCAAAGCCACGCCCGCGCAGCGTGACGCCTTTACCGAGGCATTCACTGAATACATGATTGCCTCTTACGCGCAGATCTTGCTTGAATACGATGACCAAGATGTCGAGGTACAAAAAGATCAGCCGATTGCCCCTGACGATAAGATTGTCAAAGTGCGGGTCGATATTACCGATCCGTCACGGCCACCGATTCGCCTCGACTTTAGCTTACGTAAAAATACTCGGACAGGAAATTGGCAAGCCTATGACGTCACCGCCGAGGGCGTGAGTATGATCCAGTCTAAGCAGTCGGAATGGAAAGCACCGCTACGTCGCGATGGTATTGATTCGGTCATCGAGCAATTAAAAACCTTGGCTGAACGTCCCATCCGTCGCGAAGACAAACAAAAGCAGGACGCCTCATGAGCGTGAGCTTCACCGCCGGCGACGGGCAACAGTATCACTTGTCAGGGCGGCTAGATCGTGACACAGTGCCTGACTTTTGGCGCCAGCGTGACCAGTGGCTCCCCACTGACACTGCCTTGAGCCTGGATTTAAGCGCGCTATCACGTGTAGATTCCGCCGGCATGGCGATGTTGCTACACCTGGATAAGCAACTGCGTGAAAAAGGGCAACAGGTGCGTTATCAAGGGGTGCCAGAGCAACTTAAGTTGCTCTTATCGCTGAGCAATGTAGAGACATTTTTGGACGATGCTGAGCATCAAAAAGGGGTTTAAACGTGGAAGCAAGCGAAGTTAAAGCCATTTTAGAGGCAGCTTTGTCAGTGGACGAGCTGCACGTGAAAGGCGATGGCAGCCACTTTGAAGTGATTGCCGTGGCAGAGATGTTTGACGGGATGTCACGTGTGAAAAAGCAACAAACGATTTATGCACCGCTGATGGCGCATATTGCACGCAATGATATCCATGCCGTCAGTATTAAAGCGATGACCCCAACTGAATGGGCGCGCGATAAAAAGCTGATGCAGTTGTAAGAGGGTCTGATGCAAAAGTTTCGAGTGACGGGCAATGGCCCGCTAAAAGGTGATGTGGCCATTTCCGGCGCGAAAAATGCCGCCCTCCCGATTTTATTTGCTTCACTACTGGCCGAAGAGCCGGTCGAAGTGGCGAATGTCCCTAAGCTGCGTGACATTGATACCACTATGGCACTGTTATCTCGCTTAGGTGCCAAGGTTAATCGCAACGGCTCTGTGCATGTCGATGCCAGTGACATTACTGAGCTGTGTGCCCCTTATGATTTGGTCAAAACCATGCGCGCGTCTATTTGGGCGTTAGGGCCCTTAGTGGCGCGTTTTGGTAAAGGCGAAGTGTCATTGCCTGGTGGCTGTGCCATCGGTGCCCGCCCGGTCGACTTGCACATCAATGGTCTAGAGCAACTCGGTGCCACCATCACCTTGGATGAGGGCTATGTGCGCGCGACCGTGGATGGCCGCTTGCAAGGGGCGCATATTGTGATGGACAAAGTCAGCGTTGGCGCGACGGTCACCATCATGAGCGCAGCCACCTTGGCTGACGGTACCACAGTGATCGAAAATGCCGCCCGTGAGCCAGAGATTGTTGATACCGCGAAGTTCCTCAATATGCTGGGCGCGAAGGTGTCAGGTGCAGGCACTGACCGGATTGAAATTGAAGGGGTGGAGCGCCTCGGCGGCGGCAAGCACTCAGTCGTGGCCGATCGGATTGAAACCGGCACCTTCTTGGTCGCCGCGGCCGTGTCTGGCGGGCATATTACTTGTCGCCATACTTCGCCGGAGTTGCTCGAAGCGGTATTGCACAAGCTCGAAGAGGCGGGGGCTAAAGTGGTGACCGGTGATGACTTCATTGAGCTCGACATGACCGATCGCGAGCTAAAAGCGGTCAATGTGCGCACGGCGCCACATCCGGGCTTTCCGACCGATATGCAAGCCCAATTTAGCTTGCTCAACTTGGTGGCAAAAGGCACGGGTATTATCACCGAAACCATCTTTGAAAATCGCTTTATGCACGTGCCTGAACTGCAGCGCATGGGCGCACATGCAGAAATTGAGGGCAACACAGTGATCTGTGGTGATACCGACAGCTTAAGCGGGGCACAGGTGATGGCCACCGACTTACGCGCCTCAGCAAGCCTCGTGATTGCTGGCTGCATTGCCAAAGGTGAGACCATTGTTGATCGGATTTATCATATCGATAGAGGCTATGAGCGTATCGAGGATAAACTCCAAGCCTTGGGAGCCAAAATAGAGCGGATTGATTCGGAGTAACCTGCCTCTCACTCGACACAAAAACGCCAGCATCTTGCTGGCGTTTTTTATAGCGTGACGCGATAAGCGTCGAGAGCGATTGTATTAGCGGCGCTGCCTTTCATCGCCCACTTTGACCGGCAGTGTCAGGGTCTCACCATCACGAATAAGGGTCACATCTAGCGTTGAGCCTGGGCGAGTATCGGTGACCATATCCATGGCACTGCGTGCCCCGCGTACGGACTGACCATCAATCTTAATGATTAAATCTTGCGGTTGGATCCCCGCTTTATCCGCCGGTCCCCCTTGGTCAACATCAGACACCATGACGCCTCGTTGCTGCTCGGCATCCAGCAATCGCGCCATCACTGGGTTGACATCGCGTCCATCAATCCCGATATAGCCTCGGATCACTCGGCCATCGGCAATCAGTTTATTCATGATCTTCTCGGTCAAGCCGTAGGGGATAGCAAAGGAGATGCCGTAGGTTTCCAAATCGGTGGCTTGCTGGAACGAGGCGGTATTAATCCCCACTAACTCGCCGCGACTGTTGACCAAGGCGCCGCCGGAGTTGCCCCGGTTAATTGCGGCATCGGTTTGTAAAAAGTCTTGGCGGCCATAAAAGCTCATCCCGGTACGCCCAGTCGCGGAAATAATGCCATAAGTGGTGGTTTGGCCGAGGTTATAGGGGTTGCCAATCGCGAGCACCGTATCGCCCACCGCAGGCTGATAACGCTCGTTGACCGGGATCACGGGTAAGTTATCGGCTTGTACCTTGATCACCGCTAAGTCGGTGCGTTGATCTTTGCCCACCATTTGGGCGGTAAAAATACGGCCATCTTGCAAAGCCACAATCACCTGGTCGGCTTCGGCGACCACGTGATAGTTAGTGACAATATAGCCCTTAGCGCTCATGATCACCCCAGAGCCTAACCCCTGAGTGTTGAGGGCTAATCGTTCGTTACCGGTGTAGTTGCGGGTGTAAATATTGACCACTGCCGGCGACGCGCGCTTAACCGCGTAATTGAACGACACCAGCTCCACAGGGTCGTCCTCGATGCTGTCTGCCATTGAAAAGCCGGATAGCAGACCCGAGCGTAAGTCTGGCACCGCTACCAACAATAAAGCAGCCGTCACCAAGCCAATAATCACAGAGCGAATCAATAACGCCAGCATAAATAATGCCATCCTCAAGCAACTTAACGCGGAGCTAGAGAATAGCATTGTCAGCGAGGGTTGGGGAAATCATCACCGCGCTCTGGGCAAAAAAATGCCTGCCGAGAAGGCAGGCATCAATCGGTGTGCGCCAGGCGCGCGTGCGCGGACTAGCGGATCACCAGGTACAAGGAGCTGTTGTCGCGGACGATATTGAGCGCCAGCACACTGGGTTTGTCTTCCAGCAGTTTGCGCAGATCGCCTAAGTTCTCAACCTTGTGACGATTAAGACCGACAATCACATCCCCTTCACGCAGCCCATAGCGCGCGGCGAGTGACCCTTCTTCAATCGCCGTCACTTCTACCCCAGCGGGCTCGGTGTCGTGATTTTTCAGCTCAGCACCGGTGAGGGCTTTGTGTAAGTTGTCGGCCTTGGTTTGCGTTTGGCTCGCCTCTTTAAGGGTGGTGTCCATTTCTAGGTTTTCACCGTCGCGGATAACCCCCAAGGTCACTGGCTTACCCGCGCCCAAGGTGGCAATTTTAGCGCGTAGCTCGCCAAAGCTGCGGATGCTCTTGCCATTAACCGAGACGATGATGTCCCCGGCTTCCAAGCCTGCCTCTTCTGCTGCAGATTCAGGCATGACTTGGCTCACAAAGGCACCGTGTTTTGTGGCAAGGCCAAAGGCATCGGCCAGCTCCGATGTTAGCTCGCGACCGGTTACCCCCAGCATACCGCGGCGCACTGAGCCGTATTCGATAATTTGGTCGACCAGGCTTTTCGCCATATTCACCGGAATCGCAAAGCCAATCCCGACGTTCCCGCCATTGGGGCCTAAAATGGCGGTGTTGATCCCCATCAACTCGCCATTAAGGTTCACCAGGGCGCCCCCCGAGTTACCACTGTTGATCGCCGCATCGGTTTGAATAAAGTTCTCAAAGTTTTCCAAATTCAAACCACTGCGTCCCAGTGCTGAGATGATCCCTGATGTAACGGTTTGTCCCAGTCCAAACGGGTTACCAATCGCCACCGCAAAATCGCCCACGCGGAGCTCGTCAGAGTTGGCCAGTGGGATCTGTGTGAGGTTATTGGCATCTTCATCCAACTGGAGGAGGGCAATGTCAGACATTTCGTCACTGCCAATCAAGGTGGCGTCGTACTCGCGACCATCTTTTAGTTGTACTCGGATTTGGTCTGCATCATCAATCACATGGTGGTTGGTGACTATATAGCCTTTATCCGCATCAATGATCACTCCCGAGCCTAATCCGCGAAATGGGCGCTCTTGGGCTTGCTCGGGCGGTAGGTTGGGGCCAAAGAAAAAACGAAAGGCTTCTGGAATACGCTGCTTCGCGACTTTATTGCCTTCAACGGCAATACTGACGACGGCCGGAGAGACCTTCTCCAACATGGGTGCCAAGCTCGGCATGGCTTCGCCGTTTACGGTTTGCGGTAGGGCAGCGTGGCTTGGGAGAGGGGAAAAGGCCGCGCCAAGAGTCAGCGCGGCGATACTCATCGCTAGTAAAGACTTCTTCATCATAGACTCACACTCCGATTGTCGAGGTATGAAGTGAGAGTGGGGGCAATCTGAAAAAGTTCAATCCTCCATCAATTCGTCGCGCGCGAACCTTCACCGCTTTTGAGCAGTCCTGAGGCACTGCCTGAGTAGTCTCTGGGCGGCTCACTGGCTGTTTCGGCCTTCACTTCGGTGATTTTACCCAGCCTTTTAGCAAATGGGTTGTCCTGATCGGGCAAATTCGGCATCAAATCGGTCGAGGTCTTTGCCATATGCTGATAGAGCTTGTTGTAATCTTTGGATAGTGTATCGAGCAGCTCTGCGCTTTGGGCAAAATGATCCACCAACTCTTGGCGATATTGCTCCAGCTCGTAACGTGACTTTTCTAGCTCCCTTTTCATGTTTTTTTGTTGTTTCAGATCGCGCGTCGTCATGCGGGCAATAAAGAAGCCTACCGCGATACCGATGACGAGAAAGATCAGGCTATTAATCCAGGCCATAACTGCTCCTTGTAGTCACAAGTTGACTGTCCACAGATACCACTGACGGGTCAGTCAAGACAAGTAAAATCACTTGCCTACCTAATAATATCGTACATTCCCCAATGACTCAGCAAGGGAAGATTTAGCTCACTATACACGTCGCTTTCCGCTTGGGATACTGTCTTACGTGTTTGGTCTGTTGTGCGCGGTGACGCCCGACGTGTGACGTTTTCACGGGGCGTGTTACTATGCGTGCGAGGCGATAACCAATGAGGCTTTCACGGAATGACGCCACTCGAGCATTATAATAACGATCTGACCCACAACGATTTTATTGAAGACCCGGCGCAGCGTTTGGCAGTGGAGAAACTCGATGATCTCTACCATCGCTTGGTCGCCAATCCCATTGTCCCCACCATGTCCGAAAAGCGCAGCTGGCTGCCTTGGCGTAAGCGCGAACCCGCGCCAGTGACCCCAGTAAAAGGCTTATATTTCTGGGGTGGGGTGGGGCGCGGCAAAACCTACCTAATGGATACGTTTTTCCACGCTTTGCCGTTTGAAAACAAGATGCGGATGCACTTTCACCGCTTTATGCATCGCGTTCACCAAGAGCTCAAAACCTTGGATGGCGAGGTTGACCCTCTGCCACAAATCGCCGATAAGTTTGCTCAAGAAACCCGAGTATTGTGCTTTGATGAGTTCTTTGTCTCTGACATCACCGATGCGATGATTTTGGGCACCTTAATGGAAGCCCTATTTGCGCGTGGTATTACCCTGGTGGCCACCTCCAACATCGTGCCCGATGAGCTTTATTGGAATGGATTGCAACGTGCGCGTTTTTTACCTGCGATCGCCTTGATTAATCAGCATTGTGAGGTGGTCAATGTCGACTCAGGGGTAGATTACCGCTTACGCACGCTAGAGCAAGCGGAGATCTTTCATCATCCTTTAGATGACGCCGCCACCGCGCAAATGCATGCCTACTTTAAAAAGCTCAATGGCGAGGGCGGGGTGAAACAGGATGTGATTGAAGTGAATCATCGGCCGCTGCAAACCCTCGAAAATGGCGACGGCGTGGTGCACTTTAGTTTTGCTGAGCTTTGCCAATCGGCACGTAGTCAAACCGACTACATGGAGCTGGCACGCCTTTACCATACGGTGCTGCTGGCTGATATGCCTCAGCTAACCGGGGCGCAAGACGACGCCGCACGGCGCTTTATTGCCTTGGTGGATGAGTTTTACGAGCGTAGCGTGAAATTGATCATTTCGGCGGCGGAGCCTATGGATAGCCTCTATCAAGGCGAACGGCTGGCGTTTGAATTTAGGCGCTGCCAATCACGCCTCATTGAGATGCAAAGCCATGACTATCTTGCGTTGCCGCATTTGCCCTAAATCGGATAGAACGCGGGGCGCAAGCTCGCTAACGGCGCGCGTCCCGCAACACAATGGTGTGCAGTAGCCAAACAACCACCAACTGAAAAAAATCCACCGAATTTTTTTGCCAAAAGGAGGTGATTTTTTCTCCACTCTTCCCTATAATCTCGCGACCCACCGTTACTGTTGAAAGGCTTAGGCCGAGTGTACCACCACTCGAAGGGGTGATGTATGGGCGCTTAACAGTGGGAGCTTAGGCTCCTGAAGTGAAACTTATTAATCGGGTAATCATTAGCATGAAAACTTTCGTTGCTAAACCAGAAACTGTAAAACGCGACTGGTTCGTTGTAGACGCTGAAGGCAAAACGCTGGGCCGTCTGGCCACTGAAATTGCAACGCGTCTGCGTGGCAAGCACAAGCCAGAATACACTCCTCACGTTGACACCGGTGACTACATCGTTGTTATCAACGCTGAGAAAGTGGCTGTTACTGGCCGCAAAAAGTCTGACAAGATGTACTACAGCCACACTGGCTACATTGGTGGCATCAAGTCAATCAGCTTTGAAAAACTGATCGCGGAAAAACCTGAACTGGTTATTGAAAAAGCCGTTAAAGGTATGTTGCCACGCGGTCCTCTAGGTCGTGCTATGTACCGTAAACTGAAAGTTTACGCAGGTTCTGAGCACAAGCACGCGGCACAACAACCGCAAGTACTAGACATCTAAGAGGAATAAAGCAATGGCAGAACAATACTACGGCACCGGCCGTCGCAAAAGCTCCGCAGCGCGTGTCTTCATCAAGCCGGGCAGCGGTAACATCGAGATCAACAAGCGTTCTCTCGAGACTTATTTCGGTCGCGAAACCGCTCGCATGGTCGTTCGTCAGCCGCTTGAGCTGGTAGAAATGACCGAGAAGCTAGACCTGTACATCACCGTTTCTGGTGGTGGTATCTCTGGTCAAGCTGGCGCAATCCGTCACGGCATCACTCGTGCCCTGATGGAGTATGACGAGTCACTACGTCCTGCGCTACGTGCAGCTGGCTTTGTTACGCGTGACGCTCGTCGCGTTGAGCGTAAAAAAGTGGGTCTACGCAAAGCACGTCGCAGCCCGCAGTTCTCGAAGCGTTAATCGACGTTCCAGTCAGATTTGCTGCAAAAGCCTGGTGGCAACGCCAGGCTTTTTTTATCCATCAATTTATCCGTCATTCTTGGGTGCAATACTCATTTATTTCCTTTCAAAACAGTGTATAAGCACTCACTTTCCAACATTTTTATTACCCTTTCCTCAATTCTGTGCACACCGCTCACATTTGTTACAAAAAGGTAGCTTTATCTTGTCAAAAAGTAGGGTTTTCTCTATCATCTAGCCGACGTAATAGCAGCTAAGATTTAATCGAACTGATCCCAGTCAGCCGTTATTACATATTCGTTTTTAAGTAAGCCGTACGCTCCATGGACGCAAAGGACACAATAAAAATCCAAGCGGGAGCACATGGGAGAATGTTGGATGAGCAATGCGCCAGTGAATACCGGCCGACGCCGTTTCCTGACTGCGACGACGTCAGTTGTTGGCGGTTTAGGGGCCGTAGCAGTTGCCGTACCTTTTATTAAGTCTTGGAACCCAAGCGCGAAAGCCAAAGCGGCGGGCGCGCCTGTCGAAGTCGATATCAGTAAGCTACAAGACGGACAAATGATCCGTGTTGAGTGGCGAGGAAAACCTGTATGGATCGTGCGTCGTAGTGACGCGGTCGTCGAAGAGCTGTCTAGCTTCGAGGACCAGCTTCGTGATCCCGGTTCGGCACAGCCGCAACAGCCAGAATACGCAGCCAACCAGACCCGCTCTATTAAACCTGAAATTTTCGTCGCGGTTGGTATCTGTACCCATCTAGGTTGTTCGCCAACCTACCTGCCTGACAGTTTCAGTGAGCAAGTGAGTGGGGTGAAAGCCGGGTTCTTCTGTCCGTGTCATGGTTCCAAATTTGACATGGCAGGACGCGTATTCCAAGGCGTACCTGCACCACTAAACCTGGTCGTTCCACCTTACATGTACTTGGACGACAAACGGGTACTCGTGGGACAAGATGAGGGGACTGCGTAATGGAAAACTTGCTGAACTGGGTTGAGAAACGCATTCCAGCGATGAATGCGTATCGCAAACACATGACTGAGTACCCCATGCCGAAGAACTTCAACTTCTGGTATATGTTTGGGGTGCTCGCAATGCTGGTTCTGGTTAACCAAATTCTTACTGGGATTTGGCTAACCATGAACTACGTACCTTCAGCGGAAGGCGCATTTGCGTCTGTTGAATACATCATGCGTGATGTGGAGTACGGCTGGCTCTTGAGGTATATGCACTCCACCGGGGCCTCGGCCTTCTTTGTGGTGGTCTACCTGCATATGTTCCGTGGCCTGATCTACGGCTCCTACCAAAAGCCACGTGAGCTGTTATGGCTATTTGGTATGCTGATCTTCCTGGTGCTGATGGCTGAGGCCTTTATGGGCTATCTGCTGCCATGGGGACAAATGTCGTACTGGGGCGCACAGGTTATCATCTCCTTGTTCGGAGCCATCCCAGTGATTGGTGATGACCTAACACTGTGGATTCGTGGTGACTACGTTGTCTCTGGCGCGACCTTGAACCGTTTCTTTGCCCTCCACGTGATTGCACTGCCGATTGTGCTCTTGCTGTTGGTGGCATTGCACGTGCTTGCACTGCACGAAGTGGGCTCAAACAACCCAGATGGTATCGACACTAAATTACCGAAAGGTGAGGCAGATGACGATGGCCAGCAGTCACAGTTCAAGTTCCACCCGGATTACACCAAGAAATATAAGATCATTGATTCGATTCCTTTCCACCCTTACGGGACAGTGAAAGACTTGATTGGTGTGGGTGTGTTCGGCATCTTGTTCGCCTACGTGATTTTCTTTAATCCCGAAATGGGCGGTTATTTCCTTGAGCCACCCAACTTTGAAGCGGCTAACCCGCTGAAGACCCCTGAGCACATTGCCCCTGTTTGGTACTTCACGCCGTTCTACGCGATTTTGCGTGCGATCCCAGACAAGCTAATTGGTGTTATTGCCATGGGCGCGTCGATTGTGATGCTGTTCATCCTACCGTGGCTTGACCGCTGCCGTGTGCGCTCATACCGCTACCGCAGCAAGCTGCACTTGGCGAACATCGTCCAATTTGTGATTGCCTTTATTGCTCTGGGTATTCTGGGCGCGTTGCCAGCAACCCCAACGTACACCTTGCTGGCGCAGATCTTCAGCTTCTGTTACTTCATGTTCTTCGTGCTGTTGTTCTTCTACAGCAAAAATGAGGCAACAAAACCGCTACCAGAGAGGGTGACATTCAAATGAGAAAATGGATTGTAATCTTGTGCGCGCTGTTGCCCTCTTTGGCGATGGCCGCCGGTGGCAATGTCCACTTGGACGAAGCCAACAATGATTTGACGGACAAAGCCTCATTGCAACGTGGCGCCAAACTGTTCATGAACTACTGTTTTGGTTGCCATGCTACGCAGTATCAGCGCTATCAGCGTGTGGCCGAAGATCTCAATATTCCTAAAGACTTGATGGAAGACAACCTGATTGTCGATAAGAATGCTGATTACGGCGAGTTGATGAAAAACGCCATGACGCAAGAGGCGGGCGCGCAGTACTTCGGTGCACCCGCTCCCGATCTCACCTTGGTGGCACGTGTGCGTGGCGTGGATTGGCTATATACCTATTTACGTTCGTTCTACGTTGACCCATCTCGCCCATTTGGCGTGAACAACACCGTGTTCCCGAACGTGGGTATGCCACACGTGCTTGAAGAGCTGCAAGGGACACCCCGTAAAGTATACGAAACACGTATGGTGGACGGTGAGCCGGTGGAAGAGTTTGTGGGTCTCAAGTCTGATGGCAACGGCGAACTCAGTGCCAGCGAGTACGATAATGCGGTGCGCGATCTGGTTAACTTCCTTGAATATTCAGGGGAACCTGTGAAGCTAGAGCGCCAGCAACTGGGCTGGTGGGTGATTGGTTTCTTCGTGGTATTCTTGATTTTGGCGTACTTCCTCAAGAAAGAATATTGGCGCGATGTGCACTGATCGGTTAATCTAGTGTGTTGCTAATCCGCAATGGGGACTTTAGGTCCCCATTGCTTTCTATTGTTATTGAACATCCTGGAGGGGTTGATGGCTGTTGCTGCCAATAAACGCTCGGTGATGACGTTATTCTCTGACGCATCTGATCTCTATAGTCATCAGGTACGCATCGTCCTCGCAGAGAAAGGTGTCAGTGTAGAAATCGAGCTGGTGGATCCGAATAATCTGCCAGAAGATCTGGTTGACTTAAATCCTTATAACTCTGTTCCAACCTTGGTAGACCGTGAGTTAGCGTTGTACAACGCGGATATCATCATGGAATACTTGGATGAGCGTTTCCCTCACCCGCCATTGATGCCGGTATACCCTGTTGCCCGTGCACAAAGCCGTTTGATGATGTATCGCATCAAGCGCAACTGGTATACCTTGGTTGACCAAATTATGGAAGGCAGTGCTGACGACGCCGACAAAGCGCGTAAGCAGCTGCGTGAAGAGCTTCTGGCGCTGGCACCGGTATTTGCCGAAGATCCCTACTTCCTAAGCGAAGAGTTTAGCTTGGTGGATTGCTACTTAGCCCCGCTGCTGTGGCGTTTGCCGGCACTGGGTATTGAGCTAACTGGCCCAGGCGCGAAGCAAGTAAAAGACTACATGACGCGTCTGTTTGAGCGTGATTCGTTTCTCGCCTCACTGACAGAAGCTGAACGTGAAATGCGACTAACAGGTCAATAATGTCTACATCAGAATTTGCGATGACACCACGCCGCCCCTATTTGGTTCGCGCGTTCTATGATTGGTTACTGGATAACGATCTCACCCCACACATGGTGGTGGACGCGACGTTACCTGGGGTACAAGTCCCGTTTGACTACGTCAAAGACGGACAAATTGTTCTCAACATTGCCCCGCGTGCGGTGGGAAACTTAGAGCTTAGCAACGACCATGTGTGCTTTAATGCCCGCTTTGGTGGCAAGCCTCAACAAGTCTTCGTGCCTATGGCCGCAGTGCTCGCCATCTATGCGCGTGAAAATGGTGCCGGCACCATGTTTGATATGGAGCCCGCCTACGCGCAGGCCGATGAGGAGGAAATGTTTGAACAATCTCCCTCATCCAGCGAGGTAGAAGACGACGAGCCGCCTTTGGTGTCGGTTGACAGCGTTGACGACCCAGACGCCTTGCCGCAAGCCGATGACGAAGACGACACGCCGGCTACGCCAAGCAAAAAAGGCAAGCCGACGCTAACCGTGGTGAAATAACCGCGTCGCAAGTTCTACCGAAGGTAAGACACAAAAAACCAGCACCCAAGTGCTGGTTTTTTTATGCGCAGGGGCCTGCCGCACAGAAAAGGCGCCCGACTCGACGCCCTCAATGTACGGCGTCTGAATCAATGACGCTCGGTCATGATCTCGCGCGAGAACACCTTCTCACAGTATTTGCAGCGCAGCTTCACATCGTCTGCTTCACTCAGCACGCGGAATGAGCTATCGACCGCCGGCTCACCGTGAGTAATACAGTTAGAATTTGGGCAGCGGAACACGCCTTGAATCACCTCAGGCAAGGTCAGCGGCAACTTGGCGACCACTTGGTAATCTTCAATTTGATTCACGGTTGCCTGTGGGGCGTACAATGCGAGTTGGCTGGCCTGATCTTCGCTGATCACCACGTTCTCGATTTTGATCAGATCTTTGCAGCCTAACGCCGACGATGGCAAGTTAAGGCCAATGGTGATCCGCTGATCGCTGCCGTGCATTTGAAACAGGTTTAAGATCTTAAAGCCAATGTGCGCGGGAATATGATCGATCACCGTGCCGTGACAGATGGCTTCAACTTGTAGTTTGTTATCCGTGCTCATTTTGCAACTCCTTCAACCTGTTCGTTTAATACCAGTGCCAGCAGGGCTTCTCGGGCATAGACGCCGTTCTCAGCTTGCTCAAAGTAATAGGCGTGCGGGGTTTTATCGACATCCACAGTAATCTCATCCACACGGGGCAGGGGGTGCATCACCTTCATGTTGGGTTTGGCATCACGCAGCATCCCCGCATTTAAAATGAACGCCGCTTTAATGTGCGCATACTCTGATTCATCAAAGCGCTCTTTTTGTACCCGCGTCATATACAATACATCCAGCTCAGGCACCACATCGGTGATGCTACTGTGCAGGCTATACGGGTGGCCCGCGGCAGTCAGCTCATCTAACAAATACTCAGGCATCGCCAGGGCATCCGGGGCAATATAGAAAAAGCGGTTACCCTCGAATTTTGACAAGGCTTGCGTCAGTGAATGCACGGTTCGGCCATATTTCAGATCGCCCACCATGGCAATGTTGAGGTTATCGAGCCGGCCTTGGGTTTCGTAAATCGAGAACAGGTCGAGCAGGGTTTGGGTTGGATGCTGGTTAGCGCCATCACCACCGTTCACTACTGGCACACCGTCAGAGAACTCCGAGGCCAACCGCGCTGCGCCTTCTTTGGGATGGCGCATCACAAAGCCATCGACATACGAAGAAATCACCCGTACTGAGTCGGCCAAGGTTTCGCCTTTTTTGCCTGACGAGGTATTGCCACCGTCGGGGAAGCCGATCACCGAGCCGCCAAGGCGCTGAATCGCGGTTTCAAACGACAAACGTGTGCGCGTCGACGCCTCAAAAAAGCAGCTGGCAATCACTTTATTCTTCAACAGCGTCGGGTTAGGGCGCGCTTTTAGCTCGCCCGCCGTGGCGACGATTAACTCCAGCTCGTCGCGGCTGAGCTCGGGAATGGAAATAATATGTTTGTTATAAAGCGTATTGGCCATAACGCGAGTCCCTTTCTTTGCAGTGTGCTACAGGCAAAAAAAAACCTCCTAAACGGAGGTTTTTACGATCACGACCAATGCGGATACCGTCCCGTAATGGGGCGGATAAATCGCTGTTTGTGGGTGGAATAACCAACATAACTTCTGGCCGTGTAGTGAAATCTGGCCGAATTATACGCCCCTATTTATGTCGTGCAAGCAAAAGTGCAATCGTTTACGTGCTTGCGTTGACGAGTGTGGCAACCATCACAGCCTTGATGGTATGCATACGGTTCTCTGCTTGGTCAAAGACGATCGACTGCTCAGATTCGAACACCTCGTCGGTCACCTCCAAGCCATTAAGCCCGTATTGATCGGCGATTTGTTTACCCACACCAGTCTCATCGTTATGAAAGGCAGGCAAACAGTGCATAAACTTAGCGTGTGGATTCGCGGTGGCGGCCATCAAACCGGGGTTAACCTGATAAGGGGTGAGATCGGCCACGCGCTGCGCCCAGACCGATTCGGGCTCACCCATCGACACCCAGATATCGGTATACACAAAATCACAGCCGTTCACCGCTGCGGTGTCTTCGGTTAAGGTGATCGTCGCGCCAGTATTGGCGGCGATATCTTGGCAGGCGGCAATCAAATCAGCCTCAGGCCAATAGGCTTTGGGGCCAATCAGGCGCAGATCCATGCCCATTTTCGCCGCACCGACCAATAGCGAATTACCCATGTTGTTGCGCGCATCTCCCACATACGCAAACGCGATTTGATCAAGCGGTTTGTCACTGTGCTCTTGCAAGGTGAGCAGATCGGCCAACACCTGGGTAGGGTGAAAATCATCGGTTAAGCCATTCCACACCGGCACCCCGGCATGCGCGGCGAGCGTCTCGACCACTTCTTGGCCAAAGCCACGGTATTGAATGCCATCGTACATTCTCCCTAATACCCGCGCGGTATCCTTCATGGTTTCTTTATGGCCAATTTGGGTGCCGCTAGGGCCGAGGTAACTGACTTGCGCGCCTTGATCAAACGCCGCCACCTCAAAGGCACAGCGCGTACGGGTCGAGGTTTTCTCAAAAATCAGCGCAATATTTTTGCCTGTTAGTTGCGGCGTTTCCTCACCGCGAGCTTTGGCCGCTTTAAGTGCGGCGGCATCATCAATCAGATCGTGGATTTGCTGAGGTGACAAGTCGAGTAAGGTGAGCAGTGATTGCTGGTAGAGGTCGCTTTTCATATCTATCCCTAAATAACGCGCCAAAATGAATATTAAATCGATATTTATGTTTAATTATTCTTTGATGGTAAAGCGCGTGCTAGCAAGATGCAAGCGACAAATCCGAGCGTAAAGGCCATAAATTGACCAATAACACACCGTTTTGATGGTTTTCTGACCGCGGGAGGGGGATTTAATCAAGCACTGACAATGCTGATAAATTGGCGACAAACTAGACAATCCTTTTACTGCCTTATAGCGGGGGAATGACAGGGCCGCGCGATGAGTGAGAGATAGTGTTTATGTCCTCAAGGGCAACGACAATACTAGGAAGGAGAACATGATGAAAACACAAAACAAAGCACTGACTCTTAGCGCACTCATGATGATGATTGGTCTCGCCGGCCCCGCGATGGCCAACGAAGCCAGCCAACCACAAGGCGACCAACCCGTGGTAACCTGCCCAGACGGCGGCACGGATTGCGACACGCAACCAATGCCAGAAGACGACAACAGCACCTGGCCGGCTGAAGACAGCCAAGACCCCGCCATGCAATAAGGCGGCAGCCTCCTAAGCAAGCAAAGCGTGAGTGCCGCCACATTGGCGGCGCTTGTTTATCCGCAACACGCTAAGTGCTCAAAAAGCATACTGAATTCGCCCCCCTTACAGCTAGACACCCTGTGAGCCTTCCCCTATAATCCCATTCCATTCGGCCCCTTAGCTCAGTGGTTAGAGCAGTCGACTCATAATCGATTGGTCCCCAGTTCAAGTCTGGGAGGGGCCACCAGTCATAGCAAGGCGTAGCAGGTTAGTACCTACTACGCCTTTTTTGTGCCTGCTGATTTTTAGTCAAACACTTAGTCAAACAAGGAACGGGTACAACTCCCGTTTTCGCATTAGAAAAAATCAGCGGGGTGACACTGAGAGGTGTACAACACTCCGAACCTGCTAGCAGTCATCTTTCCCCTGCCTGATCCAAACGTCCACTAAAACGATTCATCCGTTTTGCCCTAGGTAACTTCTTGAACCCATCTCACAAAATATGGCTTATCTAACACTTTGGACAATAGCGCACGAAAACCAAAACAGCCCTTGATACACTAATGGCAAATTTGCCAACTCAATGGCGTGTTAGGTGCCGACAACTGATCGGCGGTAGCATGGCTAAACACTGGATGCTTAACCAGCTTATCGGGCAGAGATACTCAATAGTGTGCGCGTTTATCCGTGACCAATTCACACTATCCCAGAATGGATGATAAAAAGAGTCGATAAGTCATGCGTTTACAGATTCACGCTTGGGGATAGTGTGAATACCTGAGTAGAGATAGGCGGCATGCACACTTTCGCGGAAGAGCAATATCCGTTAGAGGTGAGAAATTCTATTGGTAACAGCCAGTTAGGTAGAAGAGAATGCGGATAACGGTTTTGGGAAATCGCGCGTGCGCACTAATACAATGTTATGTTTCATAGAGGACACAGTTTGTGCTGGAAATAATCCAACAAAATCCTGTTATTAGTTTTTTTGCAGGGTTGATCCCTTTGGTCGCAGGTATATGGAAGGTCATGGATGTGCTTTTCGTTAAGCCGCGGGATTTTCGGATATCGGTTCTTGAAAACAACGTGGAGGAGATTCGAAAGCAACTACAGAAAAATGAACCGGAAAGAGTTCCTGCCAACCCGTCACCTTCGGTTTCGGCTCCTTCTCAGGATCGGACAATTTCTGCGGAAGTTTTAGAGGATAAAGCCGATAAATTTGAGAAGATCGTCGAGTCAACTTCTCTACTGAATGATATGGATCTTTTTTATGAGTCATGGAAAGACAAGGAACTAACGGAGCTACAACGGGACCAGTTCGAGAAGAATTATGTTGGGCAGAAGGTGGTTTGGACAGCTACATTTTCCTCTGTGAGCGAGGAGCGAGACGGATACTTGTGGGTGAGCTTAACGTCTAAAAATAAGGAAAATTTTGGAATCCACGTCATTGCAGTGTTCGAGGAAAATCATAAAGAAGCGTTGCTCACAATTAATAAAGGCGAGCTTGTTCAGGTTTCCGGGGTGATTGATTCTTTCTCTCTTTCCCCATTAATTAGAAAGTGCAGTATTTCGAGGAAAACATAACCAACGGCTGCACAGCGACCGGTTTTCCGCCGCTTCGCGGCTCCAAACCGGCGCGTGAGCCGGGCGTTAAGTTCCAAGAGGTAATAATGACTACAGTTTGTAAGCTTTGTTTGAAACCAAAGCCTTTAAGAGAATCGCATATTATCCCGCGAGCTATATATCGTCGAAGAAAGCGTTCTGGAAAATCACAGCTAGTCGCTGTGACTATCGATGAATCGACAGCTCCTGATTTGAGCAACTGTGATCCCAAAGAACCTCTATTCTGTAGCTCTTGCGAAAACGAGTTATTAAATGATAGGTATGAAAGGTATTCGGATAGTTTTTTAACGGGGAAGTTTCCAGTGAAGAAAACTTCCCAAGCAGTCATATTGGATAACTTTAAATACGATAGGTTTTACCTTTATGTAATCAGTATTCTTTGGCGTGCTTCTATTAGTTCGCTTGATCAATTTCAAGGCATAGATCTAGGCGATGACTTCAACGAAAAGTTAAGACAATGCATATACAGTGGCAGCATTAAGCTGGGAGTTTCTTTGAAATTAGATCATTTCGTAAGAGTCTCGATGTATAGGATCACAGACGAACAGAGCATATTTGATACTAAATCAATTAAAAGCTTAATCCTCAACCTCAATGTCTATCGTGGAGAGACTGAAGCTGACGGTATGTACTATTACTTCATGATCGAAGGCTTTTTTATAGTCATTCGCTTTAGTGCTGAAAATGGCTTGCATGCGGTACGTACTCATAGAGAACCAGCACAAATTACGGGTGTGTTTAACTCGTTGTCTGTACCATTCTGTGATTTTCGAGAAATTCCTGTATTAGAACACTCGCTGAGTAGTTTGGTATGGAAAGCCCAAAATCACGGGAAATTGTAACTTAACAAAGCGTTTAAGACGGATTCACAACGCTTGGCATTTTCGGTTTGCTTTGAATTAAGTGTTTACGGCACAAAGGTTTAGGTAGGGTGGTTGGCGTTGTTCTCCACTTAACGCGGCGTTAGCGAAAATTGGAGATACATTTGAAATGAATATGGAACTGAGTGATTTCGGCTCCATAGCGTCAGTTATTGCGCTAATGGCCATGGCAATCGGTGGAGGTAGACGGCTATTTCGCAAGTACCGTGCTTATCGTTCAGAACGCGATGAAAGAGCTGATAGATTCCGTGATTTTCTCGTTAAGGTTGTCGATGAATCAACTACAGCGAATGAAAGATCTGATGCATCTTCGTTAATTCAGCACACGCTCTCAATTTATCGCCATAAAATCATCCAGCAGTATTGTGTGCTCTTAACTTCAATCGCTATTGGAGGGTTTGGGTTCCTAATATTTTCAAGTATCGATTTTAACCCTATCGCTTGGTCGTTCTTGTTCCTCGGTATAACACTCAGCGCTGCTGACCTTTGGTTTATCTCAACGATGAGAAAAGATGTTGAGCATTCGGAGTGGAAAATAGGTGAGGCTTGGGCTGGTCATCTCGATAAGGCGCGTTCCCGCAAGAAGTCCCGAAGCCATAGCTAACAATCACAGTCACAGCGACGGATACTGCATTGCGGCTCCGCCTCCATTCCGTAACCGCGCGTGCTGTAAGCGTTATGCACCAAACATGGATATTCATTGCAGCAGAAAACTAGAACAGAGGACGACGCTATGAAGAACCAAGGAACCAGGCACAGTTACCGCCTAGCAATATTCGTTGCTGCGGTCCTCCTTTCCACGCCAAGTATATCTTTAGCACAAGGAGGATTTTACGGGGACGGCGGCAACAATAATGACGGCTGGGCAGATTCCATCGACAACGATCGTGACAACGATGGTTGGGCAGATTCCATCGACAATGACGCAGACAACGACGGTTGGGCCGATTCAATTGACAATGACGCAGACAATGACGGTTGGGCGGATTCAATTGATAACGACGGCGATAACGATGGCTGGTCAAACTCGATCGACAATGATCGAGATAATGACGGATGGAACGATTCTATCGACAATGATGACGGGTGGTAGACATTGGCCTGTGAAACGTGGGCTCTGACGCTCGGCATTCTTGTGCATAACAAGGCGCTTAACGGTGAGGCTGTAAGCGGCGCACGTTAGCTCTGCGTCATATTTTTAGCATTAGCAAGTATATTAATCACAAATATCATTAAACAAAGGAGATGATAATGAAGAAAGTTGTAAAAGCTGTAGTATTGACAGGGCTCTTAACTCTGACAGGCTGTGCTTCGTATAGCCCGTGGGATTCGATGCCTCACCAAGAAGCAAGCGCATGGCAAGGTATTGGAGTACAAGCATATGATGCAAAAGCTCTTCGTAGTAGCGGTTTCACCCCAACTGATGCCAAAGATTGGATTCAAGTAGGTATCAAGTCTCCTAAAAAAATTATTGAATGGAATAAGGCAGGATTTTCTCCGCGAACAGCATCAAAATGGATCGATAAAAACTTCACACTAGAAAAAGCTATCTCATTTAGAAAACAAGGGCTAACCGTTGAGTAATTAAAAATATAAAAATATAATCAAATGGCATATATACAGTTGGCTCGCGCTTCGCGCATGATAGCGAACTGTATATTCCCCTTATTTTTGGCGTTATGTATATTTCTAGCTGGGAGGTCAGATGGAATCGGTTCAGGTAGCATTAAACCCGCTGGATTGGTCTGGTGTTTCAGCAATTACATCAATCCTGATGCTTCTCATCAATTTTTTCTTACTCGTGTCGGTAATTTTTGCTTACCGCACCATCAAAGAAGAAGTAAAAAATAGAGACAGTACCCTTCTACTTTGGGCAATGGATGAAATGTCAAAGATAAAACCAGACCTATTATTGCTTCGTGATGCAGGTGACTATGCGGATGGAGAACTTGGGACTGAAGAGCACGAGGTTGCTTGGTCTAAAGAAACCGTTGATGCAGCGTATCGTGTCAGTATTGTGATGCAACGACTGTCTTATCTGACTATGTCTGGACTTATCAGTCAGGAGCATTTTTCCAAAATGTGGGGGCCTGTTTTTGTAAAAACATGGGATAAGTTAGAGCCGTATATACATCACAAGCGCTTCTTAAATGGTGAGCCTTTGACTCTCGCGGAGGGCGCCTACAGCCGGAATGATTTCGAAAAATATGCCCTGTACTGTAGAAATCTAAACACATAACAAGGCCAGGCACGCGACGCCTACTGCATTGCTGCTTCGCCTCCATTCCGTAGCCGCGCATGCTGGCGTTATAAGCTCTAAGCATGGAGAGTATTTTGAAGTTGAGTAAATTTGATGCCGCTGAGCGTCGCCGCGTTCAATGAGTTGAGACGCAGGCGCACCGTACTCATGGTTATGAACCCAGCCCCCTGACGATCCCCTCAAGATGAACCTGCTCGCCGTGACATGGGATGCATCCGTGGCATAATGACGGCAATTTAAGAATCGCAAAACAATCAATAGGGTATGCTGTGAATACTGAAAACTACTCTCAAACCGCTTCCTTTATCTGGTCGGTGGCCGACCTTTTACGCGGCCATTTCAAACAATCTCAGTATGGGCGGGTGATCCTGCCGTTTACCCTCTTACGTCGCTTAGAGTGCGTATTAGCGCCCAATAAACAAAAGGTGCTAGAAGCGGCGCAGCAACATCAAAACAAACCCGATACCACACGAGAGTTGCTGCTATTAAAGGCGTCAGGTCATCAGTTTTTCAACGCCTCCCCGTTATCGCTCGCGACCTTATCCGATACCCAAACAGCGGAAGATTTAATCTCTTACGTGCAGTCGTTTAGCCAGTCTGCCCGTGAAATCTTCGAGCACTTCAACTTTGAAGAGTTTGTGCTGAAGTTGGCCGAGGCTGACCTTCTGTATCAGGTGACGCAGCAATTTGGCGCTAAAATCGATCTATCGCCCGATAATATCTCCAACTATGGCATGGGGCTCATCTTTGAAGAGCTGATCCGTAAGTTTGCTGAAAGCTCCAACGAAACCGCCGGTGAGCACTTTACCCCGCGTGACTGTGTGCATGCGGCCACCTCATTGTTAATGACCGGCCAGGAAGAGGTCCTTTCACCCAACAGCATTATCACCATCTATGACCCAACGGCAGGCACGGGTGGGTTCTTATCTGAAGCAGAAGAGTACGTGCAGTCAATCAGTGAGCAAGTGACGGTGAGGTTGTTTGGCCAAGAGCTCAACCCAGAGTCTTACGCGATTTGCATGGCGGATATGATGATCAAAGGCCAACAGGTTGAGAACATCAAGCTCGGCAACACCTTGTCGAGTGATCAGCTGGGGCATGAAAGGTTCAAGTACATGCTAGCCAACCCACCGTTTGGGGTGGACTGGAAAGGCTCGCAGCGTGTGGTGAATGACGAGCATAACAATAAAGGCTTTGATGGGCGCTTTGGCCCCGGTTTACCGCGTGTCTCTGATGGCTCACTACTGTTTTTGTTGCACCTGGTCAGTAAAATGCGCGATCCGCGTGAAGGTGGCTCCCGCATTGGGATTGTCTTAAACGGCAGCCCCTTATTTACCGGCTCGGCAGGCAGTGGTGAATCTGAAATTCGTCGCTACTTGCTGCAAAACGATTTGGTCGAAGCGATTGTCGCGTTGCCGACAGACATGTTTTTTAATACTGGCATCAGTACCTATATTTGGATCTTGTCCAACGACAAAAAGCCTGAGCGTAAAGGCAAGCTGCAACTCATTGACGGCAGTGAAGCCTTTGCCAAAATGCGCAAATCACTTGGTAGCAAGCGTAAATATCTGACCGAAGAGAACATCAACGATTTGGTGCGTTTATACGGCGCGATGGAAGAAACCCAAAACAGCAAAGTGTTCCCTAACGAGGCATTCGGCTATCGTCGCATCACCATCGAGCGTCCATTACGGCTTAACTTCCAGGCCAGTGAAGCACGTATCGCCCGGTTAGATGAGGAAAAAACGCTACAAAAGCTTAATACTGAAGTGTTTGACCAACTCAAGCTGGCGATTCAGCACATTGACGCCGACACCCTGTTTACCAACCGTGATGACTTCACAAAAGCGTTGAACGCCCAGCTTAAAGCCAGTGGCATCAAGCTCACCGCCGCACAACTCAAAGCCGTACTGAATGCGTTAAGCGAACGCGACAGTGATGCGGATATCTGTACCGATAAAAAAGGCAACGCAGAGGCAGACACCAGCTTACGTGACTACGAAAACGTGCCCCTGACAGAAAACATCGACGACTACTTTACGCGTGAAGTGAAACCGCATGTGCCCGACGCTTGGATAGATGAGAGCAAGCGCGACGAGCAAGACGGCGAAGTGGGTCTCGTGGGCTTTGAAATTCCATTCAACCGCCACTTTTACGTCTTCGAGCCGCCTCGTCCGCTCGAGGAGATTGACGCAGACCTCAAGCTATGCACGGATAAGATCAAACAGATGATTGAGGAGCTGTCGGCGTGATGGCGACTTTTTCAGCATTGAAAAACCGTTTCAGTAACACTATACTCGGCATTAACAAAACCCACCAAGGCTATGCGCTTCGGCGTACCCTCAAACGGGTGGGTTACTTTTTTCTGCGGGGCGGCTATGCAGTTTAATAAACCGCCACTGTCCTACCAAGAGCAAATTAGCCAGCTTAAAGCTCGAGGGCTAGTCATTGATGATGAGCAACAAGCTGAGCATTACCTTAAACACTTAAACTATTATCGTCTCAGCGGCTACTGGCTGCCTTTTGAGCAAGACCATGCCTCGCATCGTTTTAAACCTGACGCGCGCTTTGAAGACGTGCTTAATCTTTATGTGTTTGACCGCGAACTTAGGTTGTTGCTGCTCGATGCCATTGAACGTATTGAGATCTCGGTACGTGCTACATGGGCTTATGTTCTGGCCAGCAAATACGGCGCACATTCTTATTTAGACTCCGGCCATTGTCATCGCACCGACTGGCACCAGTCCAATCTAAGTAAACTAGCCCGTGAAATTGAGCGCTCCGATGAGCTTTTTATTACCCATTACAAGGCCAAATACACTGAGCCACAAATGCCGCCTATTTGGAGCGTGGTGGAGGTTATGTCCCTGGGCATGTTGTCACGCTGGATCACCAACCTAAAACCCAGTGACCGGGCCGATGTAGCCTTAAACTACCAACTGAATGAACAGGTATTAAAAAGCTTTATTCGCCACCTGGCCTATGTCAGAAATCTGTGCGCCCATCACAGCCGCGTCTGGAACCGCAAATTAACGGTGACCACAAAGCCGCCGAAAAAACCTCAGAGACTTAAAGCCAGTTGCAACCTGGAGCAGCCTAGGCGCATTTACAATACTCTGGTGATTTGCCACCACTTTATGGGCCAGATAAGCCCCGGTTCTACCTGGACCCAACGCTTGTTGAAACTGGTAGAGCAGCACAATATCGATCCGAAGGCGATGGGCTTTCCGGCCAATTGGCAAAGTCTCGAACTATGGAAAGAGGCTAACGCACAATGACCATCCCCGACTACCAAAGCCTTTTACTACCATTGCTTAAAGCCGTCGCTGACCAGCAGATCTACACGCTGCGCGTTCTCTACGAGCGCCTGAGTGATGAATTTGGCTTAAGCCATGACGAGCGGGCCGAGCTGCTGCCCAGTGGCAATCAGCCCGTCATCGAAAACCGTATAGGTTGGGCGAAGACCTACCTTAAGAAGGCTGGTTTGCTTGAATATCCCAAACGCGGTCATGTTCGCATCACCGAACGGGGCCTGAGCGTATTACAGCAAGACTATCGGCAACTAAAGGCCAGTGACTTAAAGCAGTTTGAGGAATTTCAGAGCTTCACCAGCCAAAGCAACAAAGCGGGAGATGAGGCGGAAGTGCTTGAGGCCATCACCAGCGAACAGGCCACGCCCACTGAGGCCATCGAAGCGGCCTATCAGCGCCTGCGCACTGAGCTGGCCACCGAAATCATGGCCCAGATAAAAGACCTTTCACCCTTCTTCTTCGAGCGGCTGGTGGTCGATTTAATGATAAAAATGGGCTACGGCGGCTCCCGCAAAGAAGCGGGCGAAGCCACCAAAGCCAGTGCCGATGGCGGCATTGATGGCATTATTCGTGAAGACCGCCTGGGGCTCGACACTATCTACCTGCAAGCCAAGCGTTGGGATAATGTGGTTGGCCGACCGGAAATACAAAAATTCGCCGGGGCCCTGCAAGGCGAGCGCGCCAAAAAAGGCGTTTTTATCACCACCTCCTCCTTTAGCCGCGAGGCCAGAGACTATGTGAATAACGTGGATAATAAGATTGTACTTATCGACGGCGAGCGCTTAACCGATTTAATGATCGACTTTGGCGTGGGCGTCTCCACCGGACAGGTTTTTGAAGTCAAGCAGTTAGACTCTGATTATTTTTCCGAGTAAAAAGATTATCGCGATGAAAATTAAACACTACAAAAGAGTGATCAACTCAGGAATCCGTTGGTTATCTGACGTTCCCGTACACTGGCAACTCGGTAAAGTCAAAAACATGGCTTCCTTGACCCCAAGAAAGCCTCGCCTTTCGACCCTAGGTGACAAGAAATGCTCCTTTCTCCCCATGGAAAAACTGAAGCTAGGTGTTATAAAGCTTGATGAGGAGCGACCTATATCCGAGGTATATGACGGGTACACTTATTTTACAACCGGCGATGTACTTATCGCTAAAGTAACGCCGTGTTTTGAGAACAAGAATATGGCTCTTGCTCAGGGTCTGACTAATGGTATCGGATTTGGGTCGAGTGAGATCTATGTTTTGAGGCCGAAAAGTTCATCTACTGCCCGATACCTATTGTATCGCCTTCAAGAAGATGAGTTTATGAGAATCGCTACGTCAGAAATGACCGGCGCTGGAGGTCTAAAGAGAGTTCCTTCCGACTTTCTCTTGAACTTTAAAGTCGCTATACCCCCAACCCAAGAACAACAAAAAATCGCCCAGTTCCTCGACTATGAAACCGCCAAAATCGATGCGTTGATTGACGAGCAAAAGCGGTTGATTGAGTTGCTAAAAGAAAAGCGCCAGGCGGTGATCAGCCATGCGGTGACCAAAGGGCTTAACCCAAACGCACCGATGAAAGACTCAGGTGTTGAATGGCTTGGGGACGTGCCGGAGCATTGGGAAGTAGTAAAGCTAAAGCATGTAAAATCAATTTCTAAAAACGCATTTGTAGATGGCCCATTCGGTTCTAACTTAAAGAGTAGTCATTTTATAGACGATGGCTATGCATTCGTGATTGAGAGTAACTTTGCTACAACGGGCCACTTAGATACTAGCTCTTTAAAGCAGATTAGTGAAAGTCATTTCAAGACCATAGAACGAAGCTCCTGTTCCGAGGGTGACATAATCATTGCTAAAATCGGAGCACGCTATGGAATGAGTTCTGTTTTGCCAGCAATCAGTAAGCCATCTGTGGTTTCAGGAAACTCGCTGAAATTAACGATAGATCAAAGATTTTGCTCCATAGAATTCGCTAACTATGTGTTGACTCACTTGCGTGAGCGAGGAGCGATTGAAGACATCGTTAATATGACAGCACAACCTGCGCTGTCACTAACAGAAATGAATAATTTACCATTCCCTCTTCCGCGCAAAGAAGAGCAAGAAAGAATAGTTAAATCTTTGAGCGAAGTGCTGCAGGGCTTAGAACAACTCGCTAGCACATCGCAAAAATTGACTGCTCTTTTCAAAGAACGCCGTTCCGCCTTAATCTCAGCCGCTGTGACCGGTAAAATTGATGTCCGTGACTGGCAACCGCCTGAAGATGCTGATTTAATCGATTCAAATGCGGCAGTGCAAATGGAGAGGCAGGATGGCTGATACCAAAGAGCGTCAGTTTCAGACGGACATATTGAACAGCCTGGGAAAAGACGGCTGGTTAATTGGCACTGCGGCTAATTATGATAAAGCCAACGCGGTGTATACCGAAGACTTAATTAGCTTTGTGAAAGACGCTTACCCTGACCGTTGGGCGCGCTTTTGCAAATCTAACCCTGGTGACCCGGAAAAACTCTTGGTCCACGCGGCGGTAAAAGGCATAACCCGTAACGGCGCGCTGCATGTGTTGCGCCACGGCTTTAAAGCGATTGGCGGCACCATTAAAGTCTGCGCCTTTCGCCCTGACCATGGCATGAATCCGGATACCGAGCGCCGTTATCAAGCCAATCGTTTGAGGGTGGTTGAGGAGGTATCCTACTCACCTCATTCCCGCGAAGGCGACTATAACCCACGCATCGACCTGGTGTTTTTTGTCAACGGCATTCCAACCGCCACCATGGAGCTTAAAAGTGAGTTTAAGCAGACCGTGGAGCATGCCAAACGCCAGTATAAAAACGATCGCCCTGTGAAAGATCCGCTTACCCGCAAGCCAGAGCCATTATTAACCTTTAAACGCGGTGCCTTGGTGCACTTTGCGGTGAGCCAAGACCAAGTGGCGATGACCACCAAGTTAGCCGGGAAAGAGACCTTCTTCCTGCCGTTTAACCTAGGTACCGAAGACGGCGGAGCCGGTAACCCGAAACCGGCGTCGGAAAACAGCTACGCCACCAGCTATCTGTGGGAGCGGTTATTTAACAAAGACGCCTGGTTAAACGTCATTGGCCGCTTTATGCACCTGGAAGTGGAAGAAAAAGAAAACTTCGACGGACGCATCGACAAAAAAGAAACCCTGATATTCCCCCGCTATCATCAGTGGGATGTTGTCAATCAGCTGATCGAGACCACACGCGGGGAAGGCCCGGGCAGTAAATATCTGATTCAACACAGTGCTGGCTCAGGCAAATCGAACTCGATTGCCTGGACCGCACATCAGCTCTCGTCACTGTACGCGGCCGATGGCACTAAGCTGTTTAACTCCATTGTGGTAGTGACCGACCGCACTGTGCTCGATGCTCAGTTGCAAAACACTATCCGTCAGTTTGAACATGCCGATGGGGTAGTGCGTGCCATCACCCGTGATGTGGGTAATAAAAGCAAATCGGAGCAACTGGCCGAGGCGCTGCAAGAGCAAGTACGGATTATAGTGGTGACCATCCAGACCTTCCCTGCCTTGTACGATGCCATTGATAAACACCCGGCGTTGAAAGCAGGCAATTACGCGATTATTGCCGACGAAGCGCACTCGTCACAAACCGGCTCATCAGCCAGTAAGCTCAAAGCCCTCCTAGGCTCGGAGCGCCCCGAAGGCGATGAGGTGAGCGCTGAAGAGCTGTTAGACGCCGCCGTTCAAGCACGGATGCCAAACGAGCGCATCAGTTACTATGCGTTTACGGCGACTCCAAAAGGCAAAACGCTGGAGCTATTCGGTCGCCCCGATGATCCGCATGCGCCCATTAGCGATGACAACAAGCCCAAGCCGTTTCATGTGTACTCCATGCGCCAAGCGATTGAAGAAGGCTTCATCCTTGATGTGCTGAAGAACTACACCACCTACGCCACCGCCTGGAAAATTGCACATCCCGAAGGAGAAGATAAAGAAGTCGATAGTAAAAAGGCGCGGATTAAGCTGGCGAAGTGGGTACGGCTGCATCCGTATAACATCAATCAGCGGGTGGAAATTATCGTGGAGCATTTTCGCGAGAACGTCCGCCATTTACTCAACGGCCAAGCGAAAGCCATGGTTGTTACTGCCAGCCGTCAAGAAGCGGTGCGCTATCAACTGGCCATGACCCAGTACATTACCGATAAAGGCTATCAGGATGTGCATGCACTGGTGGCGTTTTCTGGCGAGGTGCCAGCGGATGATTACATTCCCGATAACGTGACCGAATACGACAGTCAATTAAACCCGGGTTTGGATAGCCGCAAGCACGATACAGCGCTCGATTCCGACGATTTTAACGTGATGATTGTCGCTAACAAATACCAGACCGGTTTTGACCAGCCGAAGCTGTGTGCCATGTACGTCGATAAAAAATTACAAAGTGTGGAGTGTGTGCAAACGCTGTCGCGCTTAAATCGCACCTTCCCAGGCAAAGACCAAACCTTCGTGCTCGACTTTTTCAACAGTGAAGAAGACATACTGGAATCGTTCAAGCCCTATTACACCACCGCAGAGCTGGATGGCGTGACGGATCCGCATATCTTGTTCGACATTATGAGCAAACTGGATGACGAGCAGATCTACGAATGGTTAGAAGTTGAGAAGTTTGCCGAGGCTTTTTATGACCCTAAAGCGCCGGCGAGTAAATTAAGCTATTACACTGCACCGGCAAAAGAGCGTTTTGCGGCGCGTTACCGCCACGCTCGCGACACGCTAAAGCAAGCCAAGGATATGCTGACCCAGGCCCGAGCGTCAGAGGATAAGTTCAGCATCAATAAAGCGGACGATTCAGTAAAAGCCGCCGGTGAAATGATCGACCAGCTCGATCTATTCAAAAAGAACCTTAACAGCTACGTGCGGATGTATGAGTTTCTATCCCAAATTACACCTTACAACGACCACGAGCTTGAATCCCTGTGTGTGTATGCCAAGAGCTTACTCCCACTCTTAAGTATCGAGCGTTTAGATGATGAAGATGATGTTGATATATCCGGCATGACACTGACGCATTACCGCACCACCAAAAAAGCGGAAAAAGCGTTGCAGCTGGGTGAAGAAGATGGCGGCTACCTCAGTTCAGTGAAAGCGGTTGGGAGTGCTAAGCCTCATGATCCGGAAAAGAAAAAACTGCAGGAAATCATCGATGCCTTAAACGACTTATTTGGCGCAGAGGTAGGGGACGAGCACAAACTCCGCTACGCCGAGGGGATCGCCGGACGCTTGCGCGAAGACGCCGACGTCATGGCCCAGGTGAACAAGCATTCCGAAAAAGAAGTGATGCACGGCCTACTACCACAAAGGCTGCTCGATCGCGTGGTGGATTCGATGGAAGACCACGAAAAGCTCTCAATGGAAGTGCTCGAGAACCCTGCTGTCAAAGATGGGTTCGCTAGGCTGATATTGAAAATGCTGGTGGAAAACCGCGACGCGTTATAACGGTTTGAGGTGAGAGGCGAGGCCGCCTCTCACCGAGAACGTGGTAGAAGTACATGTCGTGGGGCGGGAGGCACCGGTAGGGGTTATTGCTTGGTTCAAGTGCCTATTTGGAACTGCAGCGCAGCGAGACAACAGAGGTTTTCTTGTCTGCAACTGCGCACTTTCTCCCTTCAAAACTGTGCAGTGTTTTGCGCACTTTTTGACTCAAGACCCGCGTCCCACAAAGGCTAGCGGCGCAAAGATGTCATCGGTGTGCGGTTTTTCTTTTTGTCTACCAGTGCGCAATTTTTCGCTTTTATTTTAACCCTACTGACACCGTAGCGTTTAGTCTGGTTGGGCCTATAGTGTTTTCCTTTTCCATTGGTTTTGCCACGCACTTTGGCGAGATACGACAGCCAGTAAATGATCTCAGCTTTGGCGTGTGAGTCCCCTCTGGGTAGTACTTTAAAACCGCACCCTTGGACATGACCGCCTTCAAAAGCTGCCCAGTAGTCGTCAATGGTGGTTTGAATGGTATGGAAGTGATTCACCTTTGAGCCATCCAAAAACAGCACGCAATGATAATGCTGTTGTTTGGCCCTTTCATGCTCTCTCACCCATAGATAGCCAATGTTAGGCGTGTTGTAGTACCGCTTTAGGGCTTGTACCACTAGAGAGAGTAAGCGGCTCACTGTCGCATTGTTGTCGGTGTATTCCGTTAGGTGCAAATCAAAACGAAAGCAGAACACCCGCGCATAGTGAGACTCCATCGCCTCCAACTGGTTTATCAAACCCCGAAGAATGTCGGTGTAGAGCGGCGATAAGTTTGGCCCAGTATTGACCCCCCAGCAGCGACCGTCTTTGGTTTTGAAAAATCCCGTATTAGTGGAGTAAGCCAATTCTTGACCCCCTTTTCATTGCTTAACCTGCTCGCTTTTCATCACCGTCCGCGGCTTTAAAGTCGCTTCGCACGCCTCGGAAGTCGGCGAACCAAAGTGTGCTGCCCTTACTTCTCTTATCAGTGATGTGGATATTGGGTAGAAGATATTAATAAAACCCGACATGCTTCCTTGACTTTGGTAAGTGGCCACTATCAACTTGGCTTGCGGCCTGCCTGGTCATTCTCAGTAACCAAGCGCTTCGAATTAAGTGGAAATTTGCTTAAAAAACCTGAAAAACATATCTCACCTCGTCTCAACCCCGTAAAATCAGGTGCTTAACTGGTGGCAGTGACTTGCTTTTGTCATTGCCAATAAAAATGGCTGCCAACACTGACAGCCACTGGTTTGAATGATTTTCTGCTATCGGCGGCGCAGAGGTATATCGTCTCTACTAGCCTGTAAGTGACGCTTAGCCGTTGTCGCGAGCTCCTGAAGTGCCCATACCACTCCCTTGCAATGCTGGTTATCAACCTCCTCAAAATGAGCAGTACTAAGTACGACAGTTAGGCTCTCTAGCTGACACAAGGCTTTATCCGCCAGCTCAGCGTGATCGACAGGATGCTTGGTTAAACTCGTCATAATATTCCCCCTCCGAATATTGTTGCTCTCGACTGAAAGGCGGCTAGCAGGGGATTGCGACTACACTTTGATGGTGGCCTGACTCCCCATTTGGCTCGCCAGCTATTAAGCACACTAACCGCGCTTTGTGCCGCATCGAGTTCAGCCAGCCAGTAGCGTTTAAATATGGCCTTGCAACCGCGCACACTGGTAAACGGCGTGGATTGACTGACGATTCGAATACCATGACGTATACAAAAGATGTTCATATCCGTAGGGAATGCGGTATTCCCAAATTTACCGGCCCCATCCAAAAAGCTGGCATGGGTAAGAGCTCGGATATTTACGTCTATCGGAGATAGGCCAGCTTTGCCACGGCGTAAAAGCTCTAATAGGCACAGTTCCGCCAGCTTGGCCTTGCTTAGCGCAGAAAACTTGCTCATTTTTGCCACTCCCCATTAAGCCATGCCTCATAGTCGGCTTCGTTCCAGCCAATGGTGCGCCCGTTGTTTTGGTGAGGGGGAGGGAACGACTGCTCTTTGCTCCACCAGCGCCAAATGGTTTTAGGGGAGCGCCCGACAAGGGCTGACATTTCTTTAAGAGATATAATGCGTGGTGTTGCCATGCTCTATCCTTCTATCGGTCAACTTGAGAACATGGCTAGTTAATATAAGCACAGATTTTCAGGTAGGAAGGGACTCACATTGTTTTTTTGGAAGGTAAGTGCTGGAGACGATACAAGTTTATACCCACTGGCTAGTATCGTCCTCCTAAAGATAACAGACATTCGCTATTTTAAGCTTCATCAACTGCCAAATAATCTATGGCGTAAAACTCCGGTAGCATGACTGAAAATATCGAAATTTTCGGCTTTAGTTGCGATGCTAACCGTCCATTTTTCCAACCAGTGGTACTACATTAGAAGCATTGATGTTTTCGTTTAATCTTTGTTCCCATGATTCCAAAGCCCTGCGTTTCTCGGGCAGGTATTCATAGCGGTCATAGTGTTTGCTGGATACGTCATTTAGCGAATGGTTCTGAATACGGTCCCGCAGTGATTTAGAAATGCCAATCTCGCCCATCAGGGTTTTACAGGTGCGGCGAATGTCGCGGGGAGTGAATGATGAAATAAAGGGTGTTGCCTCACGGTATCGGGTAACGGCCTGAGAAAGCGAATCCATTCGGATATGCTCATTGCGGTTTAAGCGGTGCGGAAAAATGAAGTCAGAGTCATCGTTTACCTCGCGCAGTTGGTGAAGAACCGCCAGCGCGGATTCAGTCAGGGGAATGATGTGATCTCGCTTATTTTTAGACAGATCACGACTTACCAATAGCGACTTTTGTTGCCAATCTACCGCCTCCCACTTCGAAGCCGCCAGCTCATAAGGTCGCTGGCCCCCGGTATAGAGGCAAAGCAAAATGAGGCACCGGATAGTATCGCCCATTCTAAACCGCTCATATTCCCCGTTCAGATCGGCGATTAGCTGGATCACTTCACCTATTTTCAGGTAGTGGTTACCTACGCGTTCTGCATCTTTCTGTTTGGGGATAGCCGTCATTGGGTTAAACACCAAGCCAAACTTGGCCTCATCAATGAAATTAGCAGGGTCGTTATCGTGCCTTAGCCCGTAGTTAAACGCGGCCATCAGATAGCTGCGTACACGGTTTGACTGAGTTTTCGCGCCACGTCTTATCATTTCCGCCAACACCAGTTTTAACTCGTGCGTGGTGACATTCTTGGCCTTCGTTTCAGGAGGTATAACTGGATACACTTCCTTCTCAAGAGACGCGAGAACCGCTTTGTGGGTACGCTTACCGTCTCGCACCATTTGTGCGACATAGGCTTCAAACAATTGCTGTATTGAGCCCTTCCTTGCTTCTTCACGCTTTGCGCTCTCCTGCTCACGCTTTTGCGTTTCGATTTGCTCTTTCGGGTCAACCCCTTGTAAAAGCAACTCCCCCAGCTCTTTCTGTTTTGCCCTTGCCTCAGTAAGCGACAGCGCAGGAAACTGGCCTAACGGAATGAACTTCGCTTTGCGGTCCATAAAGTAACGAAACACAAAACGCTTGCCGCCCTTTGGCGTGACTTGCACTGCCAGCTTGCCCGTTCCGCGTTCACTATTACTGTCCCACTCATAGTAGGGTTTGGCTTTGGGTTTTAGTCCCCGAATACCGCTTACCGTTAACATGGCGTATACCCTCACTCAAAGATCCCCTTGTTTGACTACGGCGATTTTTAGTCAAACAATTAGTCAAACAAGAGCGTACCTGAATGAGACTAGGTGAGAAAAGATAAACCAAAGGAATGTTTTTAACTAGTTGAATTTAGTCACAAATAAACTAATTTGAGATGACGTGAGATTTTATGGAAAACAGCCATATCACGACTCATAATCGATTGGTCCCCAGTTCAAGTCTGGGAGGGGCCACCAGTCATAGAAAGGCCTGAGAGGTTAGTAACCACTCAGGCCTTTTGCTTTTTATTTTGCTGTGTAGCATATATGTAGCAAATTAATCGCTCTTAAACGTCTTGTTGATCCGCTCTCCCCACCTACCATACCCATCTCAGGTTCGATATTAGTGATAGCTGGCTTGAGCGCAGCTTTCGAACAGACCGCCTTTTGTACCCATATCACAAAACATGTGCCATCTAACATTTTGGATAACAGCGCACGAAAACCCACACACGGCTTGATACATTCATCTATAAATTTGCCAATACGATGGCGTGTTAGGTGCCGACAACTGATCGGCGGTAGCATGGCTAAACACTGGATGCTTAACCAGCTTATCGGCAATATACGCCCAGTAGCGTGCGCGTTTATCCGCGACCGATTCACACTATCCCAGAACGGATGATAAAAAGATCTTATTAATTATGCGTTTACAGACTCACGCTTGGGGATAGTGTGAATACCAGAATAGAGATAGGCGGCATGCACACAGGGAAAACGCATGAAGATCCTCGCCATGCCTGGGCTAGCGATTTAATGACTTAGTTGTCAATTAAGGCTGAAAACCGTGCGTTGCACCATGTTTATTCATAAAAATGAGTGAAAATAAAGGATCAATTTGTTGATCATTTTCAGTGCGATTTAATGGTCTCCTAATGTTTAGGAGATTAAAAATGACAGAAGAAAAAAGCCCATTTATGCATTTCGTTTCCATCAAAGATATTCGCCAAGAAGGAAAGGTTGAACATACGTTATCAGATATTATTTTGATAACGATCTGTGCGGTTCTTTCTGGCCATGATACCTGGAAAGGCATTAGTGATTATGGCCGTAAGCAGCGCGATTTCTTATTACGTTTTGGCTTTTCAGGTAAAACGTCACCGTCGGCAGATACGATCGCAAGAGTGATGGGAGCCATCAGTCCAAAGGCATTACAAAAAGCCTTTATAGAATGGATGAAATCGTGTCATGAATTAACGGATGGCGAAGTGGTTTCCATTGATGGAAAAACACTAAGGGGCTCATATAATCGAGCAACAGACCAAGCTGCGATTCATATGGTTAATGCGTTCGCAACCGCAAATGGAGTGTGTCTCGGACAGTCGAAAGTAGACAGTAAAACCAATGAGATTACTGCCATTCCTAAGTTGCTGGAATTGCTCGATATTTCAGGTTGTTTGATTACCATAGATGCTATGGGTTGTCAGCACAAAATCGCACAGAAAATCATTGATAAAAATGCCGATTATTTGCTTGCCGTCAAAGCGAATCAAGGTAAATTAGATGAAGCGTTTGATAATTATTACCGGCCTTCAATGCTTCAAAACTTTGACGGTGACAGCTACTCATCACAAGAGAAATCGCATGGACGTTTAGAAACACGATGTGCACTCATCAATACCGATTTAAGTGTATTAGGTGATTTAGCTTATGATTGGCCTGAATTAAAAACGATGGGCATCATGGTGAGCGTTCGACAAGAAGGCAAACACGCCGACGAATCCGATATTTCTGTGCGCTATTATATAAGCTCAAAAGCACTGACAGCGAAAGAACTTCATGATGCCACTCGCTCGCACTGGTTAATTGAATCGATGCACTGGCAACTTGATGTTGGATTAAAAGAAGATGCTTGCCGAATAAGAGTCGATGATCGAGCGGAAGTGTTTGCACGAATAAGGCAAATGGTTTTGAATTTATTAAAGCAAGAGAAGAGTTTCAAAGCCGGCATTCAACGCAAGCGAATGATGTGCGCGATGGACCAAGAGTACCTCGCGA
This sequence comes from Salinivibrio sp. VYel1, assembly GCF_009377945.1. Taxonomy (NCBI): domain Bacteria; kingdom Pseudomonadati; phylum Pseudomonadota; class Gammaproteobacteria; order Vibrionales; family Vibrionaceae; genus Salinivibrio; species Salinivibrio sp. VYel1. Next base: position 2,311 of record NZ_RSAM01000014.1, on the reverse strand, counting down.
CCGTGCTGGGAAGCCTTTCATGACGGGGATGTTCATGCGTTTTCCGTGGGCATGCACACTTTTGCGAAAGGCAGTATCCATTAGAGGTGAGAAATTCTATTGGTAACAGCCAGTTAGGTAGAAGAGAGTGCGGATAACGGTTTTGGGAAATCGTGCGTGCGCACTAAGACAATGTTAGCTGTAAAAGGAGTATCGTACTTGAATAAAGTCTTTTGGTTCGGCATAGTTGTTATTGTTGGCGTTTCTTTAGGGTTTACATTTGTCGCCCCAATAAATGATGTGTACAAAGGTATTGCTTCATTACCTGGTGTTTCCGGATTAGCCGCTGCCCTTTTTCAGTTGGTTCGAGATCACGCTGCACATCAAAGAAATCTTGAAATTCAGCAAGAGCAGCAACTATTTAATCTTGGTGCAACTTCGCACATGGCCAATTCGGTATTTGATAAGCACGTAGAGTTTTGCGAAAAATATTTGGCAGAGGTTCATCAAACTGTTGTAACTCTGACCAGAGAAGGTCCAACAAAGGAAGCATTAGATCACGCTGGAAAACTTTATACCTTAAGAATTGAGTACACCGCTTGGATTACGCCAGAAATAGACGAAAAACTTATGCCCTTTGAGAAGGCTGTTCGAAGAATTGGTGCAAAGTCAGGTCTCGTTGATGCACTTTCAGGTGCAGAAGGTAGAGACGAGACAAGAACCAAGGCTCTAGAAGAAATGTATGATGTATTCACCCATCTAATGGGGATTGGTGAGGTAAAAGTAAAAGATGAAGATGCCACCGTAGTTGAAGTTAAAAATAGAGTCAGAGAAATACTTCAGGTGAATGAGCTGGTATTGATTAGAGAATATTTAACCAAAAGAGCGTCAACAGCTACAGCTAACAAGGCAATGCAGCGGATTGCTGCGCAGCCGCGCTGATTGCAGCGTTATATGCAGGAGGAGGAAACATGGAAATAGAAGATTTAGAGATCATCAACAAAGTAGCTTTGACTTGGTTTAATTTGTTGTTTAATAGAAAAGAAATTTACGAACAAAAAAAGAACTTGGCAATTAAGTCTTTAATGGAGTCATTGTCTTTGACCGCACAGTATATGCAATCTTTACTTGATGATCCTGATTCGCAAAGCCGTGATACAGAGCGAGATCTATCCCAAAAATGGAGCGATACATCTATATTAGTGAAGCCATATGACGCAGACCTAGCTGAAAGGTGCTTTTTCAAAGGTGTGTATTGGTCTAATCGTAACCGTTTCACCGAAGCTGAAATAATCGAAAAGCGGATGAAACTACATCACGTAGAAAGCGATGTCTCTAAGGCATTGAAAAGCATATAACAAGCAATTTGAGAGGGATTCTGGACTTGATCCGTTTTACTGGACACGCATCGACGACCTGAGGAGGTCAGTATGCCAGCCTATAAAACGGGTAAAAAGACAGCGCAATATTCACTAGACTTTAAACTGAAAGCGGTGAATGGAGCTATGAAACGCATCGAACAGTGAAGTCGGTTGCAGAGGCGCTTGATATCCATCCATTCATGCTATCGAAATGGCGTAAAGCGTATCTAGATGGAGAGTTTGGTATGGTCAAGTCCCAAAAAAATAAAGTGAAGCCAGACAAGGCGAAGGATGAGCTATCGGCACTCAAGCGACGGATCACAGAGCTTGAAGAGGAGAACGATATCTTAAAAAAGTGGCAACGCTTTCAAGCAGAACAAAGGCGCAAGCCTACCGATTCGTAAAGCAATATAGTGATGTTTACTCAGTAAAGAAGCTGTGTAGGCATCTTTCTGTGTCTCGTAGTGGCTATTATGATTGGCTAAGCCGCGGACAGTCAGGACATGCGCGCGCAGATAGTGAGCTAGGCGCAGAGATAGCGTTCATCTACCGTAAAAGCGAAGGCAGACATGGGAGTCCTAAAATCCATGCGGCGTTGAAGGCAAAAGGTCTCGCAGTGAGTCGTAAGCGTGTGGCCCGCTTGATGCGAGAAGCCGGTTTAAAGGCGAGAGTGGACCGTGTTTACCGTCGCCAGAAAAAGAGTCGGACGTTCTTTAAAGGACTCGTCAATCGACGCTTTGGACTTGATCCGTTTTACTGGACACGCATCGACGATCTGAGGATGTTAGTGTATCAGCCTCATCTTGTTGCACAAAGTCCTGAATGGTGCGTATCAACTAAATCGCAGGGCGAGATCGCGAACGTTTTTTGACCAAAAAAGGATCGGTTTGACGATCACCTCTGGCTGTGATCATATAGGCCGATTCTAAAATAGTTCGGGATAGATACCGTGGATATCGATACATTTAAAG
>NZ_RSAM01000013.1:0-98824 GCF_009377945.1 Salinivibrio sp. VYel1 | reverse complement strand
CATTAGCCAACGTGAAAGTGATGAACAAAGTCATAAGACTTGGTATGCCTGTTAGCTATCGAGTTGATTGATGGGAGTAACCCCATTGGGATCAGTACGTTAGATGAATGATTTGATCAACAACGCCATTTTCATCGCTTCCTTCCTGTAGTCATCCGGGTTTTTGAAGTATATATCGGGTTGTTTCGGTAATGGGAAGACATAACCGCTGGAGCGGCGAATTCTCATCAACTTTTCAATTACTTCCTGGGTCAACGTCAGTAGGAGTCGCTCTCTATTTTTCGTGGTGCCTAAATTAATGGTGCGCGTCTTGAGGTTAACACTTTCCCAGCGACATCGAACCAATTTTGACTCTAACCAGTTGACTAGAATATAAAAATAGGCGGTACCGGTGGGCGGACTTGAACCGCCACGCCCGAAGGAAACGGATTTTGAATTCCTCTTAAGCTATTGTAATTACTTGCATTCAAGAGGATTTCTTTGGATATCAAGGATCATGAAATAGGATTTCATTGAATCTTTTTTGCACACGTCGTGCACAGAATGATTTTTTTCTTTTATAACCTTCATGTTTTACACATAGAAAATTAGAAAATGGCTTGCTTAATAAACATTTTATCTACTGAATTAAGTCGTTCAAAATATTTTAAATTCATTCGTAAATAACGGACTAAAATGTCAATATCTACTTCACTTAGTCTGTTAGTGACAAGTTTTTCTAATGTTTCTATAGGAATTCCCATCTCCTCTAATGCAGAAAATGAAGCTGGCAAGTGACTATTTTCAAATATATGTAAAAGCCAACCTAAGTTAGCTTTTGGCTCTAGACCATTTGATACGAATTTGTAGTTCAACAGATCTTGAAGTAATGCAATTGCTCTAGCGACAGCATGCTTAAAAATATTTCGTACGACAGTCAACTCTCGATCTGTTGCATTTGAACGCATGGAAGCAGACCAATTTGCGTTATAGATATAACTTATCTGCGTTCTGATATATGAGGTATGATTATCAGCATATATGTATGCTCGCAATTTATTATAAAGTTCATCACTATCCTCATAATGAAGTTTCTGTCTACTTAGTACTCGACTTTCAACTTTTTTGATAAAGCGAGTCAGTATCTCCAACTGGTACCTTTTTGGCTTCGTTATGACCGATATTTGCTCCATATCGATAACTGATAGTTCTTCAATCAACTCATAAGCTTGCTCCAATATTTCAATATCATACGATGAATGTTTACGAACTATTTCTATTGGTATATCTGATGCTTTTATGAACTGAAGAAGATTATGGTTGCTTTGCTCTGATAGATGATCTGGTTGAATTCCGGCTAATAAATTAATCGATGAGTCATCATCTTGTTGACCTATAGGAAGATTAACAATTTGTGATTCTTTTTCAGGTAATTTTTCTAAGCAAAAAACATTTCCGACTAAATATTGTCCCATTCTACCTGCTCGGCCAGAAATGTTTTTATGTGTAAAGCTATCAACTTTTGGAGTGCCATTGCGATTATCATAAATAACAATATTTTCCGCTGATGTATTAACCCCTTCAATCATTGTTGAAGTACATATTAAGTATTTAATTTTTTTACTATTGAATACTTCGACGTTCTTTTGTTGTATCGCACGTGGTAATGCACCGTGATGAATACCTATACCACTTGCCAAAGCCCTGGTACACCCCCAATCGGATCCATAATTTCTTTTTAACCATTTATAGTATTTTCTCAATGATCTATCAGAAGAAAAATACGAATCACCTTGATTTAATTTTTTATTTGAAATTAAAAAATCGATTACATTTGAAATCGAGTTTGATGATTTACAATATATAATTGTCTGACCTTTGTAGGATTCAAAAATTTCTGACAACCTTTTGTTTTTCTGTTCTATATTATCAGGTTCTATATTGTATTTATGTATATTTAAAGCGACAGTTTTAAAATTGGAAGGAATAAACACAAAATCATGCGTCAATACACTCATACCTTGAACCGCATCTATATATGGGCCAATCATGTAGAACTGTTTAGACACTGTAAGCAATTTGCTAAGTGCTATATTTAACGCAAAAGCTCTAGATCTAGACTGAGCATCTTTTGTGTCAGCAAGTTTATAAAACTCATCAATAATAAATAGATCAATATTCTTTAAGTCATCTCTCTCATTAACTCGCTCTTGATTAAATACATAAATAACTTTATCTTTCCTTTTTACTTGAGAGCCATGGTGGATAATTTGGTATGTACTACCGAAACGAGCTTGAATTCGCCTTCTTGTCTCATCTATAAGTGCTATTGTTGGAACGACAATAACTATTTTATTGAAATTACTTGAAGTCAACAAAGCATCTACTATAGCACTTTTCCCCATACTAGTAGGGGCACTCAAAACAACATTTCTTCCAGATAAGAGTAAGTTAAAGACTCTAGCTTGCATTGAATGGAAGATAAAGTTGTCATCAAAATTACTCTTATATATATCGAGAACAAACTCTTTTTCAGGCGAAAGTTCTGTGAAGTGTTTTTTTAAATAAGGGTATAATCCAGCAGTCCGTAGCAGGTTTTGTAGTAATAGACTTTGCTTCTCAAAAAGCGGCAGCGCTTCTAATGCTCGAATAATAAATTCTTGACCGATAGGAACTAAATCAGGTGAAGATAAGCACTCATTAGCCTTTTTTAGATATGAGAATGGACTTAACTTTTCATTACGAACATTCTCTAGATATTGTTTAGGTTCTAAGCTGTTGTCCATTTCAACTCCACCTGAGATTTTATTTCACTAACAAGAGAATTTAGTGATGGAATAGGATATAAATACACTTCAACATTAAGATCTTCAAAATAATCATCTTCACTAATCATCTTGTCTACCAATGATTTAAACTTCATTTTCAATTCAGATTTCAAGTGTTTTTCATAACCATCAACTAACTCTTTAGCGTTACAACTAAGATGGTCGGACTCATAACCAATAAAAAACACAAAACGAAACCTATCTATATTTTTATCCAAGGAACTGCTCGATGAAAGGATATCATCAATATCATGATCAAGTAGGTAATTATCTTTTTTAGCAATTAATACTTTTTCTTTCTGTACTGAAAAAGCCTCAGATTCTAATAGATTGCTAAACTCAGTGACAATACTAGCGATCGAAAGATCATCAACTTTATTTATTATCCGACTAAAGCCCATAACTAAATTGTCAGGCTCATGGTCGTTTAGCAAAATATGAATATTGTCAAAACAGGTACTATTACTATCATCTACATGAAGGTTTGCAGCTATTGGTTGAGATTTATAGGTAGTTCTAACAGTAGAGTGCAATAAAGCTTTAGCTACGAGGTTGTTGATAAAATTAGCTTCTCTTTTGTATCTCCGAGTTAACAGTTTGAATTTATCTGTAATTTTATCTGGTGCATTATCAGCAATTTCATTAGGTAATAATAATACTTCGTGAAACCATTTGTATAAATTACGAGCAATTAAATCATAGCAATACTTTCTTCTATGGTACTCACCTTGTAGTCCTGTACACTCTTTCCTTCCATCATATTTTTCTTCTTTATAGATATCACTGTCTTGAAAAAACACCGAAAGAACGGCTTGAAGCCGTGCACTATCAGTGGTGTAGATTTTTACATGTTCATTATTTAAATGTGCATAATGTTCAATTTCAGACTCAAACCATGGAATAAAGTCTTCTCGAAGATAAGACTTATCATCGGTGGACTTTAGTACTCTTGACGCAGCACCTTTTTTAAACAGGTTATTAAGCAAAGAACATAAAATCCTTTCTGGATCACCATTTTCAATGAGATATATACCTTTCCTTTGCGCAGCCTGTCGTATTAACTTTGTGCAGCGTGATTCAAGTACCTCTTGTAAGGGAATCACTTCCCACTCAGCATGATCAAGCCAATATTCAACACCGTTTCCATTTGGTGATGTAAAAGGTGCTGATTTTTTAGGTCGGTTACGCTCAACAGAACTGCACAACCTTTTCAGCAAAGGAGCCTTTAAGTCAGCTTTTTCATTACGAGTATTTAGAGATGTTTTCAGGTATCTAAGCGAATCAGTAACATCTCTTGGGGTGACTATGCGGAAATAACTAGGAAGTTTACCTTTATCACATAGAATTGACTTATGTAAGATAGAATCTTCCTTACTAACGGTCTGATTTTTTCTTTGCTGTCCTGTAGGCGGGACGCTTTTTGTATCAGCATCAGCAAATTCAGAAACATTCCATTTGCTATCCTTATCTGTAGTTTTGACCTGTATGTATTCCACCTTATCAGTGTATATAGCATCGACGTCATCAACTGCTTCACAGCGAACCGATAGTAAGTTTTTGTCTTCTAGCATTCGTAGCGCATAGTAAGCTGCTACAAAATTTTGATAGACAAACCCTTTGAGAGCTGCCGGGCCCCCACTATCGGATAATTCCATTTCAGATGTACTCATGACGTTCCAATTAGTCTGACTTGATTCGATGCCAGTAAGTGTACATCGCCAATACGATATAAAACCAGTTGTATCTGAGCACTATGAGAAGTAGCAAGCTCTGGCTTTTAAAGAGACTTTCGCAAATAGATTTCCATCTACTTAGTCATGTATTTACACACATTCGCGATACAGCAGAGCAGCATCGTAAGCAAAGAGAAAACCGGTTTAGAGCACACCAACGATGATTCTCAGACAACAAAAAAGGGAGCAGCCACTCAACGTAACTACTCCCTTCAAGACAGCAATGTGCGTAACTTCAGCTCATAAAACAATTCGGTCAAAGCCACTTCACCAACCAGCTCGACTAACTGAGCAACAAAACCATCAAACTCATCAGCAAACCCAATTTTCGCCAAGTCATACTCAGCACCAACTCGATCCAGTGATAGGTTGCGAACTTCACCCTGATTCTTAGCTCGACGAGCCTTGTCATTCAGAGAGGTAACAGCCTTACCCAAATCACCACCAGCAACCAGATCTGGATTAGCAAGCAACAAATGGCGCGCAGATGGATAGAGCTTGTTACCGTAGAACATAGGTTTGGACTGACTCTTTAACTTCTCACGCTCGGTGTGTGCAGCAGACAGCGTTTCAAGCTGCGCGGGACTTAGCGCCGTGTCATCGGCAAAACGTTGCTTGGCTTGCGCCTCGGTGAGCGTGCCACGATTCAGCGCTTGCCAGATATCACTCTGGAAGATTTGATTGGCATGCGCGTGGGCATCCCCCGCGTCCCCTAAGGTTAAGCGGATAATTTCTTCTGGTGACCAACGCACGATCACATTGCCAATATCAAAAATAATAGTCTGGTAGCCCGTCATTTCACCTCCTTGTCGCGAAGACTAGAGCCCAAGTGCATATTTCAACACCTGCTTTTTCACCGGGCCACTGTGTTCAGCCAGTTTAAACACCGCATTACGGGCCAGTTTTAGCGGCGTAAACTGATTGCTGAATGCGGCATAAAACACATCCATCCCGGTTTGCATCATCATGTTATCCGTACGGCGTGCTTTTTCGTATGCCGCTAACGTTGACGCCGCTTGCCATTGTGCGCCTGCATCCGCACACGCATCCAGCAATGCGGCGACGTCTTTAAAGCCTAAGTTCACGCCTTGCCCTGCCAGCGGGTTAATGGTGTGGGCGGCATCACCAATTACCACAACCCCATTGCGATGGTACTGCTGCGCATGACGGCGTGTCAGCGGGAATGCCCCCCAATTGATGGGAGTGACGTCGCCCACTTCCGGTGGGAAATGGCTCACGATCTCGGCTTTGAGCTGTTCGGCATTGAGCTGGCACAACTGTTGAATACGCGCTGGGCTGTCATACCACACTAGCGAGGCATTGTGGCCACAAAGCGGCAACAGCGAGCGCGGCCCGGTGGGGAAAAACTGCTGCCAGGTAATGTCTTGTTGGGGGGCGGCCGTTTCAACATGGATGAGCATGCAGTGCTGGCGATAATCCCAGCTGGTAAGGCCGATTTGCGCGTAATCTCTCACTTTGGAGTGGGCACCGTCTGCGCCGATAAGCCAAGGAGCACTCAGGGTGTCACCACTGTCTAATTGGACTTGATGCAGCTCGCCCGCCTGCGTCATACCCGTGATCGAGGCCGGTGAGACGAGGTGCAAATTGTCAAAACGAGCAAACTGCTGCCACAGGCCGAGTTGAATCAAGCGATTCTCGACCATATATCCTAATTGTGGCAAGTCGAGTTGGTCGGCACTGAAACATACTCGGCTGTCTTCCGCTTCCCAGGTTTCTAGGCGGCGGTAGGGGCAAACACGCATGGCTTCAACACTCGCCCACGCATCGAGATCCTTGAGCAGGCTCACCGATGCCTGAGAAATCGCGGACACTCGCAGGTCCATCGGTTGTGAAGGTTCAAAAGGCTCAGGGGGCTGGCGCTCAATTAACGCCACCTGGCGGCCTTGGCGAGCAAGCCCGAGTGCGGCCGCGGCGCCAACCATGCCACCACCGACTATAATAACTTCAAATTGATTCATGACCGTCTCTTTGTGCCGTTGATGCAAGCATTCTACTGAAGGTAAACGAGAATTCGATATCAATCCGATCAAAGTGAGGGCAAATTCGCTTTTCCGAGTTGGCCTTTGTCGCATCCGCTCAAACGTTTAGCCGGATCGACACGATTTCTCCGAGCCTGTGATCTGGTCAGCGATATTGGAAAGCAGTACAATACGCGGCTTGCCAAGCTGATTGACTGATTAAAAACCATACAGCTTGAAAGGGTAATGTCGTCCATAAGATTAACAATGAGCGTGAAGTTACATGGCTAAGAAACTGCTGATCAAAACCTGGGGTTGCCAAATGAATGAGTATGACTCATCCAAAATGGCAGATCTGCTCAATTCTGCCGGTGGCTATGAGCTGACCGAACAACCAGAAGACGCAGATGTTCTCCTTCTCAATACTTGCTCGATTCGAGAAAAGGCACAAGAAAAGGTATTCCATCAACTCGGGCGTTGGAAAACCCTCAAAGATAAAAACCCAGAGCTGGTGATCGGTGTCGGTGGCTGTGTGGCAACCCAAGAAGGCGACCATATTCGTGAGCGTGCGCCTTATGTGGATGTGATTTTTGGCCCACAGACCTTGCACCGTCTGCCAGAGATGATCAAGCAGTCACGCTCGGATCATGCGCCAGTGATGGACATTACCTTCCCAGAGATCGAAAAATTCGATCGTCTGCCTGAGCCTCGTGCAGAAGGGCCGACCGCCTTCGTCTCGATCATGGAAGGCTGTTCAAAATACTGTACGTTCTGCGTGGTGCCTTACACCCGTGGCGAAGAAGTCAGCCGCCCGCTGGATGACGTTTTGTTCGAAATTGCACAGCTGGCCGAACAAGGTGTGCGTGAAGTTAACCTGTTGGGACAAAACGTGAACGCCTACCGTGGTGACACTCATGACGGTGATGTATGCACGTTTGCGGAGCTGCTGCGCTATGTCGCGGCGATTGATGGTATTGACCGTATCCGTTACACCACCAGCCATCCGGTTGAATTTACCGATGATATCATTGAGGTGTATCGTGATACCCCTGAGGTTGCAAGTTTCTTGCACCTGCCGGTACAAAGCGGCTCAGATCGGATTTTGACCATGATGAAACGCCCGCACACGGCGATTGAGTACAAATCAAAAATCCGTAAGTTGCGTCAGGCGCGTCCTGATATCACTATCAGCTCTGACTTTATCGTCGGCTTTCCTGGCGAAACCGAGCAAGATTTTGAAGCGACCATGAAATTGATTAAAGATGTCGATTTCGATATGAGCTTTAGCTTTGTTTACTCATCTCGTCCAGGCACACCGGCTGCCGATATGCCTGACGATACGCCAGAGCAAGTGAAAAAAGAGCGCTTGTACCGCTTGCAACAACAAGTGAATAGCCAAGCCATGCGCTACTCGCGCATGATGCTAGATACCGAACAACGTATCTTGGTTGAAGGCCCATCACGCAAAAACCTGATGGAGTTGCGTGGTCGTACCGAGAACAACCGAGTGGTCAACTTTGAAGGCTCTGTCGATTTGATTGGCCAATTTGTTGACGTCAAAATAACTGAAGTGATGCCAAACTCGCTGCGCGGCGAGCTGGTTCGTACCGAAAAAGATATGGACTTGCGGGTCGCCGTCTCGCCAACCGAGATCATGGCGAAGACGCGCAATGAAAACGAGCTTGGTGTTGGTGTTTTCACGCCATAACGCGTTCATCAATTCAACGGCGCCGGATAGCCGGCGCCGAAAGCGAGGATAATCTTGTCTAAAATCATCTCTCTTGACCTGAACCTAGAGCCTGCCGACAACACCCGTCTTGCCAACTTATGTGGCCCGTTTGACGATAATATCAAACAGCTTGAGCGCCGCTTGGGTGTGGAAATTAGCCACCGCCATAATGCATTTACTGTGATGGGCAAACCCCATACAGCCAATGCCGCGGTCGATATTTTAAAGCGCTTATACGTCGACACCGCCCCTGTGCGTGGTAGCTCTCCAGACATTGAGCCCGAAGCGATTCATTTGGCGATCAAAGAGTCGGGCGTGTTGGAGCAAAACACCGAGTCGAGCATTCCTTACGGTAAAGAAATCAACATCAAGACCAAAAAAGGGGTGATCAAACCGCGCACGCCCAACCAAGCGCAGTACATCGCCAACATGGTCAATCATGACATCACCTTTGGTATCGGCCCAGCGGGGACGGGGAAAACCTACCTTGCCGTCGCGGCGGCGGTGGATGCGCTTGAGCGTCAAGAGATCCGTCGTATCCTCCTGACGCGTCCTGCGGTTGAAGCCGGTGAAAAACTGGGCTTTTTGCCCGGTGACTTGAGCCAAAAGGTCGACCCCTACTTGCGTCCCCTTTACGATGCGCTCTTTGAAATGCTCGGCTTTGAACGGGTCGAGAAATTGATCGATCGTAACGTGATCGAGGTGGCACCTCTTGCTTATATGCGTGGCCGAACCTTGAACGATGCCTTTATTATCTTGGATGAGAGCCAGAACACCACGGTCGAGCAGATGAAAATGTTCTTGACGCGGATTGGCTTTAATTCACGGGCCGTGATCACCGGTGACGTGACTCAGGTCGACTTACCGCGCAATGCGCGCTCAGGCCTGCGCCATGCGATTGAGGTACTCGCGGACGTGAACGAAATTAGCTTCCACTTTTTCCAAGCAGATGATGTCGTCCGCCACCATGTGGTCACCCGCATTGTTCAAGCCTACGATAAGTGGGAAGCGGAAGACGCCAAAACGCGAAAAGAAGCCGAGGCACGTCGTCGAGAAGCGCGTGAAGCCCAGCAAGTGGCTGCGCAGCCTGCCACCACTGACTCACAGGATCCGTCATGAGCTACTATGTCGATGTGCAAATTGCCTGTGAAAGCGAACAAGGCTTGCCCAGTGACGATCAGCTCCAAACTTGGTTTGAGCAGGCGGTGCGCACCGCTCGGCCCCAAGCGGAAGTGACGATACGTATTGTCGACGAAGGTGAGAGCCAAAGCCTAAATCGCGACTATCGCGGCAAAGATAAGCCTACAAACGTGTTATCTTTTCCGTTTGATGCCCCTCCTGGAGTGGAAATTGATTTGCTTGGTGATCTCATCGTGTGCCGTCAAGTTGTTGAACAAGAAGCCCAACAACAAGGCAAAGCACTGATGGATCATTGGGCACATATGGTTGTTCATGGTAGCTTACACTTACTGGGTTACGACCATATTGAGGATGATGAAGCCGAGCAAATGGAGGCATTGGAGCGAGAGCTTCTCGCCGCTATGGGGGTCAGTGACCCTTATGCTAACGACTTCATCGAGCGTTAACCAACTGAATGAAATTGAATGAACGACGATAATTCGCAAAACTCAGACGGTCCGAGTAGGAAGACCTTCTTCGAGCGGCTGGGTCAGTTTTTCCAAGCTGACCCAAAAGACAGACAAGAACTGGTGGACTTGTTTCGAGACTCAGAGCAAAACGCCCTGATCGATCATGACACTCGGGACATGCTGGAAGGTGTAATGCAAATCTCTGACATGCGTGTGAGAGATATCATGATACCCCGCTCGCAGATGGTAATCGTTGAACGATCGCAGTCATTGGAAGCGATCATTAATATTATTATTGATGCCCAACACTCTCGTTATCCTGTGATCAGCGATGACAAAGACCATGTTGAAGGCATTTTGCTTGCGAAAGATTTGTTGCGCTACCTGCGCCCAGATGCCGAAGACTTTGACATCGAAAAAGTGTTACGCCCCGTTGTGGTGGTACCTGAGAGTAAACGGGTTGACCGCCTACTCAAAGAGTTCCAAGAAGAGCGCTACCACATGGCGATTGTCATTGACGAGTTCGGGGGCGTGTCAGGGGTAGTGACCATTGAAGATATCTTAGAAGAGATCGTCGGTGAAATCGAAGACGAGTACGACGACGAAGAGGAGCAGGAAGTCCGCCAGCTCAGCCGTCATACTTTCTCGGTCAAAGCCCTGACGACCTTGGAAGACTTTAATGAACACTTTGGCGCTCAGTTCCAAGACGATGTGGTCGATACCATCGGTGGTCTGGTAATGACTAGCTTTGGCCATCTCCCTGATCGTGGTGAAGAAGTCGATATTGGTGATTATCACTTTAAAGTGACGGCCGCCGATAGTCGTCGTATCATTCAGCTACAAGTCACCGTCCCAGACAGTAGCGAAACAAACAGTGAAAACGCCTAACCGTTTACGCCAAAGCGGGCAGTCATTACTGGCTGCCGCTTTTGGTGCCAGCGCCACCCTCGCCTTTTCTCCCTTCTCGTACTGGCCATTGATGCTGGTTGCCTTGTGGGGCTTATTCACCCTGCTACAAAACGCCTCGCCCAAGCGCAGTGCGTGGTTGGGATTTTGCTGGGGGCTGGGCCAATTTACTACCGGCGTTAGCTGGGTTTACGTGAGCATTGACCATTTTGGTGGCATGCCGGCCATTGCTGGCTTGTCATTAATGGGCCTGCTGATTGCTTACCTCTCCCTCTATCCGGCGTTATTCGGGGCATTGATCAATAAACTGCCCAGTCGCCAGCCCGGTATCAAGTGGTTAATCCTCGCACCCGCCTTATGGCTTGTGATTGATTGGCTTAGAGGCTGGGTATTTACCGGCTTTCCTTGGCTTTGGCCTGGCTACAGCCAAATCGACAGTCCACTGGCTGGCATTGCCCCTGTGCTCGGCGTGCAGGGGATCACGCTTGTCTTGGCTATACTGGCTGGCCTACTCGCGCTCATCACACCTCGCTGGGGCCAATGGCAAGGACAAGCACGCTATGGTGCCGTCGCCGCCGGGTTAGGGCTTATCGCGGTTAGCTATGGCCTCGGTACGATTCAATGGGTCACAAAAACCGACCAACAGCAGCAGATTTCGTTAATTCAAGGCAATGTGCCGCAAGCGCTGAAATGGCGTCCCGATCAGCGCTGGCCAACGCTGATGAAGTATCTAGATTTAACCCGCCAGCATTGGGACAGTGATGTCATTATTTGGCCAGAAGCCGCCGTCCCAGCCCTGGAGCGCGAACTGCCTCGCTTTTTCTCTCAGCTTGACCAAGCCGCCAAGCATAACCAAACCACGGTGATCACAGGCGCGCTCGACCAAAATGAACAGGGCGCGTATTTTAACAATGTACTGGCACTGGGTGCAGGGACACCCGAGTATCGCTATCCGGCCCCCACCCAGTACAGCAAACATCATTTGCTACCGTTTGGCGAGTTTGTGCCATTTGAGGCACTATTACGCCCGCTCGCCCCGCTGTTTAACCTGCCGATGTCGTCATTTTCACCGGGCGAGCCGGTTCAACCTGCCCTGCCCGCCAACGGCTGGGACTATATCACCGCGCTTTGCTATGAAATTGCCTTTCCCGCGCAGATCCGCGACAACTTGAATGCCGACAGTGACGCCATCATTACACTGTCGAATGACGCATGGTTTGGTCGCTCGATTGGCCCTTGGCAACACCTTGAAATTGCACGCATGCGCGCACTCGAGTTTGGCTTGCCAGTGATACGCGCGACCAATAACGGTGTGACAGCCTTGATGGACGAGCACGGCCAGATGCAAACTACCTTGCCGCAATTTGAAACCCAGGTGCTCACCACGCAAGTCACCCGCACCCGAGGGGAAACGCCTTACCGCCAATGGGGCAATGCCCCGCTATGGCTTTGGATACTGATAAGCGGGTGTATCGGTTTCATTGCGTGGCGTCGCGATCCCAGCCGGCAAGCGAAAATATCGACAAACCTCTGACATTATCCGCGAGAAACTGACGTAATCTGATTGCGCTTTTGGTCATTTTCATTGACGCCATAAGGAGATCAAACATGTTACGTCTTTCTCATCGCTGGTTAGCGTTGGTCATTGTCGCATTGACGGCATTAACCGGTTGTGCGGCTAGCTCGCAGCAAGATCAGGTTCGTCAAGCCAACCTCGCGCGTGAACAATTTAAGCAGTACCCACAAACACAGCCCTTTTTTGATAACGCCTACGGCTATGCCGTCTTCCCTTCTGTCGGCAAAGGGGGTTTTTGGGTAGGCGGTGCCTATGGTAAGGGCGTCGTTTATCGCCAAGGCTCCCCAGTGAGTGCCGCGGAGCTCAAACAGGTATCGGTCGGGCTGACCTTTGGTGGTCAAGCGTTCAGTGAAATTGTTTTCTTTAAAGACAAAACAGCGTATCACCGCTTTATGCAAGGACAAGTGGAGCTAGGCGCGCAAGCGTCTGCCACCGCATTGACCGAGGGGGCATCGGCGCAAACAGGTACCTCTGGCACCTCAGCCTCCGCCAGTAACCGTCAGTCGAAAGCTTATTACGTCAATGGCCTGACTGTCTTTACCCATGCAAAGGGAGGACTGATGGTAGAAGCTGCCCTCGCCGGTCAACAATTTAGTCCTGCCAACTGGTAGTCATTGACGCGTACAGAGCGTAAACGCCTCATCTGCCCATCAAAAAGGCTAGCCGTGTTGGCTAGCCTTTTTTAAATTGGGTTGTCACTGCACCGTTACGGCTGCCAAACAAACCACAGACGCTTTTCCGCCGACGGTTGTGGGTCGGGAACAAGCGTTTGTGTGCTATCGCTCTCCCCCTGTTCGCCCGCCTTCTCACCTTGCTCCAGCTCAACAGCCGGCTGTGTGGTATGTTGCGCATCGCTGGCAGTTGGCGATGTGTTCGCCGTATAAGCCTCTTGCTCCTGAGAAGTCATTAAGCGCACTTCTCGGTTGGCGGTTAGCTCTTTAATCAGTGCTTGCTGTGACGCGGCCAACTGCGCATCGAATACCAGGGTGTCATCATTAAGCTTGCGTAAATGTACACCTTGTACCGCATTTAAGTTTGCCAGTGTTTTCTCGAGTGCGACATAATCATTGCCGTTATTAATACCACCGACCGCGATCACGACAGACGCACTTTCATCGTTTTGATCGAGGATCACACCGGTTTGCTGCGCGTAATAATCAGCAAGTGAATGAATCATTGCGGCTGCGTTACGCGCCTGACCACGGGTTTGATTGGTTTGCATTTGGTTTGCTTCAGGGAAAAGCTGCCAACGCATGCCTTGGTCAGTCAGTTTGGCAATCACGATACCGTCTGGCTGGTAACGCTCACTGGCCTCTTCAACGGGCTGAATAAATCCGCCCCACAAATCACTGCTCGAAATCGCCATCAAATCATCAAAATCGCCCACAGGGATCAGAACAGGCAACCCACGCAATGCCGACGCTTGACGCAGCTTATCAATCACGGGACGCTCACTTTGCTCCCAAATAATTTGTCGCTCAAGGCCGCGGTCATCCACCAGCCACACCAGTACCGACGGGCGCGGGCTTCCCCACAAAGGTAGCCCCGCTTGACGCAATATTTCCCGTACTTGTTGACTGTCAAACCCAACTTCTAACGTACGCGTCGGTGCCCCACCTGCCGTATCACTCTCGCCGTACCCAAGCTGAGTAATCAAGCTATCTACCTCTTGTAGCGCTTGTTTAACTGCCGGATTGTCGGACAGATTCCGCTGACCGGATACCTTGGTCAGTACCGCGCTTAACCCTTGTTTTTTGGCTGCTTGTTGCGAGGTTTGCGCGCCATTCTCGAGCGGAATGCTGGCGTGATAAAGATCGTTTGCCAGCGCACTTGGCAACCATAGACAGGCAATTAAGGCCAACACAAATCGATTCATAGTCTTTCCACATGGATAAATGGGCGTGGAGCGATCATAAGCTGACAGCTCTAGGTTCAGCAATCCTCATTTGTAAAAAAGATAGGGCAAACGCGATAAAGTGATAGTCGTCGCTGCAAAAAGGCGTATTTCACAATTACCCCTTGCCAATGAAATCCGTTACATCATTTATTTGCTATCGGTCTCACATTTAAAAACATGACAGGAATCACAGAAACGCTTTGTGCTAGCATTGCGCGATTTTTTTTGGAGGTGAGATCATGATGCAAGTTTTACAAGGGGCACAAATGCTGTTCGTCGCATTTGGAGCCTTGGTGTTGGTGCCACTGTTAACCGGGCTTGACCCCAACGTCGCACTCTTCGGGGCCGGGATAGGTACGCTAATCTTTCAAGTTATTACCCGCCGCTCTGTTCCTATTTTTCTCGCCTCTTCGTTTGCCTTCATTGCCCCCATTCTGTACGGCGTTAACAATTTCGGTATTCCTGCCACCATGGGTGGACTGATGGCCGCCGGGGTTATCTACCTCATTATGGGAGGCATCATTCGCCTCAAAGGCGTCGACATTATTCACAAGCTACTTCCACCCGTGGTGGTTGGCCCTGTGATTATGGTGATTGGACTTGGTCTAGCCCCCACCGCCGTCAATATGGCGCTGGGTAAAAGTGGCGACGGCAGTGAGCAACTCATCGCCGGTGATATCGCTATCTGGATTTCCCTGCTTTCATTACTGACCACCATCGCGGTCAGCGTCTTCGCCAAAGGCTTTTTCAAGCTGGTTCCGATTATGGCTGGCATTGCAATTGGCTATGTGGCGAGCCTAGTGATGGGGATTGTCGACTTTACTCAGGTGACAAATGCCAGCTGGTTGATGATGCCCGCCTTTACCTTGCCAGAATTTAACATTAACGCCATTTTATTTATGATCCCCGTGGCGATAGCGCCCGCGGTGGAGCATGTGGGCGATATGCTGGCCATTTCCAACGTCACTCGCAAAGACTACCTTAAAAAGCCCGGCCTTCATCGCACCATGGCAGGTGACGGCGCGGCCACTATCGCCGCATCAATGTTTGGTGCCCCGCCCAATACCACCTACAGTGAGGTCACCGGGGCGGTGATGCTTACCAAAGCATTTAACCCTAAGATTATGACCTACGCGGCGATCACTGCCATCGTGCTCGCCTTTGTGGGTAAACTGGGTGCACTGCTATTAACCATTCCTTTGCCGGTGATGGGCGGTATCATGATCCTACTGTTTGGTTCTATCGCCACCGTGGGCCTCAATACCTTGATTCGCAATCAAGTTGATCTCCACGACTCGCGCAACCTCGCGATTGTCGGCGTCACCTTGGTCTTTGGGATTGGCGGGATGGCCTTCGGCATTGGTGATTTCAGCTTACAAGGCATCAGCTTGTGTGGTTTAGTGGCCATCGTGCTCAATCTTGTCCTACCGCGAAAAATGGGCGAGAACCACATTGTTGATAGTGCGCAGATGGAAGAAGAGTCACATTAAGACAGGCGATGACAAACTAAAAAAGGGCGCCGCAGCGCCCTTTTTTGATTGTGCCGCAGTGTCACGACTTTTTAGCTTTGTGCGGCTCGAGCTTCAACCACTTTGATGGCTTGATCGATACGCGCCACCACACGGTCTTTACCAATCAGGTGCATCACCGCATCCACCGACGGAGATTGACCGCCGCCTGTAACCGCAACACGCAATGGCATCCCGACTTTGCCCATGCCCACGTCTAGCTCTGCACAGGTATCCGCAATCACCGCTTTCAGAGCATCAACCGTCCACTCGTCCAGCGCTTCAATCTTGCCTTTTGCCACTTGCAGTGGTTCAAGCGCCACTGGGCGAAGGTGTTTCTTGGCGGCGGTTGCCTCAATCTCATCAAAGTCTTGATAGAAATAACGGCTTTGCTCGGCCAGCTCAACCAGGGTGTCACAACGCTCACCCACCAGCTGGATAACCTGGGTCAAAGCTGGTCCTGTCGAGGCATCAATGCCTTGCTGATCCAGGTGCCATTGCAAGTGTGACGCGACCTCAGCTGGATCACCGTTTTTGATGTAATGGTTGTTCAGCCAACGCAGCTTCTCCGTATTGAAGGCAGAGGCTGATTTACTGATCGCCTCTAGGGAGAAGAAATCAATCATTTCTTCCATCGAGAAGATTTCTTGGTCGCCGTGAGACCAGCCCAAGCGCACTAAGTAGTTACGCAGTGCTTGTGGCAAGAAACCTTGATCGCGGTATTGCATGACGCTCACTGCACCATGACGTTTAGACAGCTTGGCACCATCGTCGCCGAGGATCATCGAGCAATGGGCAAACTCAGGGACAGGCGCACCCAGCGCTTCATAAATATTAATCTGACGCGGGGTGTTGTTAATGTGGTCTTCGCCACGCACCACTTGGGTGATCCCCATATCCCAATCATCAACCACCACACAGAAGTTGTAGGTTGGGCTGCCGTCGGTACGGCGGATGATCAAGTCATCAAGCTCGCTGTTCGCAATTTCAATCCGACCGCGGATCTTATCGTCAAACACCACCTTGCCCTCTTTGGGGTTACGGAAACGAATGACGTGTGGGTCGTCAGCGTTTGCTTGGCTGTTGGCCGCCATCACTTTAGGATGATTGGCATCGTAGCGTGCTTTCAAGCCATTCGCTTTTTGCTCTTCACGAATTTCTTCTAGCAGCTCTTTGGGGGCATAACACTTGTAGGCTTTGTCTTCTGCCAACAGCTGATCAACAAGCTCGTTATAGCGATCAAAGCGTTTCGTTTGGTAGTACGGCCCTTCATCCCAATCAAGGCCCAGCCACTTCATGCCTTCTAGAATGGCATCAATAGCTTCTTGGGTTGAACGTTCGATATCTGTATCTTCAATACGCAACACAAATTGACCACCTTGGCTGCGTGCTGCCAGCCAAGAGTAAAGTGCGGTACGCGCGCCACCAACATGCAAAAAGCCGGTTGGGCTGGGGGCAAAGCGGGTTTTAATCGTCATTAGGATCCCTATCCCAGTGCTGAGAATAATATGTAACGGTTAGTTTACCAGTACAGGTAAATTCCACAATCCGGCCATGCCCAGACACGGAACATGGCCATGTAAACTATTGCGCCTGTGCGCGGTTATTCGCTTACACGGCGAAGCGCACAGCGTGATGGGTACAAGCTACTGATTGAGTATGGCAATCATCTGCTCTTCATCGAGCACAGTAACGCCCAAATCTTGCGCTTTGGTCAGTTTGGAGCCTGCCGCCTCTCCCGCCACTAACATGTCGGTTTTTGCCGAGACACTGCCGGTTACTTTTGCGCCCAACGCCTGTAGCGCCGCTTTGGCATCACTGCGAGACATTTGCGATAAGGTGCCAGTCAGGACAATGGTTTTACCGGCTAACGGTTGCGCATCTGGCTCAGAAGGCGCACTGATTTCCGGCCAGTGGATCCCAGTATCCAGCAAGGCTTCTAGCACACTTTGGTTGTGCGGCTCGGCAAAGAAGCGGACGATGTGACCCGCGACGATCGCACCGACATCCGGCACGTTAATGAGTGCGTCTTCATCGGCCGCGCGCAACGCCTCAAGGGTGTGAAAATGCAAAGCGAGATTTTGCGCAGTTGCCTCGCCTACCTCACGAATCCCCAAGGCATAAATAAAGCGTGGCAAGGTGGTGGCTTTGGCTTTTTCCAATGCATCAACCAAGTTTTGGGCTGACTTTGGCCCCATTCTATCTAGCTGCGTCACCCGACCTGGCGTCAAGGTAAAGAGATCAGCGGGGGTTTCTATCAGCTCTTTTTCGATTAGCTGCTCGACGATTTTATCGCCCAAACCGTCAATATCCATTGCCTTACGTGACGCAAAGTGTTTGATCGCTTCTTTGCGCTGCGCCAGACAAATCAAACCACCGGTGCATCGTGCCACTGCTTCTCCCTCGATGCGAGTGACCGCTGAATCACAAACGGGGCACGCATCGGGAAACACAATCGGTTTCGCCTGCTCAGGGCGTCGACTTTCCACCACACCCACCACTTGCGGGATCACATCACCGGCACGGCGGATCACCACCGTGTCACCAATATGAACGCCTAATCGTTCGATTTCATCACCGTTGTGCAAGGTGGCGTTACTGACCGTCACGCCGCCTACAAATACCGGCTCAAGCTTAGCGACGGGCGTAATCGCCCCGGTACGGCCCACTTGGAATTCCACATCGTTAAGGGTGGTGATTTCTTCTTGCGCCGGGAATTTGTAAGCAATGGCCCAACGCGGTGCCCGCGCCACAAAACCTAATCGTTCTTGGCTGGTAATGCTATCAACCTTGATCACCACCCCATCAATTTCGTAGGGCAGCGCATCACGACGCGCCATAATGTCTTGGTAATAGGCTTTCACGCCGTCTAACCCTTCCACCCGTTTCACTTCCGGACTGAGCGCTAGACCCCATTTTTTCAGCTTTTGTAAGCGCTCACTTTGCCCTTGCCCAAACGGGGTCGACATGACACCCACCGCATAGGCATAGAAACTCAATGGTCGGTTGGCGGCAATTTTGGGGTCAAGTTGACGCAGGCTGCCTGCCGCCGCATTGCGCGGATTGGCAAAGGTTTTATCGCCTCGTTTCAATGCCGCTTCGTTGAGTGCTTCAAAGCCCGCTTTCGGCATGAAGACTTCACCGCGCACTTCGAGCCGCGTTGGCCAATCCCCTTTTTGTAGCGTGAGGGGAACATTGCGAATGGTTTTGACGTTGTGGGTGATGTTCTCGCCGGTAGTGCCATCTCCCCGCGTCGCCGCTTGCACCAGCTCACCGTTTTCATAAATCAGGCTCACCGCTAAGCCATCGAGCTTGGGTTCACAGGTGTAGGTCACCGCTTGCTCAGCGTCTAGCGATAGGCGCTCTTTCAAACGACGTTCAAACGCATCCAAATCAGCGGGTTCAAAGGCATTATCAAGTGACAGCATCGCCAGCTCGTGAGTCACGGTTTCAAATGCACTCAGGGGCGCGCCCCCTACCCGTTGGCTTGGCGAGTCACTGGTTACCCATTCGGGATGCTCGGCCTCGATGGCCAATAGGGTTTGCATCAGGCGGTCGTATTCAGCGTCGGGCAGCTCTGGGCTGTCTTCTACATAGTAGCGATAGGCATGATAGTTGAGCTGATACTTTAAATCATCGAGTTGTTGTTTGGTGTAAGCCATGTTTGATTCGTCGTCTGAGCAGAGTCGGTTGCGGGCAAGTATATCTGTAAATCACATACAGCGGGAGCCATGTCCCGCTGTATGCTTAAACCGTGGTCGCGTTAGCGCAGGCTATTTGGCCATGAAGGCTTTGACGCGCTCGCGATATTCATCCAATCGTGATGGCGTCATCATCGTGCGTGAGTCATCCAGCACTAATCCACCTAACTCATCCGCGATTTGCTGGGCCGTTTGCAGCATAAGCTTAAAGTTTTGCTCTGGCTCACCGTAACACGGCAGCGTCATAAAAAAGCTAATGCCAGGCGTTTCAAAGCTTTCGCTATGACTGACATCGAACGTACCGGGTTTGACCATATTGGCCACACTGAACAAGACTTTTCCGCTCCCCGATAGATCAGAGTGACGGTGATAAATGCCCATATCACCAAAACGGAGGCCATATTGCTCAAGGGTCGGGATCAGCTCAAGACCACTGAACACGTCGCTATTGTTCGCATGCACATGCAACACAAGTACCTCGGTCTCATCCGCGGGTTCATCTGCCTTTGGTGGTTCATCACTGGGTTGCGGCTCGCCCTGTTCAGCCGTCTCTGTATCACCTTGATGCACGCTTGGCGCAGGCTCTGATGGCTCATCATCGGCCACCGTAGCGTGTGCCTGCGGCGCCTCTGGTTCTTCGTGAGCTTGACCGGTTACGTGCGGAGTGGCGGCTGAAAGCGAAGGCTCATCATCAGTCGCAGACATTGAAGGATACAGGGTCTGTTCAGATTCAGACACGGTGCCAGTTTGCCCTGCGAATAATGGATCCACTTCAGGTTTATCACCAAAGTTCATCGCGGGCTCTTGGCGCGCAGGCTTATCGCTCTCGCTTTTAGCGCGACTGACAACTCTGACGGCACCAATACCATCTTGGTCAAACTTTTGTTCGTCACTGTCGTCATCCAGTTTTCCCAACGGCTTTTCACCAAACTTGGTCGTCTTTTCTTTCTTGTTTGTCCAGAGGCCATGCAAAAGCAAAGCTGCGATTGCTAGTGCTCCCAACACAATCAGTACAAGGCGCAATTCCTGCATCATCGATTCTCAAATCTATCTATGTTCAGCGTTTTGATTCGCTTATGTCACAACGCCAACCAGTTTGCAAAGGTTTGTGTGATCATAAGCGGGGCCCGTTGGCTGACGCAATGCGTTAATGGTCAACTTAGTTAACTGTATCAAAAGTTGGGGAGAATTTAACGAATCAAGACACACAAATCGTTAAACTTTCCCATTATTGGGTCGTTGTCATCGCAAGGATTCCCCCCGTAATATAGCGCACATCGTTATTTTTGTATCGACCGCATGCATGCGGATTGTTGTGACCTACATTGTTCTCAAGGAGATATCATGGCGAATAATGCTCGCCCCCGTCCCCAAAGTGGTGCTGGCTACCTGTTCCAAGGCTTTTCTCTGATGATGGCCCCCGGCTTACGCCGGTTTGTGATCATTCCTATTTTGATCAATGTGTTGCTGCTTGGCGGCGCGTTCATCTATTTGCTTTCACAAGTTGGTGACTGGATCGATCATTGGATGGCCAGCCTGCCTGAGTGGTTGTCCTGGCTCTCTTTTTTGATTTGGCCTTTGGTGGTGGTTGCTATCTTGGTCGTGTTCTCCTATGTGTTCAGCACGTTGGCCAACTGGATAGCGGCGCCGTTCAATGGTCTATTGGCCGAACACGTGGAGGCAAAGCTGTCGGGAACGCGTGCGCCTGATGATGGCTTGGCTGGCATCATTAAAGATATCCCGCGGGTGATGAAACGAGAATGGCAAAAGCTCGCTTACTACATCCCCAGAGCAATAGGTTTTTTGTTACTGCTGTGGATACCAGCGGTCGGACAAACTGTGGGGCCAGTGATCTGGTTTTTGTTTAGCGCGTGGATGATGGCGATTCAATACTGTGATTACCCGTTTGACAATCACAAGGTATCGTTTCCCGCCATGCGCCAGACCTTAAATCAACAGCGGGGCGCATCGCTTGGCTTTGGCGCCGTGGTGATGCTATTTACCATGACCCCTTTTCTCAATCTACTGGTGATGCCTGCGGCCGTATGCGGCGCGACCGCCATGTGGGTGGATAAGCACAAAGCGTCATTGGGACGCAATTAGTCTGTGATCGTCTACGCGAACGCTCACATCATCGGTGTGGGCTTTTTTCGGTTAACCAATCAGTTATTGGTTAATGTCACAATAAGATATAACCAACCGATCCTTTCAAAACCAAGCAGCAGAGATATGCTTGGAGTGTGATTAAAATCGGTGTCATGAAGGAACGATACAATGGGCAAGATTTACGAAGACAATACACAAACCATCGGAAACACACCGCTAGTTCGCCTAAACCGCGTGGCGAAGCCAAACGTGTTAGCCAAAGTTGAAGCACGCAACCCAAGCTTCAGCGTCAAGTGCCGTATCGGCGCCAATATGATCTGGGACGCAGAGAAAAAAGGCACCCTCAAACCCGGTATCGAATTGATTGAGCCAACCAGTGGTAACACGGGGATCGCACTCGCTTATGTCGCGGCGGCACGTGGTTATAAGCTGACCCTTACCATGCCGGAGTCAATGAGCCTTGAGCGTCGTAAACTGCTTAAAGCCATGGGCGCGAAGCTGGTGCTCACCGAAGCGCCAAAAGGCATGAAAGGGGCGATTGCCAAAGCCGAAGAAATCATGGCAGCAGAGCCAGGCAAATACCTGATGCTGCAACAGTTTGATAACCCCGCCAACCCTGAGATCCATGAAAAAACCACAGGGCCTGAAATCTGGGAAGACACCGACGGTGAAATCGATGTATTTGTTGCCGGTGTTGGCACAGGTGGCACCCTAACCGGTGTTAGCCGCTACATCAAAAACACCAAAGGCAAAGCCATCACCACGGTCGCGGTCGAACCCGCTGAATCGCCAGTGATTGCACAAACGATCGCGGGCCAAGACGTGCAGCCTGCCCCTCACAAAATTCAAGGTATTGGCGCGGGCTTTGTGCCAAAAAACTTGGATGTCACGCTTGTTGACCAGGTGGTCTCTGTCAGCTCAGACGAAGCCATTGCGATGGCTCGCCGTTTGATGGAAGAAGAAGGCATCTTGGGCGGGATTTCTTCAGGTGCAGCCGTGGTTGCGGCAAACAAAATTGCTGAGCTTCCCGAGTTCGCAAATAAGAAGATCGTCACAATTTTGCCAAGTGCAGCAGAGCGTTATCTCAGCTCGCCACTGTTTGCTGGGATGTTCACCGAGCTGGAAACCGAGCAGTAACAGCAGGTTAGCCAACCAGCCTCCATAACCCCCTATTCGCAAAGGCCCAAATTGGGCCTTTTTTGTTTGATTTTTATATTAAGCTTTAGTAAAACACGTCTGCCTTTTTATTTTCCGCATCAAAATAAAAGCCCTCGCGCCTAATGAGTGGAAGGTCAAAAATGGCAAAAAGATGACACGAAATTGACATGGATTAAGCTATCGGGTCGATTTCTTGGTTAGGTTAGCGTCAACGGATAGCGAAGTCGCCCGTTAGCGGTTAAGCTAACCTTATATTTAATACATAGATTTAAAAAAATAGAGAAACGGGGTGAATCATGTATCAGAAGCAAGTTGAGATTACTGCAGAAAACGGCCTACACACTCGTCCAGCGGCGCAGTTCGTCAAAGAAGCGAAAAGCTACGACGCTGACATCACTGTTGAATCTAACGGTAAGAGCGCGAGCGCAAAAAGCCTATTTAAACTTCAAACCCTTGGCTTGACCAAAGGCACTAAGGTGACTATCTCTGCTGAAGGTGCGCAAGCACAACAGGCCGTTGATCACCTAGTAAAACTGATGGACGAGCTGGAGTAATCCGGCTCTTTTTCTATCGGTTTTAAGTTGGATAAACGTAAGGTAAAGCTATGATTTCAGGCATCCTGGCATCACCTGGTATTGCTTTTGGTAAAGCACTGCTGCTGCAAGAAGAAGACGTTGTCATCAATAAAGATAAGATTGCTGCGTCTCAAATCGACAAAGAAATTCAGCGCGTATTGGATGCTCGCGAACAGTCTAAGACGCAACTTGAAGCGATCAAAGACAAAGCAAGGGAGACCTTTGGCGAAGAGAAAGAAGCTATCTTCGAAGGTCACATCATGCTGCTTGAAGATGAAGAACTCGAAGAAGAGATCGTCAGCTTCATTAAGTCAAACCTAGCAACCGCTGATCACGCAATCTACAGCGTTATCGAAGAACAAGCGGTGACGCTTGAGTCACTCGACGACGATTATCTGAAAGAGCGTGCCGCGGATATCCGTGATATCGGTTCACGCTTCGTCAAAAACGCACTTGGCATCAACATGGTGTCGTTGAGCGCTATCAACGAAGAAGTGATCCTGGTTGCAAACGATCTGACGCCTTCAGAAACAGCACAGGTTGACCTGAATTATGTGCTTGGTTTCATCACCGACATTGGTGGTCGCACTTCACACTCTTCAATCATGGCGCGCTCGCTTGAGCTACCAGCGATTGTAGGCACCAATGATGCAACCAGCAAAGTAAAAAACGGCGACATGCTGGTGCTTGATGCGATTAACAACCAAATCGTTATCAACCCATCAGACCAAGAGCTCAGCAAGTTCAAAGCGATTCGCGATCAACATATCGCCGAAAAAGCGGAACTGGCTAAGCTTAAAGATCTGCCAGCCATCACGCTGGACGGTCACCAAGTCGAAGTGTGCGGTAACGTAGGTACAGTCAAAGACTGTGACGGCGTGAACCGTAACGGCGGTGAAGGTGTCGGTCTTTATCGCACCGAGTTCCTGTTTATGGATCGCGACTCGCTTCCTACCGAAGAAGAGCAATACCAAGCTTATAAAGCGGTAGCGAAAGCGATTGATGGTCACCCAGTGATCATCCGCACCATGGATATCGGCGGTGACAAAGATCTGCCTTATATGGACTTGCCGGAAGAAATGAACCCATTCTTGGGTTGGCGTGCAGTCCGTATTAGCCTCGATCGTCGCGAAATTCTCCGCGATCAGCTTCGTGCCATTCTTCGCGCATCGGCACACGGTAAAATCCGTGTGATGTTCCCGATGATTATTTCTGTGGAAGAAATCCGAGAGCTGAAAGAAGCGATCGAGACCTATAAAGCAGAATTGCGCCAAGAAGGTCACGACTTCGACGCTGATCTGGAAATCGGTGTGATGGTTGAGACGCCAGCCGCGGCTGCGATCGCTCACCACCTCGCAAAAGAAGTGGAATTCTTCAGCATTGGCACCAACGATTTGACCCAGTACACCTTGGCGGTCGATCGTGGTAACGAGCTGATTTCGCACCTGTATAACCCACTGTCTCCTGCTGTATTGACGGTTATCAAGCAAGTGATTGATGCCTCACATGCGGAAGGTAAATGGACGGGTATGTGCGGAGAGCTTGCAGGTGACGAGAAAGCAACGTTACTATTGATGGGAATGGGTTTGGATGAGTTTAGTATGAGTGCCATCTCTATCCCTCGCATCAAGAAGATTATCCGTAATGCCAACTTTGCTGATGTGAAAGCGATGGCCGACAAAGCACTCACTCTGCCAACTGCGGCAGAAATCGAGGCCTATGTCGAAAAATTTATTGCGGAAAAAACCGCTTGCTAATATACAATCAGCAAAGAATCACTGCTTAGGAGCAACACTATGGGTCTGTTCGACAAACTGAAGAAGTTGGTGTCTGAAGACAGCAACGACGCTAGTGCCATTGAAATTATCGCCCCATTGTCGGGTGAGATCGTCAACATCGAAGACGTGCCTGACGTTGTGTTTGCTGAGAAAATCGTCGGTGATGGTGTTGCGATTAAACCATCGGGCGACAAGATGGTTGCGCCAGTAAACGGCACAATCGGTAAGATTTTCGAAACCAACCACGCTTTTTCAATTGAGTCTGATGACGGCGTAGAGCTGTTCGTGCACTTTGGCATCGACACTGTCGAGCTAAAAGGCGAAGGCTTTAAGCGCATTGCGGAAGAAGGTCAAACGGTGAAAGCCGGTGATACCGTGATCGAATTTGATTTAGGCATGCTCGAAGAGAAAGCCAAATCAACGCTAACGCCGGTTGTTATCTCTAACATGGACGAAATCAAAGAGCTGACTAAGCTTTCTGGTGCCGTCACTGTGGGTGAAACATCTGTATTGCGCGTTACTAAGTAATTAGGTTTACTTAGTGAGGAAAAAACGCAGCCTCGTGCTGCGTTTTTTTATGCCCGGCCGAGTTTGCCCAGTTTATGTGAACTGATAAAAAAAGCGCTTTACGCGCTGGCTTCTCAGCCAATAAAGGCTTGCCCACACTAACCAAAGCCCGTGCAAGGCAAGCAACCAATCAAACCGTCCCCCCGTCATCGTGAGCGTATGCACCACTTGATAGGCTTCCCACGTCCACAATAGCCACACCCACCAATAACCTAAGTGCCAATGCTGTGTTAACCATTCAGGCGCCTTGTCGCAGTTCCCCACCAACAGTAATAGCCCAAGCGGCACCAGGCCAATCCCTAAACTGAGATAAAACGCAGCGGTGTCCGGATAAACCAGCGCAAGCAGCTCGCTGCCCTGCTCTCGGCTGACACCGGCCATCGCCAGTAGCCACCATGCGCGACTTAACAGTAGCAGGCACAGTACGGCGATCTGGGGGGCCTTGATATACCCTTTGTCGTCGAAATGATGAAACGTGTCCATAAGATTTTTGATTGAGAAGTCACGCATTTACCATGGCGACATGCGATAAAAACTGCAAGCGCAAAAGCAAAATTTGTTATCCTAGGGACGAGCCATTTATTTAGCGTTACATGGAGCCCTCATGGCCAAAACAAAAGCCAAAGCAACGATTTCGCCAGAGACGCAACAAGACGCCATGCGCGTTGCCAAAGCCACGCAAAAGCCTGGACAAACCAAGGCTCAGACGAAACTGATTGCTCAAGGGATTGAGAAAGGGATTGCGCAGTACAAAAAAGAACAAAAAGCAAAGGCGCGGGCGCAGGACAAAGCGCGCAAGAAACAGCAAAAACCGACACCGGCTGTCGACCAACTCAGCGAGCCTGCCTCTTCACCGCAGCCTACTGCACAAGATAAAGGGCACAGCCGTTTACCTTGGCTTTTACTCGTCGTAAGCTGGATAGGGTTTATTGGTTACACGCTCGTGGGGGCATAATGGGAAAAAATCTGCTCGGCCTCATTGTACTTTTTACACTGTTCGGCTGCTCGAAAGGAGGCCCCATGGCAAAACAACCGCCTGTCACTGCCTGTGGTGACAGCCCTAATTGTGTTTCAACAGAAGACACGCGCGCGACATTTCAGTTAGCGCCCTTGCCGCTGGCTAACACCGATGTTGCCTTGGCGACCATTGTTGAGAAAATTGCCTCAATGCCAGGTGCTCAAGTGGTTGCAGCCCAAGAAAACTACGCACACTTACGCTTCACCACCCGGGTGCTGCGCTTTGTCGATGATGTTGAAGTCTCACTCAGTGATAACCAGCTCGCGCTTCGCTCTGCCTCTCGTATTGGCTATTACGACTTTGGCGCAAACCGTCGGCGTGCTGATGCCATTCGACGCACACTGGTCGAGGCGAAACTGGTCCGTCGTCCCTCAGGCGATCACTAGTTGATATACGAGCGAATGTCTCGCTTTTTATCCGCGACCCAATCGCGACGAAACGGGCCCCAGTCTTTTAGCTGGTAATAACCATCGTTATGGCGCTTGCCATCTTGGATAAATGTCATATCAATGCCTAGCCCTGACAAAGATTTGAGCACATCCTGGATAGTGCGGCGCGGCCAGCCTGTTGCCTCAATCAAACGCGGAACATTTGGGCGCTCCATCTCTTCTACCAGTGCGGCGAGATACAAGCGCCGAGCGAATACCGGGTTGAGTTCCATACGAACCTCCAACAATTACGAATGATCCCATTATTCATGGCGCCTGCTAAGAGGTTTTGCGTTTGATCAAAACGCCATCAAATCGACGTGCTGCAGGCGCATTTACCCACGCATTTCACACGGTTTTGCGCCATCACATGGCGTACATCCCTGCCGCGCCAAGTATTGCGTTCATTAACCAGTGGTGTCACTCTTAAACCTTTGCCAACAATCACGATAAGACCATGACAACTGTATTTGGGATTAAAAACTGCGACACCCTAAAAAAAGCCCTAGAGTGGTTGGATAACCAAGGTATCGACTACCAATATCACGACTACCGGAAAGATGGCTTAGACGCACAAATGCTGCAAACTTTCGTTGCCGAACTGGGCTGGGAAGCGTTAATCAACAAACGTGGCACCACCTACCGCCAACTAAGCGATGAGCAAAAAGCCCATTTAGACCAAGCCAGCGCTATCGCAATCATGCTCGACAACCCAGCGATCATTAAACGCCCATTGCTCGTACACAAAGGTAGCTATTACCTCGGCTTTAAAGAGAACCAATACGCTGATATTTTCGCGTAATGTGATAGTCGATTCATTTTTGTTGTAAGGAAACCCCGATGACTGACTCTGCCACGCTGGCTTTAGCGAAAGATCTGATAAACCGAGAATCGGTCACGCCGGAAGATGCCGGCTGCCAAGATCAAATGATTGCGCGGTTAGAAGCCTTGGGCTTCACCATTGAGACCATGGTGTTTGAAGATACTACTAACCTTTGGGCCAGACGGGGGACGGAAGGCCCTCTGTTTGCTTTTGCCGGCCACACTGACGTGGTTCCCTCAGGGCCGCGCGAACAATGGCATACACCGCCGTTTGAAGCGACAGTGATTGACGATCACCTCCATGGGCGTGGCGCCGCGGATATGAAAGGCTCATTGGCCGCCATGGTTGTCGCGGTTGAGCGTTTTATTGCCCAGCACCCTGACCACTCTGGCTCTCTCGCGTTTTTAATCACCTCAGATGAAGAAGGCCCGTTTATTAACGGCACTACCCGCGTCGTCGATACCCTAATGGCGCGCGGCGAGAAGATCGATATGTGTATTGTTGGCGAACCGTCTAGCACACACCATGTCGGTGATGTGGTGAAAAACGGCCGTCGCGGGTCCATCACCGGGGATCTCTACGTCAAAGGGACACAAGGCCATGTCGCCTATCCGCATCTTGCCAACAACCCAGTGCATCAGGCGATGCCAGCGCTCACCGAGCTTGCGCAAACACTCTGGGACAAAGGCAATGCGTTTTTTCCCCCCACAAGCTTCCAAATCCCCAATATCGAGGCTGGCACAGGCGCGGCCAATGTCATCCCAGGGGAATGCCATGCGCAGTTTAACTTCCGCTTCAGCACAGAGCTGGACAGTGAAACCATCAAAGAGCGGGTTTACTCGATTTTAGACGCCCATGGGCTCGACTATACCCTTGAGTGGACGCATAGTGGTGACCCTTTCTTAACCGATAAAGGTACGTTATTGGACGCGGTGGTGGCGGCGGTGGAAGAGGTGAATCATCAAACACCGGAACTGCTGACCACTGGCGGCACCTCCGACGGACGTTTTATTGCGCAAATGGGTGCGCAAGTGATTGAGCTGGGCCCGGTGAATGCCACTATCCACAAGGTGAATGAATGTGTCAGTATCCCGGATTTAGAAAAGCTGACGGACATGTATCAAAAGGTGTTGGAGAAAGCACTCCCTTGACCCCAACGTCCGCACAGCTCACTGGCCAAGACGGCTCAGTGCTCGCACCGATCAACAACCAACCTAATGCACCATGCTTGCATCAGGCTGTACTGGCTGATTTTGCCGCCTTACAACAGGCGGCATCACAAGCGGGCTTTACCCTAATGGTCGCCAGCGGCTATCGCTCGTTTGCCCGTCAGTTGGCTATCTGGAATGGTAAATTTAATGGCGAAAAACCGGTGCTAGATGCCGACAGCCAGCCACTGGATATCACGCAACTGTCTGATGATGCGCGCGTCAAGGCAATATTGCGTTGGTCAGCTTTGCCTGGGGCAAGCCGCCATCATTGGGGAACAGATTTAGACGTGTATGACAAGCGTGCACTGGCTCCACATCAAAGGTTGGCGCTCACCCCACCGGAATATGATGATGGCCCTCAGGCCGCGTTTTCTCAGTGGCTTAAAACCCACGCCCCGCAATGGGGGTTCTTCCTTCCTTATGCCGAGGATAAGGGCGGTGTTGCGAGGGAGCCTTGGCATATCAGCCATATCGCCACCAGCGCCACCCTTTTGTCAGCATTTAGCCAAGACATGCTTGCCAACGCGATCGGCAATGCGCCTATTTGTGGTAAACGTACTATTCTTGACCAATTGGATTGGATATATTCAACCTACGTCACCAATCTTTGCGAGGTGGAACAATGGAATGGCTAACCAACCCTTATGTCATTATTGCCATCGTGGTTGCCGTGGTGGTCAGTAATATCATGGCACTCAAGTACACCGCCAACGCAAAGTTTGGCCTTAAGTACAAAGAGAAGCCGGATAAACAGTCGTCATCCAAAGAAAGCGATGCGGGGAATGATCAAGCGCAATCAGACGAGCATAAAGAGTAAATAGCGCCATATTGATGGCGCTATTTTTCGCGCGCAAAAAGCAAACGTTTGCTTTTTAAAACCAAAAATTACAAGGTAAGGCCGATACGCTTTGCCACCTCGATGTAAGCATCCACAACACCACCTAGGCCTTGACGGAAACGGTCTTTATCCAGTTTTTCTCGGGTATTGGCATCCCACAATCGGCAACCGTCAGGACTAAACTCGTCACCCAGAACAATATTACCTTGATGATCAACACCAAACTCAAGTTTATAATCGACCAACAACAGCTCTCCTTCCGCAAACAGCGCTTTGAGGACATCGTTCACCTTGTAGGTCAGTGATTTCATCGTCGCCAATTGCGCTTGCGTGGCGTAGCCCAAAGACTCACACAAGGATTCATTGACCATGGGATCGTGCAGCGCGTCGTTTTTTAAAAACAACTCAAAGGTGGGCGGCGTCAGTGTCGTCCCTTCCTCGACGCCAAGGCGACGGCAAAGTGAGCCGGCTGCAATGTTGCGCACCACACACTCTACAGGGATCATATCTAGCTTTTTCACCACACACTCGGTATCGGACAACAATTGGTCCATTTGGGTGGGGATGCCCGCCTGCTCAAGCTTTTGCATGATGAAGTGATTAAATTTGTTATTCACTTCGCCTTTTCGCTCAAGCTGCTCAACACGCTCGCCATCAAAAGCCGACGTGTCATTGCGAAAGTGCAGAACAAAGCGGTGCTCATCATCTGTGGCATAGACAGATTTTGCCTTACCGCGATACAACTCAGCACGTTTTTCCATTACCTATACTCTCCATTAGGCGCTAAAAGTAAGGGACGCTCACCGCGTCCCTATAAAATTACTCTGATGCTTGGTTCACTTGAGCAATGACCGCTTTGAGCGCTGGGCTCAGCGCTTCTAACGTCGCCTCATCGACAGGCTTACCATCGCTGTTGGTCACGTTAAGTGACGTGCGGTTGCCTAGATCGCCCAGCAACAAGGTATAGCTGTTGTCCGGGAACGAAATCGGATCAACGCCAAGGGATTGCCAACGCTCATCATTTGGCGCGACGTGACGGGTTTTCACCGTGCCTTGCGACTGATTACGACTTTCTACCGTGAACCCTAAAGGCTTGATGATAGCGGGCAGCTTTTCCCAAACCACGTCATATGGGGCGCGCGCGATAATGACCGGCAACCCACTGCGATCGGTACCAAAGCTAATCGGAATATCAGACTGGCGCTGCTCCGCCAAACGGCGCGCTTCGGCACGCAATGCCGCATCGTGACTCACCGTGATAAGGTTAGTCATCAGGGTGTTGTAGCGCTCACGCAACGCAGGGGTGAGCGGTTCATCGCTGGCTTTCGCACGCGAGTCAATCATATTCACCCCTAACGCAAAGCGGCGACCTTGCTCAAGGCGCGATAAACGGAAGCGTGCTTGATGGGCGCTGTCTTCTTTTTCCCAAGCAATCCAACCGGTTTCTACTTGGTCTGCCGTTTGCGACGACACTGGGATGGTCTGCTCGCTAACCAAACGCTCTACCGTTTGCCATACTTTATCAAGTTGCTTTTCATTGGCAACGGCAAGGGTGACGCCACGGCTATCACGTTGTATCCGTGCGCCCGGGATCAGATCCAGCACTTGGCGCGGCGGACGAATATCAACGTTCTGACCGACTTCACCATTAAAATCTTGTGTCGGGATTTGATAATTAGTGGAAAAATACGGCGCTTGATCCGGCAAGGTTTGCCATGGCGACAACGGGGTTGTTTGCAAATAGTCAAAGTCATCTTTGGCTTGACGGCGCTGCTCGACGCCACCACTGCAGGCCACCACACTGGTGGCCATGATGGCACATAGGCCGAGCTTAAATACTGGTTTCATTGACACTCCAACGGCTTAAACAGCACCTGCGACACGCAGTGCCTCACGAACATCTGGACGCAAGTGCTCGCTTAACTCAGTTAATGGCAGACGAAGGTGCCCATCCGCAATCAAGCCCATCTCGCGGACTGCCCACTTCACAGGGATCGGATTGGCTTCGTCAAACAGGTGACGATGTAGGGGGATCAAGGTTTCGTTAATAGCATGCGCTTGCTCTGCTTCACCTGCGCGCGCCAGTTTGATCATTTTAGCCATTTGCGCAGCCGCCACATTATTGGTTACAGAGATAACGCCGTGCCCCCCGGCCAAGACAAAATCCAAGCCCGTTAAATCATCGCCACTGAATAAGAGGAAATCGTCGCCACAAAGTTCCCGATGAATCGCCACTCGGCTTACATCAGCGGTGGCATCTTTCAGACCAATGATGTTGTCGAATGCCGCCAGTCGCGCCACTGTCTCAGGCTGAATATCGACCGCGGTACGCCCGGGAACATTATATAAAATCTGTGGCAGGTCGGTGGCTTCAGCAATGGCTTTGTAATGCTGGAACAAACCTTCCTGGGTCGGTTTATTATAATAAGGGGTCACGCTTAGGCAGGCGGCCACACCTGAGCCAGCAAACATTTTGCTGAAAGTGATTGCTTCATGGGTGGCATTGGCGCCAGTTCCCGCAATAACCGGAATACGCCCGTTAGCAAATTCCAAGGTTTTCAGCACAACTTTAATGTGCTCATCCACGGTTACTGTCGACGACTCACCCGTCGTGCCCACTGCGACAATCGCATCAGTGCCCGATTGGATATGAAACTCGACCAGTTTTTCCAGGCTAACGTAATCAACTTCGCCGTGTGCATCCATTGGTGTGACGAGCGCCACAATGCTTCCAGAAACCATGTTCGTCTCCCTTATTAGTGATGCTTGCAATGTTACTTTTGGCGCTGGGCAAACACAAGAATAACCCTGCGTCTAGGCATGTCTTAATCGACATTTTTTCATCGATAGGTAATGTGTCTTATCGTTATAATCGAGGAAGGGGTGAGTCTGCGTCAATGGGCAGTCAAATCCTGTCAAGTCAGTGATCCTATTATCAAAAACTTGCGTAATCGCGAGCACCCTCTATCATCGTGAATTCGGTTTACCGACAAAAAGGAAACGCAGCGCATGCAAACAATCACCGAAGGCGCACAAGCGCCCGATTTTTCACTGCAAGATCAAAATGGCGACACCGTCACGCTTAGCCAATTCAAAGGCGACAAACGTGTTCTGGTTTATTTCTACCCAAAGGCGATGACACCGGGTTGTACAACGCAGGCCTGCTCGCTACGCGATACGAAAGCCGAGTTGGATGCACTTGACACCGTGGTGCTTGGCATAAGTCCCGATCCGGTGAAAAAACTGGCCCGTTTTGTTGAACGCGACGCACTTAACTTCACGCTGTTGAGCGATGAAGATCATGCCGTCGCCGATGCGTTCGGTGTCTGGGGACCGAAAAAATTCATGGGCAAAGAATACGATGGGATTCATCGTCTAAGCTTTTTGGTTGGCAAAGACGGTAAGATAGAACATGTGTTCAATAAGTTTAAAACCAAGGATCACCACCAAGTGGTGCTTGATTACTTAAACCAAGCGTAACGTCAGTCCACGTTGGCTTTGGCGACAAGTTAGCTTTGGCGACACGTTAGCTTTGGCGACACGTTAGCTTTGGCGACACGTTAGCTTTGGCGACAAAGCAGCCTACATGCTGCTGACTAAAAGCGCACGAACACCGTGCGCTTTTTTGTATGATTAGCCGACAGGCTTTGCCAACGCCTCAGGGTATCCGCGGCGTGTCGCAAGCTCGCAAGCGGTATCGATTATCTTCGCGGTGTTGGGACGAGACAGTGGCTGATAAGAGGTAGGAGATATCCAACCTGAATCTTCAAATTGCGTCAGTACTTTATTGATGGCCGTCAGCGCCGACGATGCTTTGACAATTTCCAAACGCGCATAACGTTCACCATCAAACGACACATCCGAGGCACGTAACGAAGGATCATCCCCGGGGATTTGCTGTGCACCACACAAGGGTTTGCCACCTACTTCGGCCTGTTTAAATGCCGGTAACCACTGGCCAAAATGGTCAATCGCACGATCAGTGCGTTCACACACTTCTTGCCAGTCCCAGCCTTTATCGATGTTTTTCACATAACGTGCATCGACAGTCGGTTGCGCCGACTCCGCAGAGCTTTTCACTAAACCACGCTCAAACAAGGTGACGTCTTGAGTCATACCGTGCAGCTGGAAAAAACCATCCGGGTAAGGGGTCAACTGCGCCATTCCCTGTGGGGTGCCCCGTTGACCGTGGACAATGATTTCCGGCCACTGATACTCAGTCCGTGTCCAATGCGCGATATACGCGGCTTTGTATTCGACCAAACGCTCGCGACCAAACCCGGCCATATCATCGATTGTCCCCGTACGGAATCCGGCCGCATTGATAAGATAGTCAACGTCGGTGGTCTGTATCTGCCCTGACTGGTCTTGATAGGTTACCCGCCACCCTGACGAGATGGGCTGAGTATCCATCACTTTGTGATTGAAATTAAGCTGACAATGAGGCGCGTCGGCAAGGGTCAATTGCGCTTCCGCCGCCAAACGAAACACGCTAAGCCCGTATTCTTGCACCAGGACCAGAGGGTATTTCATTGCACTTAAATCGAGCGATTGCGCCACGGGCCACATCCATCGATCGGCTGCATCGATCACGCTGTGGTAGTCTTGAGCGCGCAATGCTTCCAGTTCCTCTTGCTGATACAAACGGAAATAATCACTCGGCTCACCCATGACTTTATTATCGCTATCGATCTCAACCAATTGCGCATAACGCTCACGCAGGGTTTCTAAACGTGCAATCACACTGTCTAATGAGCCTGGGTCTTGCTGAGGAACGGCAAGGACAGTCGGTCGACGATTGACCGAATGCGGATACATGCGCACCGTGGCCACCGACTGTTCGAGTAAGGTCAGGCATTGATCGAGTGAAATTTCACGATACAAATTGCCGCCCGCGTGCAGATGGCAAATTGGCGGCCCACTCACCAAGCCGGTGCCCGCCTCAAACACCTGGGTGTCCACCCCGCGCTCAGCCAAGCGCATTGCCGCTGTGGTTCCCGCAACACCGCCACCTATCACCGCGACGCGAAACTTTTCTACTTGCGTTTGTTCTTGCCTGTGTTGTGCCATGCCAACCCTGTTTTCATTACTACTTCTGTGGGCCAAACTGATCACGACGTGTCGATGTTTACCTGCCGCTCAGCCCCTTTTATTAGGGGCGTGAAAACAAGATGGATCACTCAATATCTGTCTTGGGATCGTCATCCAGCTCAATCACTGGCAGCGCTTGCCACACCGCTTTCACTAAGGTCGCCAATGGAATAGCAAAAAATACCCCCCAAAAGCCCCAGAGTCCACCGAAAACCAGTACGGCTATTATGATGGCGACTGGATGTAAATTCACCGCTTCTGAAAAAAGCACGGGGACAAGCACATTGCCATCCAGCGCTTGGATAACGCCATAGGCGATCATTACATACCAAAAACCAGGCTCAAGCCCCCACTGGAACAAGGCAACAATGGCTAT
Source organism: Salinivibrio sp. VYel1 (assembly GCF_009377945.1). Classification (NCBI taxonomy): domain Bacteria; kingdom Pseudomonadati; phylum Pseudomonadota; class Gammaproteobacteria; order Vibrionales; family Vibrionaceae; genus Salinivibrio; species Salinivibrio sp. VYel1. The sequence goes on along the minus strand of NZ_RSAM01000013.1, from coordinate 63,430 downwards.
CGGAACGGTGACAATCGCCGCACCAATATAAGGCACCAAGACAGAGAAGCCCGTCGCCACACTGAGTAGGACCGCATAGCGAAGGTCTAACAGGCTAAAGGTCAAATAGCTGGTCACCCCGACGATAATGATTTCAGTCACTTTGCCGCGGATGTAGTTGGAGATCTGCTGATTCATCTCATGGCCGACTCGAGAGGCAAGACGACGGTTGCGTGGTAACAAGCCTTTGAACATCGCCAACATTTGTGCTTTGTCCTTGAGCAAAAAGAACACCAGCAGGGGCACTAAAATCAGGTATACCGCCACCGCGACTAAGTTCACCAAAGACGCCAATGAACCTTTTACCAATGTTTCGCCAAGGTTGAGCACTTTATTTTGCAAGGTATCGACAAAGGTATTGACCATATGGGGATTGATCAGCTCTGGGTAGCGTTCTGGCAAACTCAGCATCAGTGCTTGCATGTTATTAAACATATTTGGCACATCGGCCACCAAGCTGACCCCCTGGTTCCATATGGTCGGCACCAACCCGAATAACGCCATCAAGGTTAAGCTGACAAACACAGTCAGTACCACCAGCACTGACAAAATGCGGGGCAAACCCAGCCGGCAGAGACGATTTACCGGCCAATCAAGTAGATAGGCCATCACGATCGCGACCAATAATGGGGCGAGCAAATTGCCAAAAAAGTAGATGGTTATAAAACCAAAAAGAAGGATCGCCACCAGGCTCACGGCATGTGGGTCAGAAAAACGTCGCCGATACCAGCGATGTAACATATCAAACATAAAAAGCCCGCTATTTCTTTGTGATGAGTAGCCGCGAAGCTGGCGTGTCTAACCACCTCATGCTGAAGCCTTCGCGTTTAAAATACTTGGGGATATCGTCTTTCGCCCCTTGATCACCGAGTAAAATCACCAATTGCTCACCTGACTGCAATAACGCGGCGGCGCGCTTTGCCAGCAATAGCGCCATTGGACAAACATGTTCTCGCAAATCAAGTGTTTGAGATTCCATTCTGGCTCACCGGTCGGTATTATCGTCAGTATTGTAATGGACATTAGATAGAACGCCAACGAAACCCTAACGGGTTTTATCGGTCTGTACCTAAGTACACCCTGCATTTAAAGGTCATCATACTTATGTCATCTCGCGCACTTGGCTCTCACAAAGGCAACAACGCTCGCCGCCTGCTCTGTTATGCACTAGCGGGGGTTTTAGCGAGCGCACCTGTGTCGGCACGTGTTGAGTCATATCAAAGTGACTTACCTGATATCGGTACCGCCGCCGTCAGTACCTTATCGGTTGCCAAAGAGAAAGAGTTTGGTGGTGCCTACATGCGGATGCTAAGAGCCAGCAAGCCCATCATCAGCGATCCTCTACTCAACGAGTATATTAATGGCTTGGGCCATCGACTGGTGGCGAATGCCAACGATGTTCGCACACCCTTTCGTTTTATTTTAATTGATAATCAGGCAATCAACGCCTTTGCCTTTTTCGGTGGCTACGTGGCCATGCACTCTGGGCTGTTCCTCCATGCAAAAACGGAAAGCGAATTAGCATCGGTGATGGCCCACGAAATCGCCCATGTCACCCAGCGTCATCTTGCAAGAAGCATGGAGGAGCAAGCGCAAACCTCGCCGCTGACCGTCGCCGCCTTAGTGGGATCGTTGATGCTCGCGATTGCCTCTCCCGAAGCCGGGATTGCAGCGGCACACGCCGCGACAGCGGGCAGTATGCAAAACCAAATAAACTTCACCCGTCGCAATGAAGAAGAAGCCGATCGGATAGGCATTGAAACCCTCGCACGTGCTGATTTTGACGTGCAAGCCATGCCGCGATTTTTCTCACGATTGGCGGATGAGTACCGTTACGCCAGCCAAATGCCCGAGTACTTCAGCACCCACCCTTTACCGGCTTCACGGATCACTGACTCTCGCGCTCGTGCCCGCCAATACCCACAAAAACGGGTACCTGTCTCGCCCGATTATCAACTCGCGCGCGCCCGTATCGTCGCACGTTACAGCGGCATCGCCAGCCGCTCGGCGATGGATTGGTTTGAACGGCGTCATAAAGAGGCCTCGCCGGCCGAAAAGCAAAGCCTCAACTACGGGATGGCGTTGCTTGATATTGATGCCCGTCGTTTTGAAGATGCACGAGAAAAATTAACCCCACTTATCAAGGCGCAACCTAATAATCGATTTTTCCTTGATGCGATGACCGATTTAAACATCGGTGAGAAACAGTACGACAAGGCATTGACGCGCCTTGAAAACGCATTGAACCATCAACCTAATAACCGCGTATTATTGCTCAATAGTGCCTATACCCTCGTCAAAGCCAAGCGAGGAGGCGAGGCGATCTCCATGCTGGAGCGATATACACACCAGCATCCAGATGACAGCAACGGTTGGTTTTTGTTACAACAAGCGTACGAAAGTACCGGGACGCATCGAGACGGTGAGCTGGCCGCCCAAGGTGAGCGGTATGCCTTACGCGGACAATGGGACAAAGCCATTCGCAATTATACCCAAGCCGCCCAGCTCGCAGAACTAGGTAGCTTGGCGCAGGCACGGTATGATGCGCGTCTTGATCAACTTCGTCGCCAACAAGCCCGCTTTAAAGCGCTTAGCGACCGTTAATTCACTCAAAAAGGATCATTGTTGTGACCGCTATAACCCTCTACCACAACCCCCGTTGTTCAAAAAGTCGTGAAACCCTCAAGTTGTTGGAGTCCAACGGTGTCACGCCGACCATCATCAAGTATCTCGACACCCCTTTGTCTGCTGAGGCGTTGACGATGTTAAAACAGCAACTCGGACTCAGCTCGTTTCGGGAGATGATGCGAACCAAAGAAGCAGACTATAAAGCGGCAAACTTGGGCGATGCCTCCGTGGACGAAGCGCAATTACTCGACGCCATGGTTAACAATCCCAAATTGATCGAACGTCCAATCGCCGTCAAGGGCGAAAAAGCGGTCATTGGTCGTCCACCTGAAAACGTCCTCACGCTAATAAAATGACGAAAGTATTAGTGCTCTACTACAGCCGCTCGGGGAATACACGCAAACTCGCCCAGCAAGTCGCCCGTGGTATCGAGGCGCAAGGCGCTGAAGCGGTATTGCGCACGGTGCCCGAGCTGCCCGCTTACCCTGATGGCCAAGTGCCAGACACAACCGCGAAAGACCCGTTTGTCACTCGGCAAGATTTGCTGGACTGTCATGGCCTAGCCCTCGGCAGTCCGGTGCGTTTTGGCAACATGGCCGCGCCTTTGAAGCAATTTATCGACAGTACCAGTGGGGAGTGGCTATCAGGCGCCCTGATCGATAAACCTGCAGCCGTGTTTGGCGCCGGATCAATGCTGCATGGCGGACAAGAAACCACCCTGCTCACCATGACAGTGCCACTGCTTCATCATGGTATGGTGTTGCTCGGTGTGCCACATAGCGAACGTGCGCTACATACCACGCAAGGTGGCGGCTCGCCTTATGGTGCGTCGAGTGTGGCAGAGCCGAACCTGCCTTTAATCGCAGACGAGAAACAAATCGCCAAAACCTTAGGTCAACGTCTTGCACGTTTTGCACAAACCTTTCACCACCACTTGGGACAATAGGATAGTACTGTGACTGACTCTCGGCTTGCATTAATGCGTAGGCTCTCGCTATTGAGTAACCTCGGCCTGATTGGTTGGGTAATAATCTGGCATGCGTCTTTATCGCCCCACCCACACCTCAATGCTTGGGCGGTAACGATCGGCTGGACCATCCCGCTGCTCCTTCCGCTACCGGGGATCTTGAAAGGAAAGGCCTTTACTCATGCGTGGGCGAACTTTATTTTGATGTTTTACTTTTTGCACGCATTGACCCTTATTTATGTCGATGAGGGGGAACGCTGGTTGGCCGCTATCGAGCTTGTCTTGGTCGCCTGTGCGTTCGCCAGCAATATCGTCTTCGCGCGTTGGATGGGAAAATCACAAGGGCTAAAACTGCCACGCCTGTCTCAAGTGGAACGCGAAGAGCGCCAACGCTTTGAGGGCAAAGATAACGCCTCGTCTGACTGATAACTGACCGTTATCCTCGCCCTTGGTATCTTAACCGCCTCGGCTAAGCCAAGCACCGTGCTTGGCTTACACCGGGTACGGGCGGCGAGAGAAATACCGGTGGCCACACTTGCTACAAGGCGCAATCACATCCACCCGGCTGTGGCGTGACTGGTGGTGGCACTGCTCACATTGCAATACGCCCAGCCCAACAATTTCACCCGCTTCATACACGCCATGGTGCTGAAGGTCGTCAAACACTTCACGCCACTCTAGCTGAGTGCGATCGGTGATTTCTGCCAGCTGTTCCCAAATAGAGTTGGCAATCAGATCGTTAAATACCTGACTGTCCATGTCTTCGCCTTGAGATTTGTCGTACTGCTCACCAAACGCTTTCACATCGCGCTTGAAGTAAGCCTCAATCAGCGCCCACTCATCTTTGGTAAGATCCGCAGCTGCTTTGAGATATTGATCAGACAACTCGACCCAGCGAGACAAAGCCTCTGGACTGTTTTCCAGTGCCTCTTTTACCCGCTCAATGATACTTTGTTGCGGTTCTTTCTCTTTATTCATGGTTCTGTCCTGATTCAAGTGTTGTTGCGGTCTCTGCCTTTCGTTATTCTATGACGATATTTCTCTTTCAGGTTTTACCTTTCTCACAGAATCTCGGAAGCCATCGATGCAAGAACAATATAGCCCGCAAGATATTGAACAAAAAGTTCAAGCCCATTGGGACGACAATAAAACCTTTGTGGCTCATGAAGACCCTAACAAAGAAAAATTCTACTGTCTTTCTATGTTCCCTTACCCCAGTGGCCGACTTCACATGGGGCATGTCCGTAATTATACCATCGGTGATGTGATCTCGCGTTATCAGCGCCTGCAAGGCAAGAATGTGATGCAACCTATTGGTTGGGACGCATTTGGTTTGCCGGCCGAAGGGGCCGCTATCAAAAACAAAACCGCCCCTGCACCTTGGACATATGAAAACATTGATTACATGAAAGGCCAGCTGAAAATGCTGGGCTTTGGTTACGACTGGGATCGCGAAATCGCAACCTGTAGCCCTGACTACTACCGCTGGGAGCAAGAATTCTTTACCACGCTTTATAAAAAAGGCTTGGTATACAAAAAAACCTCGTCAGTGAATTGGTGTCCACACGATCAAACCGTGTTGGCGAACGAGCAGGTGCATGAAGGCTGCTGCTGGCGCTGCGATACCCCGGTTGAGCAAAAAGAAATTCCACAGTGGTTTATCAAAATCACCGATTATGCAGAAGAGCTGCTGCAAGACATCGACAAACTGGATGGTTGGCCAGAGATGGTAAAAACCATGCAGCGCAACTGGATTGGCCGTTCAGAAGGCGTTGAGCTGACCTTCGATGTTGAGGGCGATCACCCTGCGCTGGGCGTCTACACCACCCGCCCTGATACCCTGATGGGGGTGACTTATGTCGGTATTGCCGCCGGTCACCCACTGGCCGATGCCGCGGCCAAGAACAACCCAGCCTTGGCGGAGTTTGTGCAAGAGTGCCGTAACACCAAGGTAGCGGAAGCTGAGCTGGCCACCATGGAGAAAAAAGGCATGGCGACGGGCTTGTACGCCACGCACCCATTAAACGGCCGCCGCGTACCTATCTTTGTCGCCAACTTCGTGTTGATGGATTATGGGACGGGCGCAGTCATGGCCGTGCCTGCACACGACCAACGCGATTTTGAATTTGCCAGCAAATATGGCCTCGATATTGAGCCTGTGATCCTGGATGAAAATGGCAACGCACCTGATTTGTCTGAGCAAGCACATACCGAAAAAGGCAAGCTATTTAACTCTGGTGAATTCGATGGCTTAGACTTTGATGCCGCGTTTGATGCGATTGCCGCTAAGCTTGAGTCTTTGGGTAAAGGGCAAAAAACGGTCAACTTCCGCTTGCGTGACTGGGGCGTTTCTCGTCAGCGTTATTGGGGCGCACCTATCCCAATGCTGAACACCGAAGACGGTGACGTGGTCCCTGTTCCGACGGATGAGCTACCGGTTATCCTGCCAGAAGATGTAGTAATGGACGGGGTGCAAAGCCCGATTAAAGCTGACAAGCAATGGGCACAAACCCAGTATCAAGGCGAGCCTGCGCTGCGTGAAACCGACACCTTCGATACCTTTATGGAATCGTCTTGGTACTATGCTCGCTATTGCTCGCCGCAGGCCGATCAGATGCTCGACCCAAGTGCTGCCAACTATTGGCTGCCTGTCGATCAGTATATTGGTGGGATTGAGCACGCCTGTATGCACCTGCTTTACTCACGCTTCTTCCACAAGTTGCTGCGTGACGAAAACATGGTCGATAGCGATGAACCCTTCAAGCAACTGCTCTGTCAAGGCATGGTACTGGCTGATGCCTTCTATTATACCGATGACAAAGGCGTGCGCGTGTGGGTCTCGCCAACCGACGTCACCGTTGAGCGTGATAGCAAAGGGCAAATTGTTAATGCGGTAGACAGCCAAGGCAATGCGGTGACCCATGCGGGCATGACCAAGATGTCGAAGTCTAAAAACAACGGCATTGATCCGCAGCTTATGGTCGAGAAGTACGGGGCTGATACGGTGCGCCTGTTCATGATGTTCGCCGCGCCTGCGGATATGACGCTGGAGTGGCAAGAATCAGGGGTTGAAGGATCACACCGCTTCTTGCGTCGCGTCTGGAAACTGGTTTACGAGCACAGCCAACAAGGACCTGTCGTGGCACTGGATGCTAGCGCGCTCACCAATGAGCAAAAAGCGCTGCGCCGCGAGGTGCACAAAGCCATTGCGAAAGTCAGTGATGACATGGGGCGCCGTCAAACCTTTAACACCGCCATCGCGGCGATTATGGAGCTAATGAACCGATTGGTGAAAGCCCCACAACAAAGCGAACAAGACCGCGCGGTGCTCGACGAAGCCCTCAAAGCGGTGGTGCTAATGCTTTACCCCATTACCCCACATATCTGCTTTAGCCTATGGAATGCATTGGGTGAGAGCCACATTGATGACGCAGCGTGGCCAGAGGCAGATAAAGAAGCCATGGTTGAGGACGAAAAGCTGATTATCGTCCAAGTCAACGGTAAGCTACGCGCCAAGATCACCGTCGCCGCGGATGCGGAGAAAGACGCAGTGGAAGCCCAAGCGATGGCAGATGAAAACGTGGTGAAATTTACCGAAGGCAAAACCGTGCGCAAGGTGATTTATGTACCTGGCAAGCTGGTTAACATTGTTGCCAACTAACAAGGAGCGATGGAGTGAATCTGTTTAAGACAATGCTTCGCTCCCTGCTTGTCGCGATGGTCTGTTTGACCATCGCGTCTTGCGGGTTTGCCTTGCGTGGCAGCTACAACCTGCCCGATGAGGTTGATAAGGTGTCGTTAACGAGCTTTGACCCTTATGGTGAGCTCACCCGGCAAATGCGAAATGCCTTGCGTCAACACAAGGTCGATCTTGTCTCCCCTTCCAAGGACGTGGCCAATATCCACTTGCTCGGTGAAAGCAATAGCGAACAGACGTTATCGCTTTATCAAAACAGCCGCGTGGCGGAGAAAGAGTTTCGCTATGTCGCGCGCTATCGCGTCACCGTGCCTGATAAAGGCAGTTATACCTACAACACCACCTTAAGCCGTAATTTCCTAGATAACCCGCTGACAGCGCTGGCAAAATCGGTGGAAGAAGATAAGTTAGTCGCTGAGATGCGTACAGAAGCCACTCGGCAAATTATGCGTCAACTTTCCCAATTAAAAGGCGATATCGCCGAGTTTGAACGCCAACAGGCCGAACAAGCGGCAATGGAGAAGCTCGAGCAAGGTGAAACGCCAACAGAGCCCAACGTGATCATCGAAACGCGACAAACCGAGACGAATACCGCGCAATGATGAGAACCTATCCCGACCAATTGGCGCAGCAGCTCAATCAACCGCTGCGCCAAACTTACTTGGTCTTTGGCTCCGACCCATTACTCAAACTCGAAGCGCGTGACGCCATTACAAGCGCGGCACGCACCCAAGGTTTTGAAGAGCATCATAAATTTGTCATCGATGGGCAACTAGATTGGCAAGAGGTTATCGACTGCTGTCAAGCGCTTAGCTTGTTTGCTTCTCGGCAAATTATTGAACTTTCCTGCCCTGATAATGGCCTCACCAGCACGCAAGCCAAGCAGCTTACCGAGCTGGCCGCTTATCTGCATCCTGATATCCTCCTATTGGTGCAAGGGGAAAGACTCAACAAGAAGCAAGAAAGCGCTAAATGGTTTTCAGCGCTCGCCCAACACGGCTTATACGTGGTGTGCAATACCCCGGATGCCCGTCAACTCCCGCGTTTTATTGAGCAACGGTGTCGCCAGTTAGGGCTAAAGCCAGACCAACCAGCGCTACAGTTGTTAGCACAATGGCATGAAGGAAACCTATTGGCATTGGTACAAAGCCTGCACATTCTACAACTGCTCTATCCGGATGGCGCCTTAACCCTGCCACGCATAGAGAGTGCCCTGTCACGCCACCATCACTTTACCCCCTTTCAGCTCACCGATGCGCTGCTAGCAGGAAAGGCACAACGCGCGCAACGGATACTTGAGCAACTGCATGCTGAAGGCGAAGAGCCCACTCTCCTTTTACGACTGATCCAAAAGGAGCTCAAACAGTTGTATACCATTCACGAGCAGGGGCAAAAAGGCAGGCCGCTGAATGCCATCTTTGACCAACTTCGTGTATGGCAAACACGTCGTCCCATGCTCACCGCCGCTCTCAATCGGCTCAACAAAGCCCGATTAACCGCACTGCTACGCCGCTTAGCACAGTTAGAGATCAGGCTAAAAACGGACTTTGGTAGCGACCCTTGGCCAGATCTGCATTATTTTTGTGCACTCATGTGCCAAGCGTCCGAACCACTCACGCCCTAGCGTGTCCAACGGGTTAGCAAATGGTATACTGGCCTAATAAGACCATCAGCAACACATAGAGGTTTTCTTTGCAAGCTAACGAGTTAAAACAGTTTGTGACCGATAAGGTCGATGAGTTAAAAGCCAGCGATATTGTGACTCTGGATGTACGCGACAAATCATGCATTACCGACTTTTTAGTGCTGTGCACCGGCAACTCTCGCCGTCATGTTGCCTCCATTGCCGAGCATGTGTGTGAACAGGCCCAAGCGGTCGATATCGACTCTCTCGGCACGGAAGGACAAGATGACAGCGAATGGGTTGTGGTCGATTTAGGTGACGTTATGGTGCATGTCATGCAAGAGGAGCAACGCCAACTCTACCAATTGGAAAAACTCTGGAACTAAACCATGAAAATCCAATTGATTGCGGTGGGTAATAAAATGCCCAAATGGGTGGAGCAAGGCTTTGAAGAATATCAACGCCGCTTTCCAAAAGACATGCCACTCGAGCTGGTAGAGGTACCTGCTGGCAAGCGGGGCAAAAATGCCGATATCACCCGTATCTTGCAAAAAGAAGGGGAAGCGATGTTGGCGGCCGTCAACCGTGGTAGCCGCATTGTGACACTCGATATTCCCGGCAAGCCTTGGGACACACCGCAATTGGCTAACCAGTTGGAAAAGTGGAAACTTGATGGCCGCGATGTCGCCATTTTGATCGGTGGGCCAGAGGGGCTAGCACCACAGTGTAAAGCGGCCGCGGAGCAAAGCTGGTCGCTATCGCCACTGACCCTCCCCCATCCGCTGGTACGCGTCATTATGGCCGAGAGCCTATATCGAGCGTGGAGCTTGACCACCAATCACCCGTATCATCGAGAATAAGCAAAGATGAAGCGCCAACGAGTTGAAATCCGAGACCACAGCGCCGAGGCGGCCTTGTTTGTGCGACGCGCTATCGTCTGCTTTGTCGGTATCATGGCGTTGGTTGGGATGCTACTAACTAACCTTTATCATATTCAGGTGACCGAACACCAAGACTACCAAACCCGCTCGAACGATAACCGCATTAAAGTCGTCCCGGTGGCGCCTAACCGTGGCCTCATTTATGACCGCAATGGGAAATTGCTGGCTGAAAACCGCCCCGTTTATCACTTAGAAGTGACGCCTGAGCAAGTCGATGATATGCCGGCAACCCTCGCCCAGCTAAAAGACTTACTCTCATTGACCGACAAAGACATTACGCGCTTTCAAAAAGAGCGTCGCCGCTCGCGACGTTTTAATGCCGTGGCATTGAAAACACAGCTCACCGATAAAGAAGTCGCGATTTTTTCCGCGCACCAGCATCAATTTTCTGGGGTGGAAATCAAAGCCTACTTAAAGCGCCATTACCCTTACGGCGATGCACTGACCCATGTGCTCGGGTATGTCGCCAAAATCAATGATCGCGATATTGCCAAACTCAGGCAAAAAGGGGTGCTCAATAACTACAAAGCAACCCGTGATATTGGCAAGCTGGGGATAGAGAAATACTACGAACCAACACTGCATGGTAAAGCGGGCTACCAAGAAGTTGAGGTGAACAGCCGTGGCCGTGTAATACGTACGCTTAAATATGTGCCGCCGCAACCGGGTAAGGATCTGATTCTTAATCTAGACATTGACCTGCAACTTTACGTGCGCGGCATCCTCGGTGACCGACGAGGCGCGGTGGTGGTGGTCGACCCTGACACCTCAGGCGTACTGGCGATGGTGTCAACGCCTAGCTACGATCCTAACTTATTTGTACATGGTATTTCCGGTACCCAATATCGGCAGTTGCTCAATGATAAAGATCGTCCCTTGGTGAATCGCGCCACCCTAGGCATTTACCCGCCAGCTTCCACAGTGAAGCCTTTCATTGCTGTCGCCGCGCTAGAAGAAGGCGTTATCACCACCAAGACCACGCGTAACGACCCTGGTTATTGGCGGATCCCTAACTCGGATACGCGCCCTTTCCGTGACTGGCTCCCTTGGGGGCACGGACGGGTAAATATCGTGCAGTCGATCGAGGAGTCAGTCGATACCTTCTTCTATCAAATCGCTTATGACATGGGGATCGATAAACTCTCTATGTGGATGGAAAAGTTTGGCTTTGGCCAATACACAGGCATCGACATTCAAGAAGAAAGCAGCGCTAATATGCCTAACCGTGAATGGAAAATGAGTCGCTACCGCCAACCCTGGTATAAAGGTGACACAATTCCCGTCGGAATTGGACAAGGTTATTGGACTGCCACCCCGATGCAAATCGTCAAAGCCTTGACCGTGCTGCTTAACCGTGGCGAAGTCAAAGCCCCCAAACTGTTAAACAAAACACGTGATGAACACGGCACCCACAAACCCGACGCCGAGCCGTTTCCACCGATTAAAGGGGTCGACGATAAATATTGGGATGTCGGCCTCAAAGGTATGCAACTGGTTAACCACGGTCGCAAAGGGACCGCGCGTCGTTCATTCCGTTCGGCGGAGTATTTATCGGGCGGTAAGTCAGGCACCGCACAGGTTTTCGGGCTGGGTGAAGATGAAGAATATAACGCGGACGAAATTGCTGAACACCTGCGAGACCACGCCCTTTTCATCGGCTTTGCCCCCTTTGAGAACCCGGAAGTCGCTGTCTCTATGGTACTGGAAAACGCAGGGGGTGGCTCGAGCAACGGGGGCCCCATTGCCCGCCGCATCTTCGACCATATCTTGTTAGAAGACAAAGAGACCAAAGAGGCCAAACAATGAGTTCACTAGCCCAAGTTAGCGCGAAACGCTCTTTGTTCGATCGCTTGCATCTCGACTTACCCATGCTCGTGGGCATTTTGTTACTGATGGGCTTCGGCCTAGTGGTGATGTATAGCGCCAGTGGCCAAAGCATGGCGATGATGGAGCGCCAGGCGATCCGCATGCTATTGGCACTTGCGGTCATGTTTGCCCTCGCCCAAGTGCCGCCGCGCCACTATGAGTTTTGGGCGCCCTATTTGTATGCCATGGGGGTGGTGTTACTGGCGGCGGTTCTATTGGTTGGCGAAACCGCAAAGGGCGCGCAGCGCTGGCTTGATCTCGGAGTGGTCACCTTCCAACCCTCAGAGATCATTAAACTTGCGGTACCGCTCATGCTTGCCCGCTTTATTGGCAAAGATCCGCTCCCCCCCAAATTTACTCACTTGCTCATCGCCCTAGTGTTATTGTTTGTGCCCACCATTATGATTGCTAAGCAGCCAGATTTGGGTACCTCAATACTGATTGCCGCCTCTGGGGTGTTCGTGCTGTTTTTGGCCGGAATAAGCTGGAAAATTATCACAGCAGCGGTGATTGCGCTGGCCAGTTTTGTCCCTGTACTCTGGTTTTTCCTAATGCATGATTACCAGCGTACCCGCGTGCTGACCCTGTTTAACCCAGAGTCCGATCCCTTGGGCGCAGGCTATCACATCATTCAATCTAAAATTGCCATTGGCTCTGGTGGCTTAAGCGGCAAAGGCTGGCTACAAGGGACACAGTCTCAATTGGAGTTTCTCCCTGAGCGACACACAGACTTTATTTTCGCCGTTATCGCTGAAGAATGGGGGTTGATCGGTGTCTGTGTCTTGTTAGCCCTGTACCTCTTTTTGATCGGCCGAGGGCTAATGCTCGCCAGCCGCGCCCAAACGGCATTTGGCCGAATGATGGCTGGCAGTATCGTGTTAAGCTTTTTTGTTTATGTTTTTGTCAATATTGGCATGGTCAGCGGCATTCTTCCTGTGGTTGGGGTACCCTTACCACTTATCAGCTATGGCGGCACCTCAATGGTCACACTGATGGCCGGTTTTGGCATTCTGATGTCTATCCACACTCATCGTAAAATGTTATCCAGGGCATAAACATGCGAGCTATTATCGTTTCTAGCGCTATCGTCTTATTAAGTGCATGCAGCAGCCAGCAAGGTCGCTACGACATGCAAAGTGATAAAGCACCCGAGACGGTGCCACAAGTTATTCACGCAGAAAACGCCCAACCCAGGTATGAGCCTTACAGCCTCGCGGGTAACAAAGATTACACGTTAAATGGTCAGCGCTACCAAATCTTACGCGATCCAAAAGGCTACCAAGAGGCGGGCATTGCCTCCTGGTATGGGGAGAAGTTTCATGGCCATCGTACCTCCAATGGCGAGGTGTATGATATGTACTCCATGTCAGCCGCGCACAAAACCCTTCCCCTGCCCAGTTACGTGGAAGTCACCAACCAAAATAATGGTAAAAAGGCCATTGTGCGCGTCAATGACCGCGGGCCCTTTCACAATAAGCGCTTGATAGACCTGAGTTATGCCGCGGCCAAGAAGCTGGATGTATTAAAGACGGGGACAGCCCCCGTGTCACTGCGTCTACTCTCACCGAGTAAACCAGCGGATGACGAGTGGCATTCCGCTCGCCATCATGCCTATTATGTGCAATTGGCTGCCCTCTCTGATGGCCTAAAAGCCAATCAAAAAGCGGAACAATTGGCGAAGACCCATGGTCTACCTACACATATCGCCCGCCGTGATACCGTGTATCGTGTTCGCTTTGGTCCTTTTTATGATCGAGACCAAGCGCAACAAGCGATGCGCACGGCAAAGCAGCATCAGTTGCCGGGGGCATTTATCGTCACCGAAGCACTTGTTAATGGCGACACATCTGTCACAAGTGCTAAAACAAGCAATCAATAAGTTAAAGAAATCGAGCCTGTCCCTCTATCCGCAATTTGGTATAGTGAGGGCACAGTATCGACATCGATAACCGACATAAGTACTAACAATGATGAATAAAACCGTTTTCCGCATGCGTACACTGCTTTCTGCAGCCTTATTCGCCTCTGCTACCGCTCAAGCCGCACCTGCTGTTGTCCCTGATGCGCCGCAAATTGCCGCCAAAGGCTACGTATTGATGGATTATCATTCTGGCGAGGTACTGGCTGAAAACAACGCCTATCAACGCCTTAATCCTGCCAGTTTGACGAAAATGATGACCAGTTACGTAATTGGTCAGGAAGTTGAGCGTGGCAATATCTCAATGGATGATGACGTCGTCATTAGTGAGAATGCGTGGGCCAAAAACTTTCCCGGCTCTTCGAAGATGTTCATCGAAGTGGGTACCACGGTGAAAGCGGCCGACCTCAATCGTGGCATTATCATCCAGTCAGGCAACGACGCCTGTGTAGCGATGGCTGAACATGTTGCGGGGTCAGAAGACGCCTTTGTCGACTTGATGAACCGCTGGGGCGAAACCCTAGGTATGGACAGTTCCCATTTTTCCAATGTTCACGGTTTGGACTCCAAAGATCTTTACACCACACCGTACGATATGGCGCTGCTCGGCCAAGCCCTGATTCGCGATGTGCCTGCGGAATATCGTATTTATAAAGAAAAAGCCTTCACTTACAACGGTATCACGCAATACAACCGCAACGGCTTGCTATGGGATAAAAGCTTGAACGTTGACGGTATCAAAACTGGCCACACCGACGGTGCAGGCTACAACTTGGTCACCTCAGCCACTGAAGGCGACATGCGTCTTATCTCGGTGGTGATGGGCACCAAGAGCGCCAACGCCCGCAAAGCAGAGAGCAAAAAACTCCTCAACTATGGTTTCCGCTTCTTCGAGACCGTGGCCCCCCATAAAGCCAACGAAACCTTTGTGACTGAGAAGGTCTGGATGGGTGATACAGACGAAGTCGCGCTCGGCGTCACTGAAGATACCTTTGTCACGCTTCCCCGTGGCAAGGCGCAAGATCTGAAAGCCAGTTTTGTCCTCGACAACACATTGGAAGCCCCGATTAGTAAAGGTGATGTCGTCGGTAAACTCTTCTATCAAGTGGATGATGAAGATGTGGCGGAATACCCGCTTGTCGCCCTAAACGATGTTGAAAAAGGCGGGCTTTTTAGTCGCTTAATAGATTACATCGTGATGATGTTTAAAAACCTCGTCGGTTAATCCCTCTCTGTGCCGCCCACCAACTTGGTGGGCGGCTTGTTTTCTCGCGCTTGGCAGATTAGTATTTCGCGTTAATCGTGATCAATCGCACAAACGCGTGCCTCTATCAGCCTGCAGTTGGGAGTTAACATGCAAGAGCAACCGAAATTAAAAGATCTGTTGGAGTTTCCTTGCCAATTCACCTACAAGGTGGTGGGCCAGGCAAAACCTGAGCTACCCGATCATGTATTGACCGTGATCCAACGCCACGCGCCAGGCGACTATAGCCCAGCCGTCAAGCCCAGTGCCAAGGGTACCTATCACTCGGTGTCGATCACCATTAAGGCGACCTCCATTGAGCAAGTGGAAGTCCTCTATAAAGAGCTGGGTGAAATTGACATCGTCCGCATGGTGCTCTAATTCGAATACCCACACGACTGGCGGCTTTAAATCGCGCTGCCAGCCTCTATAATATCGCCACTGACAACAACATGGGAAATGGGTTTGCAGCACCAACTCGTTGTAAGGCACCTTGGCCGTCAACCGTATCTCCGCGTCTGGGAACAGATGCGCCACTTCACCGATCGGCGTGACGACAATACGCGTGATGAAGTTTGGCTGGTTGAGCATGATCCGGTTTTTACCCAAGGACAAGCGGGAAAAACGGAACATGTGTTGGTCCCAGGCGACATCCCTGTCGTACAATCAGATCGCGGCGGACAGGTGACGTATCATGGGCCAGGGCAACTCGTCGCCTATTTCCTGATTAATCTCAAACGTAAAAAAGTCGGTGTGCGAGCGCTCGTGAGCCATATTGAAGATATTGTGGTGAACACACTAGCACACTTCCACGTTGACGCTTACGCCCGCCCAGATGCGCCCGGTGTTTACGTTAACGACGCAAAAATATGTTCTCTTGGGCTCCGTATCCGTCGCGGGTGCTCATTCCATGGACTGGCACTCAACATCAATATGGACTTATCACCGTTTCAGCGCATTAACCCATGTGGTTACGCTGGTATGGCCATGACGCAACTGAGCGATCAGGTTGGCAAAGTCACGCTCGAGGACGTTCAACCTGTGCTGGTAGACACTTTAACTCAACAGCTGACGTACTCTGAGGTTGAGTTTACAACGGAAAGCAGCGATTTATGAGCAAACCGATTCAGATGGAACGCGGTGTTAAGTACCGCGACGCCGACAAAATGGCGCTTATCCCGGTCAAAAATATGCCGACCGAGCAAAAAGAAGTGCTGCGCAAGCCTGATTGGATGAAGATCAAACTCCCAGCTGAGACTGCGCGTATTAAAGAAATTAAAGACGCGATGCGTAAAAACAATCTTCACTCCGTGTGTGAAGAGGCATCGTGTCCTAACTTGGCGGAGTGCTTTAGTCACGGCACGGCAACCTTTATGATTCTCGGGGCGATTTGTACCCGCCGTTGCCCCTTCTGTGATGTTGCCCACGGTCGCCCCGTCGCCCCTGATAGCGAAGAGCCAAAGCATCTGGCGCAAACCATCAAAGACATGAAACTGCGCTATGTGGTCATTACCTCGGTTGACCGTGATGATTTACGTGACGGGGGCGCCCAACACTTTGTTGACTGTACCCGAGAAATCCGCGCGCTCAATCCAGAGATCCAAATTGAAACACTGGTTCCTGACTTCCGTGGCCGTATGGATCGCGCACTCGATATCTTGCAAAACAACCCACCCGATGTTTTCAACCATAATTTAGAAACAGCGCCACGGTTGTACCGAAAAGCCCGCCCAGGAGCCAACTATCAATGGTCGCTGGATCTGCTGAAAAAGTTCAAAGAGATGCATCCAGAGGTGCCGACCAAATCGGGCTTGATGATGGGTTTGGGAGAAACCAAAGAAGAGATCATCGAGGTTCTCAAGGACTTGCGTGCTCACGGCGTCACCATGCTCACGCTTGGCCAGTACTTGGCACCAAGCCGCCACCACTTGCCAGTAGAGCGTTACGTCCCGCCTGAAGAGTTTGACGAGCTGAAAGACATTGCTCTTGATTTAGGCTTTACACATGCCGCATGCGGCCCGTTTGTTCGCTCTTCCTACCATGCCGATCTACAGGCAAAAGGCGTGGAAATTAAATAAACGCTCAAGCTGTTGAGACAAAAAAACCGCTAGCCAGACTAGCGGTTTTTTATTATCGGTTACCTTGGGTACTCAGTGACGTGATAAATAGTCCGCACGCCCCACCCATTTATAGGTAGTCAGCTCCTCAAGCCCCATCGGGCCACGTGCATGCAGCTTTTGCGTCGAAACCGCCACTTCTGCCCCAAGCCCAAACTGCGCACCATCGGTGAAGCGCGTTGAGGCGTTGACGTACACTGCCGCCGAGCCGGCACCATTAATAAAGGTTTCTGCCGCCTGCAAGTCGTTGGTCAAAATAGCATCGGAATGGCTGGCATTGTGCGCGCGCATATGCGCGAGTGCCTCATCCACACTATCAACCACCACCACTCCAAGGGTTGGCCCGAGCCATTCCGTATCAAAGTCTCCTGATTGCGCCTCACGCAGTTTCGCCACGCCATCCAGATACGGTAGCGCACTTGATCCGGCGACAATGTGCAGCCCATGCTGATTAAACGCCGTCAGCAAGCGAGCGAATAATTGTGCTGCCACGTCTTTGTGAACCAGCAAGGTGTCTAGCGCGTTGCAGGCGGATGGGCGGTCTGTCTTGGCATTGAGGATCACATCGGGTGCTCTATCAAGATCGGCACTGTGATCGACATACAAGTGGCTAATGCCAAACCCCCCGATAATCACAGGGATGGTACTGTTTTGTTTGCACATTTTGTGCAGTCCGGCACCACCGCGTGGAATGATCATGTCGACATAATCATCAAGAGTCAGTAACTCAGAGACCAGCGCACGATCAGGTTTTTCAATATATTGCACCGAGGCATGCGGCAATCCCGCTTTCTCTAACCCAGTTTGTATCACTCTCACTAATACCTGGTTAGTCGCGAAGGTTTCTTTCCCTCCCCGCAGAATCGCTGCATTGCCCGTTTTTAAGCACAATGCCGCGATATCAATGGTGACATTCGGGCGCGCCTCATAAATGACCCCAATCACTCCTAGCGGTTCACGGCGCTTTGATAATGACATGCCGTTTTCAAGCAGCTTATGATCAAGCATCTGGCCCACGGGATCGGCCAGCGCAATCACTTGCCTCACATCGCTCGCCATATTGGTTAAACGGTCTGGGGTCAGGGTTAAACGGTCCAACATCGCAGGATCCATGTCTGCCTCACGAGCGGCGGCGAGATCGCTTTGGTTGGCGGCTAATATTGCACTTTGCTGTGCATCCAGCTCGTCAGCAATAATGGCGAGTGCTCGGTTCTTGTTGCTCGTCGATGTGACGGCCAGTTGGTGCGCAGCGTCTTTGGCTGCTTTGCCCATGTTTTGTAAACTCATTATGTCCCCGTCTTTGCTCTTTTAATTGTCTACTACGACTAGGTCATCACGGTGCATCGCGACAGGACCGTATTCATAACCAAGAATATCTGCGATTTGCTGGCTATGAGCGCCAGCGATACGGCGCAAATCACTGGCGGTATAGCGACAAATACCGCGCGCGACGCATTTTCCTTCAACCGAGAGAATACGCACCACTTCACCACGCGCAAACGCCCCTTTCACCGCAACAATTCCCTTGCTTAACAGGCTGCTACCTTTTTGCGTCACGGCGGTAATGGCGCCCGCATCGACGACAATATCCCCCGCGGGTGGCGGTCCGGCAAGGATCCAGCGTTTACGGCTTTCTAAGGGGCTTTCTAAGGGCAAAAAGCGCGTGCCTGCGTTATCCCCAGCGGTGACTTTTTGAATCACTTCAGGCTTACTCCCCGCGGCGATGGTCACCTCTACTCCCGCTCGACGGCCAATATCAGCCGCTTGAAGCTTGGTCGCCATACCACCTGTGCCCAGGCCCCCTACGCTGCCACCTGCTAATTTGCGTAAGGTTTCATCAATGGTATGGACTTCACGAATCAGCTCGGCATCCGGGTTTGAACGCGGATCGGCCGTGAACAAGCCGGGTTGGTCAGTTAAAAGGAGGAGTTTGTCTGCATCGGCGAGGATGGCCACCAAGGCAGATAAGTTATCATTATCGCCCACCTTGATTTCGGACGTTGCAACCGCATCGTTCTCATTCACAATCGGCACAATGCCATTATCCAGTAAGGCCTGAAGCATATCACGCGCGTTGAGAAAGCGTTCACGGTGCTCTAGATCGGCCCGGGTAAGCAGCATCTGTCCGACTTGAAAGCCGTACAAACCAAATAAATGCTCCCAGGTTTGTATTAAACGGCACTGACCCACCGCAGCCAGCATTTGCTTGTTGGCAACCGTGTCAGCGAGTACTGGATAGCCGAGGTGCTCTCTGCCCGCGGCAATCGCGGCTGATGATACGATGATCACCTGATGACCTTGCTGCCGCAAACGGGCACATTGACGCACCAGCTCAACCATGTGTGCCTGATCTAAGCGCGCAGAACCGCCCGTCAACACACTGGTGCCGAGTTTTACCACAAGCGTTTGGGGAGAGACGCTGGCCGCGAGGTCACCGTCTTGAAATACATCTTGAATTGTCATGGTTGCCTGATCCACAAAAGCGTATGTCTCTCTTTTATCAATCCCTCACCTATTTAACAAGGGGTGGGATCAGGCAAATGGCGGGTTATTCAGAGCAGGCCAGTTCCGGCTCAGTCAGTGCTTGGCTTGGTGAAAGAGACAGGCCTAGCTCATCGTCCAGCAACGCACTCAATTTGGCATAAAAGTTAGTCAAGGTTTTATCCACGGCCGCTTGCGCTTCACGCGGAATCGACTTGGCGACCCAATCCCCTTTTTTATCATATAAACCAAACCCATAACGATAGGTAAACCCTTCCCCCTCCGGGGTCATTTCAAACCACCAGCCCCAGAACTCACGTGCGTCAGGATCTTTTTTAGCATCCACACAGACAGAAAGGCTATCGAAAAAGTAGCGCTCGGTGTCTGACTTTCCTTCTCGAAAGTACGGGCCCAATGCAGTAAAGCGTGTTTTTAATCGTCCATGTGAAAGCGGTAATTTATCGCTCATCGTGTCCTCCAATGGCACTGTGACGTCCTTGTTCATGGTATATCATGGGCTTAGCCATCAGGTGAACGACAATATCCCGCTTTCAGCGGTGGATCACATCTTCATTTTTACCCCTCTCACGGATAGCGCCTATGCTATCCGTGCCGCGGTATCCCGATTAAAGCACACCCTCGAACCACTTAACGGTTTCGGTCAAGGCACGGTGATAACCATCGTGCAGTGGGGTATTGGGTAACGTCATGGCTTTGCCACCGCGACTGTACCTGGCGATCATTTGATTGTCTGACTCCGGACAAACGGGATCATCTTTTAGGCTAAGCGCTAAGATCGGCACCTCTGTGCGTCGGCCAGTAAGCAACCCTTGATTTTTTAGCGACCAAGCCTGTAAGCGCGTTTTTAATGTGTCGATAGGAATACGACGCCCCAAGCGTGATCCGAGGGTATCCAAGTACATAGGCGGCATTTTTTTCATTAAAGAGGCGTCTGTCAGTAACGCATGAACAATGCCACCGAGTGACGCACTGGCTTTCACACGATTCGGCTCGAGAAACGCCATTCTCACTGCCGGATTGGCACCAAAGCGAATGCCCATGGTGCCCACACGGTGATGATCCACCCAAGGGACATCGACCAACTTATCCAACATCGCGGTGTGCAAACGGCTGGTATCTTCATTGAGGTGCCAATGGCAGCTATGCCCCACGGAAGGCATATCTAGGGTCAACACCGCAATGTCGGCGGGGGCAAAATAGTCAACAAACAAGCGCCACAAGTCAGTTTGTAAGCTATCTAAGCTGCCGCTTAAGATAACCACCGGTAGCGTAGCGTCGGTGCGGGGTAAATAGAGATACCCTTTCAGTGATTTCCCATCTAGCCGCGTCTCCACCGTTTTCACTGTGAACGGCAGTTGTGCAATCGCACTCTCGAACGCCTTAAATGCCAAGGTTTCCGACTGTAGCGCCAAGCTGTCCCCTTTCAAGTGTGGGTAAGCGGCAATACCAAAATATGTGCAAGCTTGTAGCCATTGCTCCCCTGCTTGTTTGGCTTTTCCCTCATCCATCAAGGCTTGGGCGGCTTTTTGATGCTGCATGCCAACCGCTGTCCATTCATAATTCCAGTTTCCCGAGCGGTAGCCTTCAACGGTATCGAGCAATGTTTCTACCGAGCGCGAGTTGTCTGAGTGAGCGATACGGGCAAAGATGGCCTCCATTTCCAATGGCTCAACCCCTTGCCACGTCCACTGACCACGACGGCGCATTCGATACCAACTCGACTCGCTGTCACCATCAAATGCCGAGTAATCTGACTGTTGGGTTTGCTGAACGGCACCGAACAGGGTCGATGTCTCGGTGGCATGCTTGTGTTTAGCAAACAGTTTGACCGATAGGTTTTGTGATTCGTTGTCCGACACACCCGCTCCTAGGCTTTTTATGTAACGTGCTGTTAGTTTAAACCATACACATATCAAGGCCATGATTTTCCGCACTAATCAGCCATACCAGCCAAAAGCGTCACCTCAGAAACCAAAAACGCCGCGTAACAACGCGACGTTTTTTGGGGTGGGAGTATGAATGACTTACTTGGCGATGGGATCAATATAACTGACCGCCATATCCCAAGGCTGTTCAATCCAGGTGTCTTGGGCAATGTCGACCACATAGTCATCAACCAAAGGCTTCCCAGCCGGCTTGGCACTGACGGTGACAAAACGGGCTTTCGGATATAACTGGCGGACCATTTCTGCGGTACCCCCGGTATCGACCAGATCATCCACCACGATAAAGCCTTCACCATCACCTGGGGCTTGCTTCACCACTCGCATATCGCGTTGATGGTCATGGTCATAGCTTGAAATACACACAGTATCGACATGACGAATACCCAATTCACGAGCCAGTATGGCTGCGGGTACGAGGCCTCCGCGGCTTACGGCAATAATCCCCTTCCATTGCTCTGCGGGCAGCAATTTCTCCGCCAACTGACGGGTGTACATCTGCATATTGTCCCAAGTGATAATAAACTTATTGCTCATGGTGAAAACCTCGTGGCGACTCTCGCCTTGTTATAACATCAATGTGGGCAGCTGTTTTACACCAAGAAAACGAACTTGAGTAAGAACAACCCCGCCAAAATCCAAATACTGACAGGGACTTCTCGCCCTTTGCCCGCAAAGGTTTTTACGGCACAAAACGCAATAAAGCCAAGCCCGATACCGCTTGCAATCGAATACGTCAGCGGCATCAGCAAACAGACAACCACCACAGGGGCCGCTTCTGTGAGATCTCGCCAATTGATACCGACTAAGCCAGACATCATCAAGATCGCCACATAAAACAATGCGCCGGCGGTCGCATAAGCTGGCACCATCCCCGCGAGCGGCGCAAAAAAGAGCGCGAGCAAAAACAAGATGCCGACAACGACCGCCGTTAGGCCTGTGCGCCCGCCCGCGGCGACCCCGGAGACACTCTCAATGTAAGAAGTCGTGTTTGACGTGCCTAAAAGCGCCCCGACGGAGGTCGCGGTACTGTCTGCCAGTAAAGCACGATTTAAACGCGGTAGTTTACCATCTTTGTCGAGAAGTTCCGCGCGCTGTGCCACACCCACTAAGGTTCCTGCGGTATCAAAAAGGTCAACAAACAAAAATGCGAACACAATCGACACCAACCCCACTTCCAATGCGCCAGAAAAATCTAGCTGCATAAACGTCGGTGCTAAGCTCGGTGGTGCTGACATCACGCCCCCATAAGCCACATCTCCGGCAATCACACCAATCACGGTGACCGCTAAAATGGCAATCATGACCGCCCCTTTCAAACCACGATGCACAAGGCCAATGGTCAGGAAGAACCCGAGTGCCGCCATCGCGGGGGCGAACGCGGTCACATCGCCCAGTGCCACCATGGTGGCTGGATGATCAACCACAATCCCCGCATTTTGTAAGGCAATCAGTGCCAAGAAAAGACCAATACCAGCGGAGATCCCCGTCCTCAATGACATAGGAATGGAGTTAATAATCCACTCTCGCACGCGCAATACACTCAGCAAGATAAAACATAGGCCCGAGATAAAGACCGCCGCTAGCGCAACTTGCCACGAGTGTCCCATTTGCAATACCACCGTGTAGGTGAAGAAAGCATTCAAGCCCATCCCCGGCGCCTGCGCCACCGGATAGTTGGCAACAATCCCCATCACCAAACAACCAATTGCGGCAGCGAGACAGGTGGCGACAAAGACAGCGCCTTTGTCCATGCCCGTTTCGGCTAAAATCGATGGGTTGACGAATATGATGTACGCCATGGTTAAGAAAGTGGTAAACCCAGCAATCACTTCCGTGCGAAGATCTGTGCCATGGGCCTTGAGTTTAAATAAACGCTCTAACATCGGTTATGTCCCAAACTAAAAGTGGTGTATCGCTAGATACCAAAAGGAAAACGTTTGCGTGGTAAAATTTGGCGCAAATCTTACCGATCGATGGCGGAAATTTCCAGCGTAAAAAGACCGGAACAAGGGTAAATATCGCCGACTCGAACAGATAACTGTCAAAATCGTCATTATTCGGTAGCAAACAGGCAAAAAAAACGCCACACATTGTGCGGCGCCAGAATTAAAGCGTTTGCTTCTGGATCAGAAATGTCTCTGTAAGAGCGGGGGAATCGTAAAACTTACTTGCTATACCCGAACGGTGCCGGATACGTAAAACCTTGTGTATAGACTGACTGCTGGTTCCAGTAGTAGCTTGATACCATGCCTTCCATTTTTAACCTCTCTCAAGTTTAAACCAATGTTGTTCACATTTATCTCGGTTCCTTGGAGGCGAATACTCGGGTTCACTCCATGAACAACTGGCAAGCTTGGTTGCCAATGTCTAGATAATACCCCAATGGTAATTTATTTACAAGCATAATGGTGACCATAGTCACAAAAAGTTCATATGTGTAATTTAATTACAGTAAAAACGCCTAGTAATGCTGGCATAAGTGGTTTCTCTCCGTGACTGTTGTCGACATAGAGACAGTGATATCCTTGGGTTTGTTTTTCCATTCCAGAGAGGCCTGCTACGAAAAAGGCCATAGATAAAATAAAATGGAGTCTACCGTGTCTGAAATCAGCCAATTATCACCCCGCCCCGTTTGGGCATTCTTCGACCAGATCTGTGCTATTCCTCATCCCTCTTATCATGAGTCGCAACTTGCTCAATTTATTATCGACTGGGCTAAAGGGCGCGGCCTAGACGTCCGTCAGGATCAAACGGGGAACGTATTTATTCGTAAACCGGCAACGCCCGGAATGGAAAACCGTAAAGGGGTCGTACTCCAAGCCCACTTGGATATGGTGCCGCAGAAAAACGAGCATACCGATCACGATTTCACTCGCGATCCTATTCGTCCTTATGTCGATGGTGACTGGGTGACCGCTGATGGCACGACATTAGGCGCGGACAATGGCATTGGCATGGCTTCATGCCTTGCGGTACTAGACGCTGATGACATTGAGCATGGCCCGCTAGAGGTGCTACTTACCACCAATGAAGAAGCCGGAATGGATGGCGCATTTGGCTTGGAAGCAGGATGGCTAGAAGGCGACGTTTTGCTCAACACGGATTCGGAGCAAGAAGGCGAAGTCTATATGGGGTGTGCCGGTGGCGTCGATGCCAGCATGCATTTTCCGATTGAGCGACAAATCAACGACGAGGAGCTTGCGCGCTTTACCGTGGGGATCAAAGGGCTAAAAGGTGGTCACTCAGGAGTCGACATCCACACCGGACGCGCCAATGCCAATAAATTACTGGCCCGTTTGCTCAGTCATCATCTTGGAGAAACGGATACACGCCTACTCGCATTGCGGGGCGGCACCTTGCGTAATGCCATCCCGCGAGAGGCGTTTGCCGATATCGCCATCCCTAAAGGCCAGCAGCAAGCGCTGGCGGCGGCTGTCGATGATTTTGCCATGCTGATGAAAGACGAACTTGGCCAGCTTGAACAGCAAGTCACTGTCATTCTAGAGCCGTGTGATAACCCCATTGCACCGCTGACACGCGCCGTGCAATCCCGTTTATTGGCGGCCTTGAATGCCGCACCAAACGGCGTTGTCAGAATGAGTGATGATGTTCCGGGTGTGGTCGAAACGTCACTGAATTTAGGGGTTATCAACACCGAAGAGGATCGCATTACTGTGCTATTTCTGATCCGCTCGTTAATCGATTCGGGCAGAGAAATGATGCAGGGGATGCTGCAATCTTTGGCAAGCCTCGCCAATGTCACGGTCGAGTTTTCAGGCGCATATCCAGGCTGGAAGCCCGATCCTGACTCACAAATCATGCATATTTTCCGTGACACCTATGAAGGTATTTATCAGCGTAAGCCTGACATTATGGTGATTCATGCTGGCCTTGAATGTGGCTTGTTTAAGAAGCCGTATCCAACGATGGATATGATCTCCTTCGGCCCGACCATCAAGTTCCCACATTCACCCGATGAAAAAGTGCATATCGATAGTGTGGGCCATTACTGGCAGCAAATGCAGGCGATTTTAAAGGCGATCCCCACTAAATCAGCCTAACCCAGTAAGCTAAGTTGGGGGGCATTATCGTCCCCCAATCCCACCGATAGTCCAATCAGTCGTATGTGTCGTCCCTCTCCACGATAAAACGCCTCATGCAGCAAGGTATCAAACAACGCGCGGTCAAGTGACTCGCATCGATGCGCCACCGTGGTGGTTTGAAAATCATTGAACTTGATTTTTATCCCCTGCCGACAAATTCGGCCACTAGCATCGGCTTTTTCTAAGCGAACCAATAACGCTTGATAGAGGTGATCTATCCAGGGTAGACAGGCCTCGAGCTGGTCAATATCCTCCGAGAGGGTCCGCTCTACGCCCACGGATTTGCGAACTCGCTCAACTTCAACCTCTCGTGGGTCAATACCGTGCGCCCGCTGCCATAGCACGGCACCAAATTTCCCCATCCGCTGTATCAAATCGGTTTGATCGCAGGCCTGGATATCTGCGCAGGTAAAAAGGTTCCATTCATGTAGTTTCGTCAATGTGACTCGACCCACACCAGGAATTGACTGCAAAGGGAGGTCACGGACAAAGTCATCCACCTGCTCAGGCCCCACCACACAAATGCCATCCGGTTTGTTTTTGTCTGAGGCGACTTTAGCGACAAACTTCACCGGTGCTACACCGGCTGATGCGGTGAGACCAAGCTCTTGATAAATATCGCGCCGAATCGCTTGAGCTATCCGCGTCGCAGAGTTTTGTAGACAAACAGTGTCGGTGACATCGAGGTAAGCTTCATCCAAAGATAACGGCTCGATGAGATCGGTGTAGCGATGAAAGATAGCATGAAGCTGCTGAGACACTCGGCGGTATTTGCCCATATCGCCGCGCATCACGGTTAACCCAGGGCACAGTTTAAGAGCTTGGGCGGTCGCCATTGCCGAGCGGATCCCAAATCGGCGCGCCGGATAATTACAGGTCGCTATCACACCTCGCCCATCTGCAGATCCACCAATTGCTAAGGGAATGGTTTGTAACGCAGGATTATCCCGCATTTCAACGGCCGCATAAAAACAGTCCATGTCGATATGGATAATTTTCTTGCTCGCTCGGCGGGTTTTTGAGCTCGTCATTATGCTGCGTCGCTAACAGCCCAACCGTGGCGGTCACCACGGTGGGCATTCTCTTTAGATGATTTGGTTTTTCTTCCATTCACGCGTTTTTTCCGCGCGATCTTCTCGCTTTTTCCGCGCATCACATGGCTCTGGGCAGTCGCACTCTTTCTCGATACCGACGGCCCCTAAGCCACCACAGCTACCACTGATCGTTTTCTGCTGCACGATGTAACCAATTGCCATGCCGGCAATGACGAGTACAAAGACAGCAAAGGTGATAAGAAAAACTGACATAATTGCTCACCTACTTTTAGTCGTCACGCTCAGCAACATAACGCTGAACGCTAGTTCCACGCCTAATGCGTGTAATAGCCGCCAGTGCGCGTGACGCACTAACGGTTTAGGTATGGTTTAAAGGCCTCTGACGCCATTTCTGTAAACCCGTCATCGGTTTTGACCACCATAAACGCGGGAATATCCGCTTGGTTGGCCAGCGCCATGGCCTTTTCCGGCCCCAACACCATAAAGCCCGTCGCTAAACCATCGGCGGTCATGCAAGACGGATCAAGCACAGTGACGGACACGAGGTGATGATTAATGGGTCGTCCTGTTTTGGGGTCGATAATGTGCGAATAACGTACACCATCTTGCTCAAAATAGTTACGGTAATCGCCAGACGTAGCGACGGCCATATCACCGGGCTGAATGATCTCTTGCACAGATTGCGCGCCAGTACTGGGTTTTTCGATGGCAATCCGCCACGGGTTTTGATCTTGGTTGACACCCTTTAATTGTAACTCACCGCCAATCTCAACCAAATAATTATCGAGACCAAGCGTGGCGAGATAATTGGCGACCATATCTACCCCATACCCTTTGGCAATCGTCGACAAATCGACATACAAGTCAGGATGGGTTTTGGTGAGGGTGTTGCCTTCAACCTGTAAATGCTCCAACCCAATCCTTTCCATGCGTGAGGCGATGTCTTTGTCGCTCGGAATATTCTCTGGGCGTTTCTCGGGGCCAAAGCTCCATAAGTTCACCAACGGGCCTACAGTGACATCGAGCGCCCCTTGAGTGAACTCATTCAGCCGAATCGCTTCTTTCACCACGGTCGCGGTTGCTGGCGATACGTCCATTGGTGTATCTGCTTTCCGCTGATTGAACTGGCTGAGTTCAGAATCGGTACGATACGTCGACATCTGATCGTTGACTCGTTCCAAGCGCTTATCAATTTCAGCTTGAATCACATCCTGTGATGGCGCGTTGTCGGTGGCGATATATTTCACCGAGTAGTATGTTCCCATGGTCTCACCGGTCAGATGCACCAGCTCAGGAGCACGGTCGCAACCGAGCAATCCGACAGCTAGCGCAAATACCCATGCACAGCGTAACCATAACGTCTTCATAGTGGTGTCCTTCGACATCAGTTTCATACGTAAAATGGCTGACCCATAGGCCAGCCATTAAGAGGTAAGACAGACTGTCGGTGTTTACCCGCCGAAATCATCCAGAAGAATGTTTTCGTCTTCGACACCCAGGTCTTTAAGCAAACCAATCACGGCGGCGTTCATCATCGGCGGCCCACACATGTAATATTCACAATCTTCTGGCGCTTCATGATCTTTCAAGTAGTTTTCATAAAGGACATTGTGAATAAAGCCCGTGTCCCCTTCCCAGTTATCCTCTGGAAGCGGATCCGATAGCGCACAATACCACTCGAAGTTATCGTTTTGCTCTTGGAGCATATCGAAGTCTTCGACATAGAACATTTCTCGCTTAGAGCGCGCACCATACCAGAAGGTGATCTTGCGATCGGTGTTCAGACGCTTAAGCTGGTCAAAGATGTGTGATCGCATTGGCGCCATACCGGCACCACCACCCACAAATACCATCTCCGCATCGGTGTCTTTAGCAAAGAACTCACCGAATGGCCCAGAGATTGTACACTTGTCACCTGGCTTGAGTGACCAAATATAGGACGACATCTGACCTGGTGGCACATCAGGATTACGTGGTGGTGGCGTTGCCACACGCACGTTCAGCATGATAATGCCTTCCTCTTCTGGGTAGTTTGCCATCGAGTATGCACGGATAATCTCTTCATCCACCTTCGACTCATAGCGGAAAAGATTAAACTTCTCCCAGTCTTCACGATATTCTTCAGGAATATCAAAGTCTGAGTATTTGATGTGATGCGGTGGCGCTTCAATCTGAATATAACCGCCAGCTCGGAAGGGAACCGACTCGCCATCAGGGATACGCAGTTTAAGCTCTTTGATGAAGGTGGCTTTGTTATCGTTGGAGATAACTTCACATTCCCACTTCTTCACCCCAAAGATTTCTTCGGGAAGCTCAATTTTCATGTCTTGCTTGACTGCAACCTGACATGAAAGACGCTCACCTTCACGTGCTTCACCTTTGGTGATGTGGTCAAGCTCGGTCGGCAGAATATCACCACCACCTTCTTTGATCTTCACGCGGCACTGACCACATGAACCACCGCCACCACAGGCAGACGATACAAACACACCAGCACCGGCCAGTGCGCCAAGCAGTTTACCGCCTGGCTGAGTAACGATCGCTTTTTCAGGATCGTCATTGATATCAATTGTGACGTCTCCGGTTGGTACCAGCTTGGATTTGGCGAACAAGATCACCAATACCAATGCCAGCACAATCAGAGTAAACATCACTACACCAAGAATAATGTCCATTGACTATTCCTTTTCTCGCAGTTTACCCGGCTTACAGTTGCACACCAGAGAAAGACATAAAGCCCAATGCCATCAGGCCAACAGAGATAAAGGTGATCCCCAATCCCCGCAGTGCTGGCGGCACGTCTGAATACTTCATTTTCTCACGGATACCCGCAAGGGCGACGATGGCTAACATCCAGCCTACCCCAGAGCCAAAGCCGTATACGACTGACTCTGCGAAGTTGTAATCACGCTGTACCATAAATGATACGCCACCAAAGATGGCACAGTTCACCGTAATCAACGGCAGGAAGATACCTAACGCGTTATAAAGTGGCGGGAAGAAGCGATCTAATACCATTTCCAAAATCTGAACCAATGCGGCGATAACACCGATAAAGGTCACAAAGTTGAGGAAGCTAAGATCGATCCCTTTCACCAGTGCATCTTCACGTAGGATCAGGTTATAGACTAAATTGTTAACCGGTACTGCGATAGTCAATACCACCACCACGGCGACACCGAGGCCGAACGCTGTTTTTACCTTCTTGGACACCGCCAAGAACGTACACATGCCGAGGAAGAATGCCAGCGCCATGTTCTCAATAAAGATTGAGCGCACCAGCAGGCTCAAATAATGTTCCATGTGCTGTTACTCCTTCGCTTCAACTTGTTCTGGTTTGAAGGTACGCACAATCCAAATCAAAAAGCCGATTAGGAAGAATGCAGATGGGGCCAATAGCATCATGCCGTTTGGCTGATACCAACCCCCTTCACTGACTACAGGCAGAATAGACACGCCAAAGACAGAGCCTGAGCCCAGAAGCTCGCGGAAGAAGGCAACCGTCATCAGAACGAAACCATAACCTAGTGCGTTACCCAAACCATCGATAAATGACGGCAGCGGCGACGATTTCATCGCATACGCTTCCGCGCGGCCCATCACGATACAGTTGGTAATGATAAGGCCAACAAATACCGATAGCTGCTTGGAAATATCGTAGACAAAGGCTTTGAGTGTCTGGTCAACCACGATAACCAATGACGCGATGATCGCCATTTGCACGATGATACGTACACTGTTAGGAATGTGGTTGCGGATCAGCGATACGAACAAGTTAGACATAGCGGTCACGAACATCACCGCCAAGGTCATAACAAAGGCCGTTTGCATCTGCGTGGTCACCGCCAGTGCCGAACATACACCGAGAACCTGAAGGGCAATCGGGTTATTGTCTAACACCGGCGATAGCAGATTTTTCTTCAGTTCTTTCGCTTCAGCCATTGGTCAGGCCTCCCTCACGAACTTTTGCTAGGAATGGACCAAAGCCCAAATCACCTAGCCAGAAATCAAATTGTTTCTCCACACCGTTACTGGTCAGGGTTGCACCCGATAGCGCATCAATACCGTGTTCACTATCACTCGGTGCACCGCCTTTAACCACCTTGATAGCAGGCTCGCCTTGGTCGTTAAACAGCTTTTTGCCATCCCACTTCGCGCGCCATTTCGGGTTTTCAACTTCGCCACCCAAGCCCGGCGTTTCACCTTGCTCGTAATAGACGATGTCTGCCACCGTATTGCCATCGGGCTCGACCGCAACAAACGCATACATCATGCTCCAAAGACCTGAGCCTTTAACTGGCAAGATGAGACGTTGCAAATCACCTGCGTCGTTTTTCACTAAGTAGATCTTCGCGATATCAGCACGACGGCCAAAACCCGCAATGTTTTCCTTACCACTCAGTTTTCTTGACAATTCAGGGTCTTTGGCGGCTTCACGCTGATCATAGTCAGCGACTTCCTCAACATTCACCGCATCAGCGCTAACAAAGTCGCCTTTTTCTAGGCTAACTAGGCGCGGCTCAATGTACTTGTTGTACGCATCGTTTATCGCACTCTTACCGCCCGACACATCAATGCCGGCGACTGAAAGAATGTTCTTTTGTACGTCTAGCTTTGCGTTCATCTGCTGCAAAGGACGTAGCGCTACCGCTGCACCGGACACCACGATTGAGCACACCAAGCTCAACGCGATAACAACGATCAGCGTTTTCTTAATACTATCGTTACTACTTGCCATTACGAGCCAGTCTCCGTTTGATGTTGCCCTGAATCACCAAGTTATCGAACAAGGGTGCAAACAGGTTAGCGAACAGGATCGCCAGCATCATGCCTTCAGGGTATGCTGGGTTGACCACGCGAATGATCACAGCCATGGCACCGATCAATGCGCCGTACCACCACTTCGCTTTGTTAGTAAACGCGGCTGAAACGGGATCCGTTGCCATAAACATCATGCCAAATGCAAAGCCACCTAGTACCAAGTGCCAGTAAAAAGGCATGCTAAACATTGGGTTAGTGTCGGAACCAATCAGGTTAAACAGGGTTGCCGCAACGGCCATACCCAAGAAGGTACCTAAGATGATGCGCCATGAGGCAATGCGCATATATACCAAGGCCGCACCACCAATCAAGATAGCCAAGGTTGACACTTCACCGATAGAGCCAGGGATATTACCGATAAAGGCGTCCATCCATGACATCGCTTGCCCGGAGACATTATGTTGCAATGCGCCCTCGCCGCCGGCATACCATTGGCTCAGTGCCGTTGCGCCTGAGTAACCGTCTGCAGCAGTCCACACCAAATCGCCAGAGATCTGCGCGGGATAAGCAAAGAACAAGAACGCGCGTCCCGCAAGGGCAGGATTCAAGAAGTTACGTCCGGTTCCCCCGAAAATCTCTTTTGCAACTACCACACCAAAGGTGATACCCAGTGCAGCCTGCCATAATGGAAGAGTTGGCGGCACGATCAACGCAAAGAGAATCGAGGTAACGAAGAAGCCTTCGTTGACTTCATGCTTACGCACGATGCAGAACAGGACTTCCCAGAAACCACCCACAATAAATACGGTGGCATAAATAGGCAGGAAGTAGGTGGCCCCTAGAATGGTTTTGGTTCCCCATCCCGCGGCGGCTAGCGGCCCCGCAATCGACTCGGTGAGCCAATAATGCCAGTTACCACTGATCACCTGTGCCAGTTGGTCACCAGAATACAAGTCCATCAATCCCATGATGGCTTGGTTACCTGTGTTATACATGCCCCAGAACATCGCGGGGAACACAGCAAACCACACCATGATCATGATGCGTTTCAAATCGATGCTGTCACGCACGTGAGCGCCGGCTTTGGTCACCATACCCGGGGTGTACAAAATGGTGGCAACCGCTTCGTACAGGGCAAACCATTTTTCATGTTTGCCACCTGGCTCAAAGTGTGGCTCGATTTGCTCTAGAAAATTTTTAAGGCTCATCAGTTACCCTTCCTTCTCAATCTTTTCTAGGCTTTCGCGGAGCATTGGTCCGTATTCGTACTTGCCTGGACAGACAAAGGTACAAAGGGCCAAATCCTCAGGATCTAACTCCAGCGCGCCCAGCTGTTGCATGCTATCTGTATCGCCAGCACAGATATCACGCAGCAGCATTGTTGGCTCGATATCTAGTGGCATTACTCGCTCATAATTACCGATTGGTACCATGGAACGATCACTGCCATTGGTCGAGGTGGTCAAATTGAAAAGTTGGCCTTTGAATAGGTGACCAAGGTAAGCACGCGTCACTGAGAAACGGTTTTTACCTGGCGACAACCAACCAAACAGCTCTTTCTCATTGCCTTCGCGCAATACAGAGACTTGCAAGTGGAAGCGACCCAAATAAGCATGTGGGCCAGACGCTTTTGTCCCCGACAGCACAGAGCCAGAGATAACACGGCTTTCACCCGCCATTAGCTCGCCTTCAGTCAGCTCATCAAGGTTCGCGCCTAACTGCGTGCGCACCAAGCGTGGCTTGTTAACCATCGGACCGGCCAATGACACCACACGATCAGTGTTGATTTCACCGGTAAGGAACAAGTGGCCGAACGCTATCACATCTTGGAAATTAAGATGCCACACCTTTTTCTCCATGCTTGCTGAGCGCAAGTGGTGGATATGGGTGCCCACTAAGCCTGCTGGGTGAGGACCAGCGAAGACATGTTGTTCAACGTTAGGTTGCTGACTGGTAGGTAACTCAACATCCGCCTTACAGACAAACACTTTTTTGTCAGTTAAACGGGAGAGTACATCAAGACCTGCGATGAAGGCCTCTTTTTGCTCATCAATGATCACTTTCGGATCCGCGGCGAGCGGATTAGTGTCCATCGCATTAACAAAAATGGCTTCCGGCACCGCATCAATAGCGGGTGAACGGCTGAACGGACGTGTACGGAGCGCGGTCCACATACCCGACTCAACCAATTGATCAACCACCGCTTGACGCTCAATGGAGGCCAATTGCGAGGCTTCGTACTTGTTGAATGTCACTTGCTCGTTGCCATCGACTTCAATGACGACAGACTGAAGAACACGTTTGGCACCGCGGTTGACTTCAACCACTTTACCGGCTGCGGGAGCAGTAAATATCACACCAGGGTTTTTCTTATCTTCGAAAAGGCCCTGGCCTTTTTTCACCACATCACCCACTCGCACATGCATAGTGGGGCGCATTCCAACGTACTCTTCGCCAAGCAAGGCGACTTTCTTGACGGCTGGGCCATCATTTATCACCTGAGCAGGAGTCCCAGCAATGGGGATATCCAAACCCTTTTTTATTGTAATCATACGCACTTGCACTACATTAACGGGAAAAAGAATTCTGTTATTGCGCAGTTAAAGACACGACTTTCGACTGTATGGTGGCCTGAGGGCGCACCGTCGCAACATCCTGCTAACCATGACGTTACACAAAGGTAGCCTAGGTTAGTCTTTAAGCACGGCATTCTATCACTAACCCCAGTATTGATTCTATGGGTATTGTCACCAGGGCGTGGCAATTATGCATACCTGTACAAACAATGCTCGTTGTAAGCTCACAGTTTTACTGTTGTTATTTTGCTCGCTTTAAGGTTAGGGTACCCAACCTCAAGCCGTTGGCGTTGTGTGCCAAGCGACGCATTGATAGGCACGCCAACGACGACTTTATGTAAGAATTTGTTGCCATAACGTGAAGAATCAACACGCCTAAGCACATTGGCTAACTCTTATTTCAAACCACCACCGCGACATGCGGGTGAGTCTGGTGCATGTGCTTGCTCTTGCCACTCTTCTGGGGTGTAAGTGTGAATGGCCAATGCATGAATATCATCAGCAAGCTCGTCCGCCAAAGTGGTATTGATAGCACGATGACGCTGTATTAAACGCTTACCTTCAAACTCATCTGATACCACGACAACCTTAAAGTGGCTCTCTGCCCCTTCAGGTACGTTATGCATGTAGCTTTCATTGCGGACATCAAGATGAACAGGCGCAAAAGCCTGGGTCAGTTTCTCTGTAATTTGCGTTTGAGTTTTCATGGCTTCCCCAACCGATTAAGGGCAAGTTGCCCAGATCTTAGTCGTTATCGATAAAATTGCGAATTCAATAGCCTGATCACGCCATCATTAATGGCATACGCACCGAGTTTGAATTGCAGTTGTGGTGTGAGTGCGACAATATACGCAGTCTGTGACCTCCGACGCAAACGCTCCCATGAAAACAGAACTTGCAACCCCAAGCGGCGAATCTCCCCTGACACTACACCGCTACCCGCGCCGAAAAAATGAAACGCTCCAGGCCTTTGATGCGGCAGATGAATATATCATTGAGCACGCTAGCACCTGGCAACTTGAGGCCGGCGATCGAGTTTTAATTCTCAATGATCAATTTGGCGCGTTGAGTTGTTGGGCAAGCGCGCTGGGTTGTGACGTGGTCTCCGTCAGCGACTCCGTGGTGTCACAAAAAGCAACCCTCGAAAATCTCCGCCAAAACCAGCTTCCACACATTGAGCTGGTAAAGAGTACGGAACCACTGCCTAAACGGTTTGATGCGGTGCTCATGCGGGTGCCTAAAAGCAGTAAAATGTTGGCATGGCAACTTCAGCAACTGGCTTCTGTGACGACACCGGCCACACGCATCCTCGCCGGTGCCAAGGCAAAAGAGATCCATACCTCTACGCTGAATCAGTTTGAGCACTGGCTTGGGGCAACCACCACCTCGTTGGCAAAGAAAAAAGCGCGCTTGATTTTTGTTACCGCTAACGCCCAGACTCAAAAGCCAACCGAGCCACTTAGCTATGTCGATGTGCCTGAGTTTTCGATGCGCTTGGCTAATTGGCCCAATGTTTTTTCCGCCAAAAAGCTGGATATCGCGGCTTACTTAATGCTTCCGCAAATCCCAAGTTCGCGCGACGAAAGAAAAATAGTGGATTTAGGCTGTGGTAATGGTGTGCTTGCCCTGCAGGCGGCACGTACCAACCCACAGGCATACATTTATGCGGTCGATGAAAGCCATATGGCCGTCGCCAGCGCAAAACACAACCTTGAAAGCCATGGTATTGACGCGCGCCGTTTCCAATGTGAAGCGCGAGATTGCCTTACCGGTTTTGAACCCACAGATATTGACCTAGTGTTATGTAATCCACCCTTTCACCAGCAACAAACCATCACTGATCACATTGCTTGGCAAATGTTTTGTGACGCAAAACGTGTTCTGACCACGAATGGTGCGCTTTTAGTCATTGGCAATCGTCATCTTGGCTATCATACTAAGCTAAAACGTCTTTTTGGTAACGTGACTGTCGTTGCGTCAAATAAAAAATTCGTTATTCTCAAGGCAGTCAACGCCCAATTTTAACAAAAGGATGCTGAACCCCATGAAGAAACTGATTATTGCCGCCGCTGTGCTAGTCCTAGCGGGCTGCTCAACACCTCGCGAGCCACAACTAACGATTGCACCGTCTCCAGCGTCATCCAATCAGCAACAGGTCAACAATCTTCCTGTGGTGGTAAAGAGTAAGGACTTACGGACGGCTCAATTCGTCGCGGTGATTGATAGCGGTCGCTCCAATGTCAAACCTTTGCACGCCAGCCAAAACTTGCGCGTGGTTCTTGAAGACACACTTTCACGCCAGCTTTCTGCACAAGGGTTCCGCGTCGTGGCAAACGGCCCTGGCATGTTACGTTTAGATATTCTCGACGCGTTAGTTCGTGTAAAACACACGGTGTTTAAACACGATATGGAAGCGTCCGTACAGCTGCAGCTGGTCGCTGAATCGCCCGATGGCCGCTTTGTAAAACGTTATACCGGCAAATCAACCCAAAGTGGCGTCAGCAGCGCTTCGCCCGATGACATCGAAATGGCATTAAACAACCTGCTGGAAGCTGTCTTGCAGGACATTGCCAATGATGAGCAGCTACTTGATCACATGAAAGCGCACTTTTAATCATGAAAGTACGTACACTTTTATGGGTACTTGCACTGGCGGTTGCGCCAGTGCAGGCCAATGTGATGGTAGCCGTTGAAACAACCCAAGGAGACTTTGTCTTGCAACTTAATGAGGACAAAGCCCCCGAGACGGTCAGCAACTTTTTACGCTATGTCGAGGATGGCAGTTACATCGGCACCCAATTTCATCGGGTGATCCCACGTTTTGTCGTACAAGGAGGCGGATTTGATAAAGACCTCAATCGCCGTCCATCCTATGAGCCAGTCGATAATGAGTCGCGTAATGGCCTGCGTAACCGTCGCGCGACTATCGCGATGGCCAGAACCCAAGATCCGGACTCTGCCACCCGCCAGTTTTACATCAATGTCAGTGATAATGGCTTTTTAGATGCAACCCCCAATAAGCTGGGGTATACCGTGTTTGGCCGCGTGGTGGAAGGATTTAACACTATCTTGACCATGACCGAGCAGCCAACCGTTACTATCCCCAGCAAACGGATGCAAGATGTGCCGCAGCAACCGATTATTATTACCGCTATCGACAGTGTGTCGTCACCCTAGTATTCATGTAGGCCCTTTGCTATGCAGTCATCCAAGCTAAAAACGACCTTGGCGGCCTACGCCGACCGTCGCCTGCTCTTTGTTTTTTTAATGGGGTGCTGTAGTGGTTTCCCTTGGGTATTAATTGGCTCCAACTTAAATGGTTGGCTGGCCGATGAGGGGTTATCGCGCACGGCTATTGGCCTTTTTGGCTCTGTGTTTGTCCTTTACGCCGTTAACTTTTTGTGGGCCCCCCTGCTTGATAGGCTTAAGATCCCAGTATTGAATGAGAAGCTCGGCCATCGCCGCAGCTGGATTGTGGTGACACAATCATTGATGCTTTTAGCCACCTTGGCCTTGTCTCGCGTTAACATGCAAGGCCTGCAAGCGATCGACCCATGGGTCACCACCCTTGTACTTTCGTCGCTGATTTTTTCTATCGCCCTCGCATCAGCCACGCAAGATATCGCCATTGATGCCTTCCGTATCGATAACTTCGCCGAGCACGAAACCGAGAAGTTTCCGCTCGCCTCGGCCATGTCGGTCATTGGTTGGTGGACAGGTTATTCCGTGCCTGGCTATATCGGTTTTATTAATGCCGATGCCATGGGGTGGAACCAAGTTTATGTGATTATGGCCGGCTTTGTCGGCTTAATGATCTTGGCTACCCTGTATGTCAAAGAGCCTGTCAGTGATCGCGAACAGCGCCAAGACAAGGCCACCAAACATTACCTCAATCAAGGCTATAGTGGCTTCCAAGCTTGGTTTGCCGTTACCGTCGTGGAACCTTTTGCCGAATTCTTTCGTCGCAACGGTATCAATGTGGCACTCACGCTGTTGTTGTTTGTGTTTTTGTTCAAATTGGGCGAAGCCTTTCTCGGCCGTATGTCGATTGTGTTTTACAAAGATGTCGGCTTTACTAATGAGCAAATTGGCTATTACTCCAAGCTGGTCGGCTGGGGACTCACTGTGATCTACACCCTGATTGGCAGCTACATTAATCTGCGCTTTGGCGTGATTAAAGGCCTATTTATTGGCGGTGTCGCCATGGCATCCAGCAACTTAATGTTCGCGTGGATTGCGATGGTCGGCCCCAACGAGCATCTGCTACTGGGTGCCATCTTGGTAGACAACTTTACCTCCGCGTTTGCCACCATTGCGTTTGTCTCCTTTTTAACCTTCTTAACCGGTCGCGCGTTCTCAGCTACCCAATATGCGCTGCTCGCGTCCTTGGGGAACTTAGGTCGCACCACAGTCGCGTCATTCAGTGGCATGATGGTCGACTGGCTCGATAGCTGGTCAACATTTTTCGTAATAACTGCGTTAATGGTGATCCCGGGACTGGTCATGCTGATCTATATTGGCAGGCACTTTCGCCAACCTCCGTCACAAAATGATAAGCGTGCTGGACATTGCCTAGATTCCCGTCGCGACTAACCCCGACATATCACAGTGGAGTGCAAAATTTTGTACGACGCTGTGAGTGTTTTAGTAACAAAGATCACATAAAACTGTCATGCAACGCTTTACAACTTGCCGCGGATCACAGCCTATTTTTGTGTCTATGTTTATTACATTCTTTATAGTGAACTTAATCAATATACTGCCTCTGTCCAATGCGCACTGCGCAACAACAAGACCCAGCAGAGGCAGTCACTATGAAAAAATCCCTACTCGCACTCGCCGTTATCGCCGCCAGCGGTGTATCCGTTGCCAACGCCGCCGATTACTCGGATGACATTTACAAAAATGATCATAAATGGCTTCAGTTTAATGCCATGTATGCCATTAACGAAAAGCCGCAATTTGGTGATGACACCGATAAAGACCATAACTATCTCGAGATGGAGTTTGGCGGCCGAAAGGGGGTGGTCGAGCTCTATGGTTATGTGGATATTTTTGACTTGGCAGAGAGCGACAGCGACAACAACAACAAAAAAGGTGCAGATAAAACCTTTATGAAGTTGGCACCGCGCTTCTCAATTGATGGCATCACCGGGCAAGATTTGTCATTTGGCCCGGTACAAGAAGTCTACTTCTCGACTCTGTTTAACTGGGGGGGCGGAAATAGCGGTGAAAACGAGGCTCCTAGCACTAATAACTCGTTCTGGGGTATCGGTGCCGATGTTGAGCTACCTTGGTTTGGCAAAGTGGGCATGAACCTTTATGGCTTGTATGACATCAATAAAAAAGATTGGAATGGCTATCAGTTCTCGACTAACTGGTTTAAACCTTTCCACTTTTTCGACAATGGCAGCTTCCTGTCGTACCAAGGTTATATCGATTACCAATTCGGTGCTGACGATACCTTTAAAGGCAGCAGTCAGGCGACCCATGGCGGTGCGATGTTTAACGGCCTGTACTGGCACTCAGACAACTACGCCCTTGGTTACGGCCTAAAAGCGTACAATGACGTCTACTTAATTGAAGATGCCGGTACAACTGAAAGCTCGGGTATTTCTCACTACCTTAGCGCGACCTACAAGTTCTAATCTATCCAGCGCCGGTCCCTGCCGGCGCTTTGCTCCCTGCTCTATATTGTCTGTGATACACTGGCCTTTTCATCGATAGGCAAGTGTCATGCGGATCACCTTGATAGGCGCTGGTGCGATCGGCACCTTATGGGCGGTAAAATTAAGCCAAGCGGGTCATCACGTTCATCTTATCACCCGCGATAGCGCTCATCAGCGAGAGCTCAACCTGGACGGCGCCTCCCTTACCTTGCCCGCCAATCAACCAGGCTTACTTCGATACAGTGATCTTTGGCTGGTATGCACCAAAGCCTATGACGTGCAAGCAGCCTTAACCCCGTGCTTTACTCATCTTGAGCCGGAGACCATGGTGATGTTGATGCATAACGGCATGGGACCGCATCAATGGCTCATTGATTCTCTACCAGCCAGCCAACCGCTGCTACTTGCAACCACCTCACAAGGTGTATTTCGTGCTGAAACAGGCGAGTATCAACACACGGGCAATGGCCCCACGGCGCTCGGAGCAGGTAACAAAGCCGGTGAAGCCTGCCAGTTTCTCGCCGATGTGTTGGATCATACCTTGCCGACAGCAACTTGGCAGACCAATATCATTGAATCGCTATGGTATAAACTGGCAGTCAATAGCGTCATCAATCCGCTCACCGCCTTACACGGGATCAAAAACGGTGAGCTGCTCAAGCTTGATTATGAGCCAATCATTGATGCGCTGTGCCAAGAGTTGGCCACTGTAATGCGAGCAGAGCGGATCCTTGCCTCTGCCACCGAAGTACGTCAACGTGTGGAAACAGTCGCCAAGGCAACCGCAGACAACTACTCTTCAATGAATCGGGATGTGTTTTATCAGCGCTCCACAGAGCTGGAATACATTACAGGCTATGTGTTACAACGGGCACAGGCACACCAGATCTCAACCCCACACCACCAGCAGCTTTATCAAGCCATGCAACAAGCACAAAGGAATAAGGAATCATCATGAGTGACAAACGCATCCTGATTTGTATTGCTAACGGCACTGAAGAAATGGAAGCCGTGACCGCCATTGATGTCATGAAGCGCGCCAGCTTTAACGTCACTGTGGCCAGTGCTGATCCGGATGGCGCGCTGACGCTAACCTGCTCGCGTGGTGTGAAGCTAGTTTGCGACGCGGCGCTGGCGATGGTGGCCGATCAACCATTTGACTGTGTGATCTTACCCGGAGGGGTTGAAGGCGCGCAGTGTTTGGGGGATAGCAACCTTGTGACTGAAATGGTTAAACAACAACAGAGCGACAATGCGTGGGTGGCAGCCATTTGTGCCGCACCAGCTTTGGTGCTACAACGCCACCAGCTATTCCCACAGTCACACATGAGTTGTCACCCGAGCGTTAGCGATCAGATCCCAGAGCAATGGCTAAGCCGCCGCCGCGTGATGACCGATTATGACCACCGTTTAATTACCAGTCAGGGGCCAGGCTCGGCAATGGAGTTCGCGATTGAAATCGTTTACGTGCTGGGCGGCAAAGCCTTGGCATGGCAAGTCGCGGAGCCGATGATACCTCTGCCTCAACTGCATTATGAGAAAAAGTTTACAGAAGGCTAGGCTCATGCAAGGCTCAAACGTAAACAGGCAGCCAAATGGCTGCCTGTTTTTATTGCGGCAAAACCTGCGTTACACCCGATACACTTTGACATTCTCAAAGCCCATATCTTTAAGATACAGCGCCTGCAAGCGACTCATCACGCCTCGCTCGCAATAGAGCAAATAGGTTTTCGTTTGGTCAAGGTCGCCAAACTGGGTCGCCAGTTTAAAGAAGGGAATATGCACGACATCGACGCCTTCAATCTCAAGAGGCTTATCTTCTTGCTCTTCACGGCTGCGAATATCAAGCACGACCGCGCCGTTCTCTACCTCATTAACCAGCTCCGCTTCCGGCGCTTTTTCTTGGCTCAATGCTTCGATATCACGGATATCCATCACAGTGGCGTTATCAACCACTTGTTCTAGCAAGCTAAAATCAAATTTGGTTTCTTCGTGTTCCAGCTTAGCTTTTTCGGCTTTCACCGTTGGCTTTTTGGAAATCACGCCACAATACTCAGGCATGGTCTTGGCGAAATCTTCCGTACCAATTTTACGCGCCGTTTGAATAATGTCTTCTTTGTCCCAATTAATCAGTGGACGCAAAATCAAGCTATCGGTGACATTATCAATCATGCGAAGGTTGGTCAGTGTTTGGCTCGACACCTGTCCTAACGCCTCACCGGTCACCAGTGCCTGAATACCAAACCGTTTGGCCACCATGGCCGCCGCACGCATAAACATACGCTTAAGCACCACGCCCATTTGCGCGTTATCGATATTTTCCAGGATGTTGTTAACAACTGGCTCAAAATCAATCGAAATAAACTTCACTTTGGCCGACGAGCCAAATTTATTCCATAGGTAATGAGACACCTGCTGCACACCCGTTTCATGCGATTTTCCGCCTAGATTAAAGAAACAGTAGTGCACTTTACTGCCGCGTTTAATGTGTAAATAACTGGAAACGCCTGAATCGAACCCGCCAGAGATCAAGCTCAATACATCTTCTTGTGTACCGAGCGGAAAGCCCCCCAAGCCTGCGTGACGATGTTTCACCACGTTGAGCTTGTCGTGGTCCACTTCCATCATCACGGTGATATCCGGTTTTTTCAGTTGCACGCTGGCCGACGGGACGGCTTGGTTTAATCCGCCACCGACATAGCGCTCAAGATCGATAGAGGTAAAGTCATGCTGCCCACGACGCTTAGCGCGCACACAAAAGGTTTTGCCTTCGATTTGATGACGTACGCCCGCCAAAGTGAGCTCATAGATATGATGTAAATCGTTAAACAGGGTTTGCTCAACCTCAAGCACGGTTTGCACGCCTGGTGTGTTGCTCAGCACATCCAAAACCAATTGGCGCTCGTTAGGTTGTTTTAACGTCACCTCAATGTGATCCCGACGGTTATATACCGCCGTATTATCAGTCCGACGCTTTAAAATATTACGAATATTGCACTCGAGGATTTTTGTAAAACGCTTTCTGACTGACTCACTTTTGACGATCACCTCAGGGTGAATTTTAACGATAAACTTCATAACCGGTTCGATACAGCTGGAAACAAGGCCGCGGATTATACAATAACCAGGCTGCTGCTGAAACCGGGTATTTTTGCGTCGCTAAAAAGTGGGAGTGACCGGTGACAACTTGCCCTATCAGACAGTCAGTTATCACCGGGATAGGCCGCTAGGGGGCATTGGGAGCCGCGTTCTCGGTAGAGATTTCATCCGAATAGGTGGGTTTTCCTTGGATCACAGCAATTTCCACGCGTCGGTTAGATGCACGGTTTTCCGGTGAGTTGTTCGGGGCACGCGGCTTGGTATCCGCCAGGCCTTCCACTTTCATCCTTAAATGGTTAAAACCAGGCACTTTCTCCATCTCTTGTGCCACTGACACCGCACGCTGTGCGGAGAGATCCCAATTGGATCGGTACAGCTCTGACTCCAAAGGTGTGCTGTCGGTATGTCCTGAGACTTTTATTTCCCCCGGCACGTCTTTTACCAGTTGCGCGATTTGACGCACCATTGGGCGGAACTTAGGCTGCAGAAACGCCGAGTTTTGTGGAAACGCCCCTTTTTCGCGGATCCTTATCACCAACTGTTGCCCTAAATTCTCTACTTCAACCGCGCCTTCATCGATTTCGCGTTGCAACGCCTGCATCAACGCCTTTTGCAGCTGCTCAAGTTGCTGCTGCATTCGCTGCTGCTCCAATTGTGACGCCACTTGGGCGCTGGTGCCGCCTTCCTTATCTGATGTATTGCGTTGGGAGCCGCCCGACCGATCATCTTCGCCCTCTTGAAAGTCCAAGGTGCGCTGCGTCATATCAATGGTTTGCTGCATGATGACTTCAATCGGTGTCGGCTCTGGGCGTCCCGGACGGAACTCCTGGGCAATCACACTGGTCCCTTTGGGAATGTCTTTCACCTCAAGGACATTTTGTACCCCGAAAGCGAACTTCATCGAACCGGCAATTTGCTTAAACTTAAGCACATCCATCTCTGAAAATGACAACAGAAGGACGAAAAAGCACATAAGAAGCGACATCAAGTCCGCAAACGTCCCCATCCACGGCGGTAAGCCGGGAGGCGGACATTTGCATTCCTCTTCTTCTTGTTGTTGTGCCATGAAGACTCCTTAATTGGCGCTCGCTGAAGCCAAAACCTCAGTCCGATTAATTATCGACATCAACCTCACGCTTACCCTCATTGAGATAGTTTTTCAAAAAGCCATCAATGACACGCGGGTTTTGTCCATCTTGAATCGCAAGTAAGCCGTCCATAATCAAGCGTCGATTCAGTTTCTCTTGCTCCTTGCGCAAGGCAAGTTTATTGGCGATGGGGGTCGCCACCATGTTGGCCAACATCGCACCGTACATGGTGGTCAACAAAGCAACCGCCATTGCAGGGCCAATCGCCTTCGGATCATCCATGTTCGATAGCATGGCCACCAGCCCTATCAAGGTCCCTATCATCCCCATCGCTGGCGCTACATCAGCCAAGGCACTGTAAAAACCGATGCCA
This sequence comes from Salinivibrio sp. VYel1, assembly GCF_009377945.1. NCBI lineage: Bacteria > Pseudomonadati > Pseudomonadota > Gammaproteobacteria > Vibrionales > Vibrionaceae > Salinivibrio > Salinivibrio sp. VYel1. The sequence continues at coordinate 19,218 of NZ_RSAM01000013.1, read as the reverse complement.
TGATCGTGGCGCTCCTCGGTAAGGTTAATGTCTTTGTGCAACGTGGCACGAACCACATCGGCATCATGACCATCGACGAGCAAGTCCACGCCTTTTTGCATAAACGAGTTACTCACTTCCATCTCTTCCAAGGCAAGGAAGCCACCTTTACGCGCCGCATCAGCCATCTCAATAATCTTGGCAATCAAGTCCTCTGGGTCATCAGATTTGAACATGAACGCCTTGCCTGCAATTTTAAAACTGCCAAAGAACTGCCCCATAGTGTACTTGGTGAGAACCACAAATAAGCTCCCCCCGATGACGATCAGCACCGATGGCACGTCAAAGTACATGTTCATGGTGCCGCCCAACAGCATCGCCATTATTACGAATGCAAACGAGCCGAGAATGCCGATGAGCGTCGCTATATCCACGTCAGTCTCCCTTAAATTACGTCAAGTCATTGTTTTTCATTTTTAGGGTATTGGTTATATCGGCAACCAACCCTATAGGTTTAGCGTAAATCCGCTGATACCAACAAGGATAACATGCCTTTTACCACGGTGGCGCCAAGCACACAAAAACACGCCGAGTGGTTTGACCGCCCTTAACCACTGAGTTACCGTCTAGCCTCTCTTTTCTAATTTTATGGCATCATGGCTGTGAAGAAACCAGAAAATATGACCTTTGAGGACACGCTCAAAGAGTTAGATAGCATTGTCGGTGCGCTAGAGTCCGGCGAACTCCCTCTCGATACCGCGATGAAACGTTTTGAACGCGGCATTGCACTCACGCGTCAAGGACAAAAAACCCTTGCAGACGCCGAGCAACGCGTCGAGATCTTGCTTTCGCAAGAAGATGATGGGCCACTGACTGAGTTTTCTCCTCAAGACGATGATTAACACTGTTGTACACGATGCGCTGCGCGAAACGCAAACCCGAAGTAATCAACAACTCGAAGCGTGGCTTGATACCTTATCCTCTCAAGATCAACCGCTTATCCAGGCAATGCGCCATGGTTTGCTCTTGGGTGGTAAACGCATTCGCCCCTTTCTAACCTATGCCACAGGGCAGTTGTTTGGTGTGCCACTTGCGCAAATTGATACACCGGCTGTCGCCGTGGAGTGTATTCACGCCTACTCGTTGATTCATGATGATTTGCCTGCCATGGATAACGACAGCTTGCGACGCGGGCAGCCAACCTGTCATGTCGCCTTTGATGAAGCGAGCGCGATTTTGGCCGGTGACGCGTTACAAACACTGGCCTTTACCGTGCTGGCTGAAGGCGAACTCAATCCAGCGGCCGAACCTTACCGTATACATATGGTGAAAACCTTGGCTACGGCCAGCGGTGCGGCGGGTATGTGCCTAGGACAATCATTGGATTTAGCCGCGGAGGGACGTGCTGTTGATCTTGAAGCACTCAAACGCATTCACCACAATAAAACCGGTGCATTGATCAAAGGGGCGGTGAGGCTCGGCGCTTATGCCGCTGGCGAGTCCGGCGTGCGCCATTTAAGTGCGCTTGATCGCTTTGCTGACGCCATCGGTCTCGCATTTCAAGTTCAAGACGACATTTTGGACATTACCAGCGATACCCAGACACTGGGTAAGCCACAAGGGTCAGACGTAAACGCAGAGAAAAGTACCTACCCGGCATTGCTGGGGCTGGCCGGTGCACAAGAAAAAGCCGAACAACTTTACCGAGAGGCACTACACGCCTTGGAGGCAATCCCCTACAATACCGAACAATTGGAAGTTTTTGCCCGATATATCATCGAGCGCAACAACTAGCATGATTAATAAAAGCGCCGAACCATTATGACACTGGATATATCAAAATACCCCACTCTCGCTCTTGCTGATACGCCGGAAGAGTTGCGTACCTTACCACGCGATCATCTGCCGCAGCTTTGTGAAGAGTTACGTACCTATTTACTCAACACGGTCAGTCACTCAAGTGGCCACTTTGCCTCTGGGCTGGGTACCGTGGAGCTGACTGTAGCGCTGCACTATGTGTATAACACGCCCTTCGATCACCTCGTTTGGGACGTAGGGCACCAAGCCTATCCGCACAAGATCCTGACTGGACGACGTGAGCGCATGCAAACTATCCGGAAAAAAGACGGTTTGCACCCCTTTCCGTGGCGCGGAGAAAGCCCCTACGATGTGCTGTCGGTTGGTCATTCCTCAACGTCCATCAGCGCCGCGCTCGGTATGGCCATTAGTGCGCAAAAAGAGGGGCAGAATCGACGTGTAGTCAGTGTGATAGGCGATGGCGCAATCACCGCTGGGATGGCATTTGAAGCCATGAATCATGCCGGCGATATCAAACCCGATATGCTCGTGGTACTCAACGACAACGAGATGTCCATTTCTGAAAACGTCGGCGCGCTGAATAATCACTTTGCCCAACTCCTCTCTGGCAATGTCTACACCAGTATTCGTGAAGGCGGTAAGAAAGTATTGTCGGGCGCGCCACCAATTAAAGAGTTAGTGCGCCGCGCGGAAGAGCACCTTAAAGGCATGGTTGTCCCAGGCACCATGTTTGAAGAGCTGGGCTTTAACTACATTGGCCCAATTGATGGCCACGATGTCGAAGAGTTAGTCAAAACCCTCAAAAATATGCGCCATTTAAAAGGGCCGCAGTTTTTGCACGTCATGACCAAAAAAGGCAAAGGGTACGAGCCGGCGGAAAAAGATCCGATTGGGTACCATGCCGTGCCTAAGTTTGACCCCAGTGTACACACGCTGCCTAAATCCAAGCCAGCGAGCCCAACGTTTTCTAATGTGTTCGGCGACTGGCTATGTGATATGGCGGAACAAGATGACAAGTTACTCGCGATTACGCCAGCCATGCGCGAAGGCTCCGGCATGGTGCGCTTTTCTAAAACGCACCCAGACAAATATTTTGATGTCGCCATTGCTGAGCAGCACTCAGTGACGCTGGCTGCAGGCATGGCAATCGGTACCTACCACCCTGTGGTGGCCATTTATTCGACCTTCCTACAGCGCGCCTATGATCAAGTCATTCACGATGTCGCGATCATGAATTTACCCGTGCTGTTTGCCATTGACCGTGGCGGGATTGTTGGCGCAGATGGCCAAACCCACCAAGGCGCTTTTGATTTAAGCTATTTACGCTGTGTCCCCAACTTGGTGGTGATGACGCCAAGTGATGAAAACGAGTGTCGCCAAATGCTGTATACCGGCCATATTCATAATGGGCCAGCGGCGGTGCGCTATCCTCGCGGCAGTGGTATCGGTGCAGAGATTGAACAGAAGATGCAAGCGATGCCGATTGGCAAAGGCGTGATCAAACGTCGGGGAACACGGTTAGCCATCCTCAACTTTGGTACCTTATTGCCGCATGCTCAGGAAGCAGCAGACGAGCTGGATGCCACCTTGGTTGATATGCGCTTTGCCAAACCTTTAGATGAAGCGCTGCTACTCGACATGGCCAAGAAGCATGACTGCCTGGTCACCGTGGAAGAAAATGCGGTCGCAGGTGGTGCAGGCTCCGGGGTGATTGAAGCGATGATGCGCCATGGAGTTATCAAGCCTGTACGGCAAATCGGTTTACCCGATCGCTTTATCTCTCAAGGCACCCAGCAAGAAGTGCATGCCGAGCTTGAGCTCGATGGTCCCGGCATTAAGGCTCAAATTCAGCGTTACTTGGCCACGTTGGCTGAATAGGGGCGTTGACTGCGTAGAGGCGTCGTTTTTGCACCACGAGTCAGGCGCTATCTCCTGGTATGAAAAAACCCGCTACCAATGAGCGGGTTTTTTATGCTTCAGCGGACATTGACGCAGTGGCTTAGCCCGCTCACGCACGCTTACTTGGTACCAAAAATCTTATCACCGGCATCACCAAGCCCAGGTACAATGTACCCTTTGTCATCCAGCTTTTCATCGATAGCCGCCGTATAAAGCTCAATATCAGGATGCGCTTTTTTCAATGCCTCAATCCCTTCTGGGGCAGAGACCAATACCAAGACCTTGATCTGCTGACAGCCCTGCTCTTTGAGCAAATCGATAGTCGCAATCATCGACCCCCCCGTGGCCAACATCGGATCCACAACCAAGGCCATGCGCTCGTCGATATTACTGGCTAGTTTATGAAAGTAAGGGACAGGCTCTAGGGTTTCTTCATCGCGATACACACCGACGACACTGATGCGCGCACCTGGGACATGCTCAAGCACCCCATCCATCATGCCCAAGCCTGCACGCAAAATAGGCACCACGGTGACTTTTTTGCCTTTGATTTGATCGACATTAACTGGGCCATCCCAGCCATCAATCGTTACTTTTTCTGTATCGAAGTCAGACGTCGCTTCATAAGTCAGCAGACTGCCCACTTCGGTCGCAAGCTCGCGAAACCGTTTGGTGCTAATATCTCGCTCGCGCATCAAGCCGATTTTATGTTTGACTAACGGGTGCCTTACTTCCACGACCTTCATCTTAGACTCCTTACAAAAAACAAATTCTCGGTAGTATACATGAAAGGTTTTTGCTAGCGTAGGCTTAGGGCTTGACATATCGCCCAGATTCTCGCCAAACAGCCTACGCAAACGTTTTCCTTTCTCTGAATGCACTGATAGAATAGCGCCGACTTTTGACTTCCAACTCCGGCGAGGAATTGCAGTGAGCGGTAAACAATCATCTCTTAGCTATAAGGACGCTGGTGTCGATATTGACGCTGGTAACGCACTAGTCGACCGCATTAAAGGGGTAGTAAAACAAACGCACCGGCCCGAAGTCATGGGAGGCCTAGGAGGCTTTGGCGCGCTTTGTTCATTGCCAACCAAATACAAAGAACCGGTATTGGTCTCTGGTACAGACGGCGTGGGTACCAAGCTGCGCTTAGCGCTGGATGCGAATAAACACGATACTATCGGCATCGATCTGGTTGCAATGTGCGTTAACGATCTGATCGTGCAAGGTGCTGAGCCTCTCTTTTTCCTCGACTACTATGCAACAGGCAAGTTGGATGTTGACGTCGCGGCGGACGTTGTGACGGGTATCGCCCAAGGCTGTCAGCAAGCAGGTTGCGCCCTTATCGGCGGCGAGACCGCGGAAATGCCTGGCATGTACAGCGGCGATGATTACGATGTGGCTGGTTTTTGTGTCGGTGTTGCCGAGAAGTCTGCCATCATTGATGGGAGCCAAGTCAGCGATGGCGACGCCTTGATTGGCCTTGCGTCTAGTGGCCCGCATTCAAACGGCTACTCGCTGATCCGAAAGATCCTCGAAGTCAGTCAAGCAAACCTGAGTGACGACCTAGAAGGCCAACCACTCATCGATCACTTGCTAGCCCCGACCCGCATTTACGTCAAATCGGTATTAGCCCTGCTTGAGCAAATCCCCGTTCACGCGATTTCTCATATCACAGGTGGCGGCTTTTGGGAGAACATCCCCCGCGTATTGCCCGCTGGAACCAAGGCGGTGATCGACAACACCAGTTGGCAATGGCCGCCTGTATTTAACTGGTTGCAAGAAAAAGGCAACGTCAGTGACTATGAAATGCTACGCACCTTTAACTGTGGTGTGGGACTTGTGATTGCACTCCCTCAGGCTGAAGCTGACAAAGCGATTACCCTGTTAAATCAAGCGGGCGAAACCGCCTGGCAACTGGGCCATATTGCTCACGCGACGGGCGAAGACGCACAGGTGGAGCTGAAAGCATGAAGCGCATTGTCGTCTTGATTTCCGGCAGCGGTTCCAATTTGCAAGCATTGATTGATAACATTCACGCGCAGCGCGCGAACATTGTCGCCGTGATTGCCAATAAAGCTGACGCCTATGGGCTCACGCGTGCCGAGCACGCCGGGATACCGGCTCAAGTGGTTGCCAACACCGATTATGCTAGCCGAGAAGAGTATGATGCGGCGCTTATTCGAGCGCTAGATGCCTATCAGCCCGACCTCGTCCTACTGGCGGGTTTTATGCGTATTTTAACCCCAGGTTTCGTTGCCCACTATGCGGGGCGAATGCTCAACATTCACCCCTCCCTGCTCCCCAAGTACACAGGACTGCATACCCACCAGCGTGCGATTAATGCTGGCGATACCGAGCATGGTACATCGGTGCATTTTGTCACTGAAGAGCTCGACGGTGGCCCCGTGATACTCCAAGCTCGCGTGCCTATTTTTGAGGACGACGACGCAGAGTCTGTCGCCGCGCGCGTCCAACAACAAGAGCACAGGATCTACCCACTGGTGGTCAAGTGGTTTGTCGATGGCCGCCTGAAGATGATGGAAGATCACGCTTGGCTTGATGGTCAGGCACTCGGCCACGCCGGCTATGCCGCAGACGCGTAGCTCGTATAGACACTGACAACATAAAATAAGGCGCATTCGCGCCTTTTTTATTCGCTAAGATACCGATGTGTGATTGGCGCAATACACCTCGCCAAAGTGAAACACACAATATTCCCCTTCAGCCATTTTATGCCAGCGCTCGTTGTTGGTAAGGGGTTGCGTGGCAATCACGGTCACCACATCGTTAGGCGTGGTTTGCTCATGAAAATCGACCGTCATCTCTTGGTCGATCAGGCTAGCTTTTCCAAACGGAGCGCGACGCGTGATCCAATGGAGGTTATTGGTACAATAAGCCATGACATAGTCGCCATCGCTAAACAGCATGTTGTAGACACCCAACGCGCGCAGGCGATCACAGCGTGAAGCGATAAAGTCAAACACCTCACACATATTGTCTGGCTGTTGCGGATAGTGCTTAAACAACTCATTCAATAACCAACAAAACGCTTTCTCACTATCTGTTTCCCCGACAGGCTTAAAGTGGCCAGTATCCAGGCTCTCAAACCCAGATAACTGCCCATTGTGAGCAAACGTCCAATAACGCCCCCAGATCTCACGAGTGAAAGGATGTGTGTTTTCTAAGCTGATCCCACCTCGATTTGCTTGGCGAATATGGCTAACCACCGCACAGCTTTTTATCGGATAACTGGTGACCAGCTCTGCGACCTTGGACTGGCTACTGGGTGCTGGATCTTTAAAGGTGCGAAACCCTTTGCCTTCATAAAAGGTGATCCCCCAGCCATCGCGATGCGGGCCCGTTTTACCGCCGCGCTGAATCAAGCCAGTAAAGCTAAAACAAATATCGGTTGGGACGTTGGCACTCATGCCAAGCAGCTCGCACATTCTTTCATCTACCTCCGCGGGGTTACGCTGCCATTTCCTTTTCCACTAGCTGGATAAGAATATGGATAATTTTGATATGGACTTCCTGAATACGATCCGCATAACCAAAGTGAGGCACACGGATTTCAATATCAGCGAGACCTGCCATTTTGCCGCCGTCTTTTCCCGTAAGCATAATGGTCTTCATGCCTTTTTGTTTGGCGACATCAATGGCATTGAGGATATTCCCCGAATTGCCCGATGTAGATAGCCCAAACAACACGTCGCCTTTCATGCCCACCGCCTCAAGATAACGCGAGAAAACATACTCGTAGCCAAAGTCATTCGACACGCACGAAATATGGCTTGGATCTGAAATGGCAATCGCGGGATAACCAGGACGGTTTTCTCGGTAGCGCCCGGTCAATTCTTCAGCAAAATGCATGGCATCACAATGCGAGCCGCCATTACCACAAGAGAGCACCTTGCCACTGGCCTTAAAACTATCGGCCAACAGTTTCGCGGCTTTCTCGATTTGCTGAATGTTATTGTCATCACTTAAAAACGCTGTTAACACATCGGCAGCTTCTGTCAGCTCACCGCGAATAATATCTTGGTACATGGCACTTTCCCACTGTTAACAAATATCTGACGTTCTCGCCTGACAGGCATAACGTCACATGACTGCCAGTGTACCCGCATCGTTTTACGGCTGTCGACTGCCGAGCCCTTCCGACAAGCGAGCTAGGTCACGTTTGCTTGAATGGCAACCTATCTTGCCAGTTGTCCTCATCCTCAAGTGGTGATTTTCTCACCTTGCAAGCTAGGTCACACCGTATCATTTTACAATTCGTTAATTATTTGCTTACATTGAGTGGTACGACCTCTTACCACGACAGTAAGGGCAAACCAAAACCTAAGGAGATGACGTGATGGCAACAGGGTTATATATCGCCGCCATGCTAATACTGGCCGGTGTACTCGCATACCATCGTGCCAAGCTGCTGGTATCGACTGCCGTGCTCGCAGCCGGACTAGTTGTAGGGACAATCATGGGCAGCGTCGGGGAGATCACTTGGTTGATCTTTGCCGTGATCGCGTTGCCCCTCAATATCGTGACGTTTCGTCGCAACTGGCTCAGCAAGCCCGCTTTCAAAGCATTTAAATCCGTGATGCCAGAAATGTCAGCGACGGAAAAAGAAGCGATTGATGCGGGAACAGTCTGGTGGGAAGCCGACCTATTCCGCGGCGCGCCGGATTGGAACAAACTGCATGACATTCCCGCCCCGACGCTGAGTGCGGAAGAGCAAGCATTTTTAGATGGACCGGTCAACGAAGTCTGCCGCATGGTCGATGACTACCAAGTCACGCATGAACTCGCTGACCTGCCCGAGGATGTTTGGCAATATTTGAAAGACAACAAATTCTTCGCCATGATCATCAAAAAGCAATATGGTGGCTTGGAATTTTCTGCCTACGCGCAATCCTTGGTGCTGCAAAAACTGTCAGGCGTCTCTGGTGTGCTGTCATCCACCGTGGGGGTCCCTAACTCACTAGGCCCAGGTGAATTGCTCCAGCATTACGGCACCACAGAGCAAAAAGACCATTACCTCCCTCGTTTGGCCCAAGGTAAAGAAATCCCTTGTTTTGCGTTGACCAGCCCAGAGGCGGGCTCTGATGCAGGCTCGATTCCTGATTATGGTGTGGTCACCAAAGGTATGTGGCAAGGTGAAGAAGTGCTGGGGATGAAAATCACCTGGAACAAACGTTATATTACCCTCGCCCCGGTTGCCACTGTGTTGGGGCTGGCGTTTAAGCTACGCGATCCTGAACACCTGTTAGGCGATCAGGATGAACTTGGCATTACCTGTGCGCTGATCCCAACGGACCTCGAAGGGGTTGAGATTGGCCGTCGCCATTTCCCGCTTAACGTGCCTTTCCAAAACGGTCCAACTCAAGGCAACGACGTCTTCGTACCGATGGACTTTATTATTGGTGGCCAGAAAATGGCAGGCCAAGGCTGGCGTATGCTGATGGAATGCCTGTCAATTGGTCGCGGCATTACCCTACCCTCCAATACCACGGGAGGACTAAAGTCAGCCGCCCTAGCAACAGGGGCTTACGCACGCATTCGCCGTCAGTTCAAACTCCCCATTGGTAAAATGGAAGGGATTGAAGAGCCTCTCGCGCGTATTGCTGGCAACGCCTACGTGATGGATGCCGCCAGCGCGCTGACGGTGACGGGTATCGATATCGGCGAGAAGCCCTCGGTCATTTCTGCCATCGTTAAATATCACTGTACCCACCGCAGTCAACAAGGTGTGATTGATGCGATGGATGTGGCAGGCGGTAAAGGCATCTGCCTGGGACCAAAAAACTTCCTGGGACGCAACTATCAAGGTTCGCCGATCGCCATCACGGTGGAAGGCGCTAACATCCTGACGCGTTCAATGATCATCTTCGGTCAAGGTGCGATTCGTTGCCATCCATTCGTGTTGGATGAGATTCGTGCCAGCGAAAATAGCGATCAGCAAGCCGCCCTCGCAGCGTTTGATAAGGCCTTATTTGGTCATGTTGGCTTTGTGTTTAGCAATGTTGCACGTGCTTTCTGGCTTGGTCTTACCGATGGTCGTTTGTCTAAAGCTCCCCGCAAAGACGCGACACGTCGTTATTACCAGCAGATGAATCGCTACAGTGCCGCGCTCGCGCTACTCGCCGATGTCTCTATGGCAGTATTAGGCGGCAACCTCAAGCGTAAAGAGCGCTTGTCAGCGCGCCTTGGCGATGTGCTGAGCCAGCTTTATCTTGCGTCAGCCACCATGAAACGCTATGCCGATGAAGGCTATCAGAAAGAGGATCTCCCTCTGGTGCATTGGGGCATGCAAGACGCCATGTACCAAGCTGAACAAGCACTGGATGGCTTTATCGCTAACTTCCCGAATCGAGTAGTTGCTGGCTTAGTGCGCGTACTGGTATTACCGCTGGGTAAAGGACGCCGTCAGCCTGGCGATCGCCTCGATGGCAAACTGGCTGTCATTTTACAATCACCCAGTGCAACGCGTGATCGCCTCGGCCGAGGTCAGTACTTCGAGCCAGGTAATGCGATTGGTAATATTGAAAAGGCACTGCATGACATTTTGAATGCCGAGCCTATTCATAAAAAAGTGTGTGATGGCATCGGTGAGAAGCTGCCGTTTATGTTCCTCGACCAAGTCGCGGATAAAGGCTTGAGCGCCGGCGTGATTACCGAGCAAGAAGCTGCACTATTGCGAGAAGCCGAGCAAGGCCGCCTTGAAACGATCAATGTGGATGACTTTGACCCGTCAGAGCTGCCCGCCGCGTCGGTCAAGGAGAGCAAGATGCATAACGCGGCTTAACCGTATTTTCTTGCATCAATGGCGTAACGAAAAAAGAGAGGGCTTCCCTCTCTTTTTTATTGCCCGTATAGATGGGCTTACTCGCACCACAGTGCTAGTCGTTTTTATCCGGCCTATCCATGTCAAGCTCACTGGCTTGGTCGTCGCCGTCGCTGTCCAGTGGAGGGGCTTCCAGCTCTTGCGCCGCTTCAGCCAATTTGCGTGCTTTGCGTTTTCGCAAGACAAACCAAGTGGCGGCACCTATCAGCATCACCAATAAGTTACCTAATCCAATGATCAACAGGGAAGTGGTTCGTGCTTCTTCTCGCTCTCGTTGTTGGCGGCGCGCCTCCGCTGCTTCCATCATGGCTTGTTCACGCGCTTCACGCTCTGCTTCGGCTTCTTCCAGCGCCGCGTAATCGGTGACCGCAAAGGTTTGTTCTGGAAGAGGAAAAACCAAGGGTCGTCCCGATAACTGATCCGTCGCATACAAGGTTGTCCGCCATTTGTATTGTCCAGGTGTACTGGCATAAGGAATATCGAGCGTAATCGTTTGCTGCTCTTCCTCAGCGGTTGTTTGGTAGACCGTCGTTTTTCCTTCGGTATCGGTGAATTTGGCGTGAACAGACACGCTACCTGGCTCAATACTGGCCTGCTCGGACTCAACAACCAATTGATGCGGTTCGCCCTCTCCTTGGCTTTGTTTAAACGTGGCCATTAACGGTGTCGGGTAAACTAAGACTTGTTGCTCTAAAGTACGGAAAAAAATACCGTTACCCGAGGTCACGCGTGCGCGGTATTTTCCTGGCATGACGTTAATCGGCAAAGACACGGTGAAAACGCCGTCATTGGGTGCTTCATCAAGCCCCGAGCCGTCGTCACTAAATTGCCCTAATGCTTTGGGCTGTGGCCGCTGATCGGGATTAAGCGACTCCGGATCTTCGATGAACTCAGTAAAGTGTACGGTCAAATCGACACGCTCAATGAAGTCACGCAAGTTAAGGGGCTTATCGCCCAGCATGAGCTGTGCGGTAAACTTCACCGCCTCGCCTTGATAAAGACGACTGGGTAAGTCTTCAACCTGCATACGCAAGTCACTTAAAACACGGACTTTGTTGTCAGGGCTCACTCGGCCAATCGCTTGCCATGGTCCTGGCATGGGGTCGGTAATCGACACGATGTCCATGTCTGATTCTTGATGCCAGGATACTTTGTCTGGGTGGCGCCATGCATAATATTTGGTGCCGTCCGGGCGTACCAACACCACTGGCATGCTTGGCTTTTCTCGATAAATCACGAAGGCCGCACGTTCAATGGTTGGATCAACACGGAAGCGATTTTCCAGCAGACGAATTTCTTGCTCGTTAGCGTGTGCCAACAAGGGAAAACAAACACACACCGCCCACCATCGCTTCTTCATGCCTTCTCCTACTGCCGCCAAAGACAGCTACCGTTTTGCTCAATAAAGTCTAAACGCGCTTCGTGCGCACTCATTTCATCGGCCGATGCGGGAATAACCTTTAGCGATTTCTGACGCTTAACGGTTCTTGGTGCCATTGGACTTGCATTATCCGTCTCAGTACCCGCATTAAATGACAAGTTAGTTTGTCCCCCGGTCATTAATAGGTATACGTCAGCAAGGATCTCCGCATCCAACAAAGCGCCGTGAAGCGTTCGCCGAGAGTTATCAATACCGTAGCGATCGCACAACACATCAAGGTTGTTACGCTTTCCAGGGAAGATTTTCTTCGCCATCGCTAAGGTGTCTGTGATGGTGCAAAGCTCAGTGGTTTGCAGCGAGACACCTAGGTTTTTGAATTCATAATCCATAAACCCCACATCAAAGGGCGCGTTATGGGCGATCAGCTCCGCCCCTTGAATAAAATCAACAAAGGCTTGATGGATTTGCGCGTATCGCGGCTTGTCGGCCAAAAAGGCATCGGTGATACCGTGTACCGAAATCGCCTCAGGATCGATCGCGCGTGTAGGCTGAATGTAGGCATGAAAGTGCCGCCCCGTCAGCTTACGGTTGATAATCTCAACCGCACCGATTTCAATAATATTGTGGCCTTGATAATGTGGCCCCCCTTCGCGGTTCATACCGGTGGTTTCGGTATCAAGCACAACGAGGCGATCGTAATTCGCTTTCATGGCAATAACTGTGTCAAACTTGGCTCAGATGAATAGCCAATAGTATCAAAGATGACCAAGCAGGTAGAAATTTTCACAGACGGTTCTTGTCTCGGCAACCCGGGGCCGGGCGGGTATGGTGTGGTGATGCGCTACAAACAACATGAAAAAACCTTGAGTGCCGGTTTCACCCTCACCACCAACAATCGCATGGAACTAATGGCGGCAATTGTCGGCTTAAATGCGCTTAATACAAGCTGTAACGTGGTTCTCACTACAGACAGCCAGTACGTTCGACAAGGGATCACCCAATGGATCCATAATTGGAAAAAACGCCAATGGAAGACGGCGGATAAGAAACCGGTGAAAAATGCCGATTTATGGCAACAGCTTGATCAAGCGGCATCTAAGCACCAAATCACCTGGAACTGGGTGAAAGGCCACGCTGGACACCCGGAAAATGAGCGTTGTGACGAGCTCGCGCGCGACGCTGCCAACCACCCTACCGAGATCGATGAAGGCTATCAGCCTGCAGACTAATCCTATTTCTAGCCGCCGTTGGGAACAACGCCGCCCAGCGGTGAGACCGCTTGCTTGAGTTTCCAACGAGGCTTAATGGGTTTTAGTGGGTAGCTACGCTTACGCGCAATGATCAAATAAATGGACCCAAGCGCAGGTGTCACCATACTGGCGCTACTCTCTACCCAAGCATGGCGGGCACTGGGTCGATGAGTCGGCCACAGTCCCATCTGGTGCGCCTCAACCACCTCATAGTTCATGACACTCAACCAATCTTTAACGCGAAGAGGTGAAAACATCCGTCCCCCCCACGGAAGCCGTTGATGCCTGCCACGTAGCACTTTTTTTACGCCCAAAAAGCTTGCGGGGTTAACACCCGATATGATCAAGCAACCGTCATCAATCATCACACGATCAACCTCTCGTAATAAACGGTGAGGATCATCGCTATAATCAAGTTGGTGCGCTAATACACACGCATCAAAAGATTTCTCGATAAATGGCAAGGCATAATGTGTCGCGGTCACATTGCGCATTGGGTTATGTTGGTCGACACAGACTTGGTGTTGAATGTTACACTGTTCACTGACTAGCTCGCAGCTTAAGCCGCCCAATTTCAGCAAATGGTAGCCAAATAAGGTCGGCAACCATTCATCCAGCCGAGTTTGCAATTGGGTGCGCGCCCAATCACCGTAAGCAACTTGGTCCCACGTATAGGGATAGTCAAACTGATGTTCTATGCGCGCTGGTTTCATTGATTAAGGCTCATTCTATCGCTGGAGAACCCAATGCTTCATGTAAAAAGCATACCTGCATTTAACGATAATTACATATGGCTCATTATTAGTGAAGATAATCGCTGCGCCGTGGTCGATCCGGGTGAGGCAAGTCAGGTTATTGACTACCTCAAAGCGAATTCATTGACTTTATCGTGCATTCTTATCACACACCACCATTGGGATCACACCAATGGCATTGACGATCTTGTACGCTATGCGCCAAGCGCCAAAGTGATCGGCCCAGATGTTCACCCGATACCTCAACGTTCAATGGCGGTTGGTGACGGTGACCAAATTGATGTCTTTGACCATCGTTTTTTGGTCGTCGGTGTCGAAGGCCACACCGACGATCACATTGCATTTGTCGGCGATGGTAAGCTGTTCTGTGGCGATGCATTGTTTTCAGCCGGTTGTGGCCGTTTACTCGGTGGCACCGCTGAACAATCACTCAACTCATTGAAAAAACTGGCATCGCTCCCCATCGAAACCCAAGTGTATTGTGCCCATGAGTATACCGCCGCCAATGTCGCGTTTGCGCTGACTGTGGAGCCTGAAAACGATGCATTACATCTATACCGGGAAGAAGTGAACCGCTTACGCGCCCAAGGTAAGCAAACGCTCCCCAGTACCATAGAGCGAGAAAAGCGCATTAATCCATTTTTGCGCACTCAAGAGCCGACGGTCATTCAAGCGGTCGTAGGTCGCACCACTGCCGACGACGAGCTTGCCGTTTTCCGTGCGCTGCGTCAGTGGAAGGACGAATTTTGAGCTGAGTCTCTTGTCATCAATGAGGCCAGCCCCTATCATCATCGGCTATTTTGGACGAAGGTTTTATGCAATGAAGTACCGTTTTATTATATTGAGCACGCTGTTGCTGAGCGGCTGTCAATCTATCGGCGACGCTCAAAATACGGATATCGCCTCCGAGGCACCGCCCGTTGTCGCAAAAGAAACAACGCGCTCGCCTGATAAAGCCGCAGAGACGCCCAAGAAAGCCACCCCCGCGACGCCTAAGGTACTTTCCCCGCAAAAACAGAATGATGTGTGGCAACGCATCAGTATGCAGCTTTCGCTTCCAGTACCTGATAACGCCTCGGTGCGCCGTTATCGTAATTGGTACTTAAAGTACCCTAATCACCTTGCCACGGTCGCTGAGCGCGCCACGCCATTTTTGCACCTGATCGTAGAGAAAGTCGAAGCACGCAACATGCCACTCGAGCTGGCATTGCTTCCAGTCGTAGAAAGCTCGTTTGATCAATTTGCTTACTCGCATGGCCGGGCTGCTGGCCTTTGGCAATTTGTCCCAGCAACCGGCCGACGTTTTGGCCTAGAACAAAATTGGTGGTACGACGGCCGACGTGATGTGGTGCAATCAACCGATGCAGCGCTCGATTACCTCGAGTACTTGCATGGCATGTTTGATGGTAATTGGTTACACGCTATCGCTGCATATAACTCCGGCGAGGGACGCGTGGCTCGTGCTATTCGTCGCAACAAGCAACGTGGCCAACCCACCGATTTTTGGCATTTGGATCTCCCCAAAGAAACCAGCAGTTATGTGCCTAAGCTGATTGCACTTGGCGATGTACTACGCCATCAAGATCAATATGGCTTAGAGGTCCCTGCGATCCCTAACCAGCCAGCACTGACCTTGGTCGATCCTAAGATGCAAATGGATCTCGCTCTCGCGGCTAACTATGCCGGTTTAAGTGTTTCTGAGCTACAAAGCCTTAACCCTGCGTATAACCATTGGGCAACGTCACCATCAGGCCCCACCCACTTATTGTTGCCCAACGAAAATGTGGAACGCTTTAATACTGAGTTGGCTAAAAATGACAACCAAGGGCTTCGTGTGGAACGTTATGCGGTGAAGTCAGGTGATAGCCTGAGTGAAATCGCGGCTGAGTACAACACCACCGTCAAAGTATTAAAACGTGCTAACCAACTCCACTCCTCACGTATTCGCGTGGGTCAGCGCCTGATGATCCCTGTTTCGCTGAAAGATGAATCACAATATACGCTAAGCGCACCACAGCGCCTCGCAGCATTGCAAGCGGCGGAGCGAGACGGCCACAAGCGCACCCACACAGTCCGCCAAGGCGACAGCTTTTGGACAATCGCCCGTCGTTATGGCGTTGATTATCGTCAGCTCGCTAAGTGGAACGGCATGAGTCCTCGCGACACCCTCAGCATTGGCCAGAAGTTGGTCGTTTGGGATAAAGAGGGGGATGCACGTCGCATCCGCACGATTACCTACCGAATTCGACAAGGTGATTCGTTGAGCAGTATTGCACAACGCTACAATGTATCAGTCGCCGAGCTGGTTAAATGGAACCAGTTACGCCAAAACGCGTATATCCAACCAGGTCAAAAGCTAACACTGCATATCGACATTTCTCGGAGTAGCGGCTCATGATGCAAGCTTCAGCCAATCCATTGTTCGCCTTAAGAGACATCGTCCTTCGTCCCAGTGCGTGCTTTGCTGCATTAAGCCAGCGCCCGGTATGGGGTTGGTTGGCTTATTTGCTCATGAGCCTAAGCGCTATTGCATTTTGGAGTGCTTATTTTGATCACACCAACCTTGCCGCGCTTCAGCAAGCACTCGCGCAACAATTATCGATGCCACCTGCAGACGCTGAAAAGTGGTTACAACGTGAAACACTTCTTGCCTCTGAAGTGCTCGGAGATTGGTTTGGCCGAGCGGCGGTCATTTTTGCCTTGGCGTTGTGGTTTCGGTTAGCCACCAAACAAGAAGCCCCTAACTTTGGCTATCGTCACTGGCTCGCGGCCTCTTGCTTTATCTTTTTGCCCGCCGTCGTAGGCGATTTAGCAAGCTATACCAATATGACTTTATCATCCGGTTTTATTTTGCCGGCTCATGCGGACTTAAATAGTCTTAATGGCTTGCTAAAATTGCCGCTCGCCTCCTCATGGAGTGCATGGGCAGCAAGCTTACCACTACTGCTCCCGTGGTACTGGGTATTAAGCATTACGGTTATCGGCACTTGGACACCACTCAATCATGGCAAAGCGATTGTCGTCGCTACCCTGCCTTGGGTTGCCGTTTTTGCCAGTTGGGCCATCGTCATAGCACTAAGTTAGGAAAGTTCAGCGAGGGGGCTCCCCTCGTTGCCTCTATCCTGTCACTTTCAGTTGTGCCTCTATCGCTGCGTGATCGGAGGCACCATTATCTATCGCACTCGCCTTTTCTACCGATAACCCACGGTAGAAAACATGATCCAACGGCAACCCAAATTTAGTCATTCGCTCATCGGGGTGATAACCCATTTCTTGTAATGATAAGCGCTTAACCATCGCTCTCACCGCGTCTAACCGCCGTTGAGACCAAGTATTAAAATCACCGGCTAAAATAATAGGCCCTTCGACACGCGCCAAAGCTTGCTCCAATGCAGCCAACTGTTTCTTATAAGCGGCCATTGCATAAGTAAAGTTAATGCTATGAATATTCACCACCGCAAGGCGCTGTCCATTGGAGAGCTGGTACTCACTATACAGAGCACTTTTAGGAAGGCGCAGGTAAGGCTCGACCGCAGTATACGCACAACTGTGCCAAGGGTTCACTTTGGAAAGGTTCATCACCCCTGCAACAGCATCTTGCATCGCAAACGCATAAGCTTGGTCATAGTGCAATGATGCTTGCGTGATCCAACGCGCCAATTGTGGACCAAAGCTTGCCTCTTGCAACAACATCAAACGGTGAGGTTGATGATACTGGCTTAACGCCGTGTCCCACTGAGGGCGCTGTTGTTTATAGATATTCCACACCAACAAAGAAAAACGGCCTTGTTCGTCAAGCGGTGAAGAATGTGTGTAATCAACGCACTGGCGATGTATACCAGACACTGTATGGAGCTGGGTGCTGTCAGGCACGGTGAAGTAGCCATTGACACCAATCACCGCAGCAGGGACAAAAATAGCACTGCCCCATGCCACTACCTTGCCAATACGTTTTTTCATTGCTTGATCACCACCATAACGCTTGCCAGTGTGAGTATAGGTTGTTACTAGAATGGGCGCCGATTTTGCGATCATGAAGGCTGAAATACAAGTGGTGCACTGACTTATTACTTGCTGCTTGCTTCAACTCAGAGATAGGATAGAAAAGAAATAATAACAAAGTGCATTCATGGAGCGACGCCTATGCTTAACAACCTCTTCGTATACGGAACCCTGTGTCCAGAAGGCACAAATCACCATGTGCTCGCGGACGTCCATGGTCAGTGGTTCCCTGCGAGTATACAAGCAATACGCACCGACCGTGGTTGGGGATCGGCCTCAGGTTATCCCGGCATTGAGCTCAGCGACTCTGTCAATGATCGCGTTGAGGGTTGGCTCTTAAAAGCAGAGGACTTATCCCATTTTCTACCTAAACTTGATGCATTTGAGGGATCGGGGTATCAGAGAGTGATTGTGGAAGTCGAATATCACAGTGAGAGCCGAACAGAGCCAATGCATACCACGGCATTTGCCTATGAGCTTTGTTTTAGTCACCAGCCCGATGCAACAGGCCCAAGCCAATTTGTGGCCAAGAACTATTAGAAGACTTGTTTGAATAGATCAAAAAAAAGCACTGACGGATGTCAGTGCTTTTCAAGTGGCAGGTGTAGAGGGATTCGATCGGACTGGCGCCCCAGCCCCCAACACGCGGACTTCGATGTCACACCAAAAACCATCCATAAGTTAGTCTATCGGTAAGATTGAAATAAAAAAAGCACTGACGGATGTCAGTGCTTTTCGAGTGGCAGGGGTAGAGGGATTCGAACCCCCAACACGCGGATTTGGAATCCGCTGCTCTGCCAATTGGAGCTATACCCCTATAAATAGTGGCGGAGTGGACGGGACTCGAACCCGCGACCCCCGGCGTGACAGGCCGGTATTCTAACCAACTGAACTACCACTCCGCACCAATTCTGTATGATTAAAGGCTTATATTTATTGGCTTTAATCAACTGTATTCAAAGCCTGGCGATGTCCTACTCTCACATGGGGAGACCCCACACTACCATCGGCGCTGCTTCGTTTCACTACTGAGTTCGGCATGGAGTCAGGTGGGTCCAAAGCGCTATGGTCGCCAAGCAAAATTTGGTGTGTCTTCACTTTTCAGTCAAAACACGTAATCTAGAAAGCTGTTCGTTCTCGCCACAATCAACTGGCTTATTTCAAGTCCAACCCAAAACCTCTTGGGTGTTGTATGGTTAAGCCTCACGGGCAATTAGTACAGGTTAGCTCAACGCCTCACAGCGCTTACACACCCTGCCTATCAACGTTCTAGTCTAGAACAACCCTTTA
>NZ_RSAM01000012.1:0-108368 GCF_009377945.1 Salinivibrio sp. VYel1 | reverse complement strand
AGCCGACCAAGATCAGCTTGGTGGCCAAACAGAAGCGCTGTCTCATGAATCCCAGTTTCTTAGAAAAGGTTTTAGCCGCAGGCATACCGGCGATGGTTGAAAAATAAACACTCATGCGCTCGCCCTGTGTCATTCGTTAGTGTCACGGAGGACATATGAACGATTCGGAATTGTTAGAACAAGCCTTACATAGTGGGGCAATCATTCATCAACCTCATGCGTTGAAAGCATTTTTATCAGCAAATTTCCTTGCTAAACGTTTTGGTGAAAATGACAAACTTTTTTCTCATACGTCTATTTTAATGGCTAATGATTCAGTTTTGGTACAGCCTACATATGAGGAATCTGTTCAAGCACCAGCATTACAAGATTTTCGTATTCAAAGAATACTGAATCGTGGTATTTATCCCGCAGCTTATCAAGCTACTTTTCAGTGGTATCAAAACAAAGGTTTTGATGAGGTTTTTCGCCACTTTGCCACCAAAGCAGCATCTGATAATGAATACTTATCCCACCATGTGACGATATTGCTTGCAATGAATAGTGTCTATAGGCAATTGAATGAACATCAGATCCCAGCCTTTCTTAATCGTTTTACAGAGTTCGTTACGTCTACGTTTTCAAATATAGATAGCGTTAACTCGAAACCAGTGCCAGTAAAGGCCAGTCTCTCAGATGTATTATCATCTTGTATTGAGCAGTTTGGTTTCTTTGGACACAACTTGATCACTTTGGCTTGGCTATTACGTTGCAAAGATCAGTTATCAACATCACTGTATGAAGCAATGCTGTCAAACTTATATGTTCAGGCCAATAGTCCTTTGGAAGACCCCGAAGATGAAATCGATCAAGTCATATGGGGGCAATGCAAGGCTGAGCCGGGTATAGAATCGTTTGAATCACGTATAAATTGCTTAATCTTTGATTACACGTCAAATTTGCATCAAATAACATTTGCTGATGCTCTATGCTTGTTACAATCTGAGTTTCCGCAATATACGGAAGATTTAAATAAAATAGCGAAATATCAATGCCTTGTTCTTGAAAAATGAAACTAAAAAACGCTTAAATACGGATTCGCAACGCGTAGCATTTGTGGTTTGCGGCAGATTTAGTAATTTAGGTGGTATGCGGTAACATCGGTATTGCGTTGCACACCACGTAAGCGGGCATTTTCTATGTCAGGGAAGATCGAGAAATTAAATGAAAATTAAGCATTTGTCTGTTAATTCATGCCGACCGAAGCGTAGCTCGGAGATTTTAGCTGAGCTGACAAATGGTGAGGCTAAAGCATTTCCTTCAAAGACGATGACTGGTGCATGGATGTGTGTTTGGAGCGAGAGTGATAACGAACTAATAGAGCTCATTCCAGTGCAGTATAAATTGACGTTCGGCGACTTAGCTGCAATTTATGAAGATCAAGGTAAAAAGCAAAATTTTCATGCTTCTCACTTTATGCTCGAAGCAAACAAAACGGTAGATGAGTTAGTTGCGATAGCAGAGAAATATCAATTAACTCATCGATTTAGAAAACACTTTGGTGGTCCTTTGTATGAGGTTTGGCTAGAAGATGGCCTGCTAGTTGAATTTTGCTCTGCCGAAATTTCAAAACTTTAAGTGTCGCGTAGCCGGCACTTTTGACTAAGTATGGAGTATAAAGCGATGGATAGCATTGATAAATCTTGGCTTGCGCGTTTGGGCGTGAATCAGATTGAGAGCAATTATATTTTCACTGGTTGTGAATACTATAAACGAGGCGGCGAAGAGGATTTAGCGTTTCTGTATGCGTCTGATAACCTGACACTGGTCAGCTGCAATGAAGACGTTCGCACACATCTAGAAAAATCTAAGCTGCGATCGCTGTATGACTATATCGACGATGTGAACTCTCAAGCGTTTGAGGTCTATATCGATGATATTGACTATTATCTATCAGGTCATATTTGTGACGCTAAATCAAAGGTAGAGGTTGTTCAGCTCACGCTGGACGCCCATCGGGAGCACATCGAACAATTTATTACAGGGTTTGATGAGGAAGAATTATTTAAAGCGGATTTAAGTCTGGACTCAGACTATTTCTATATGGCATATCTGGAAGGTCAGCCTGTTGGGATCATTGCATCATATTGTGGTGTCGAGCCCTTTGAATCGCTGTCTATCTTAGTGACACCAAACTGTCGTCAGCGCGGTGTCGGCAAGGCACTGATTTCAAGGTGGGTCAAAGAGGTTGAAAAGAGGGGACGTGTCGCCCGATATCGTGCCAACCGGGAAAATATTGCCTCTCGACGCCTTTGCGAGTCGTTAGGCTTTGTTGCTCACAGCCATATTCAAATACTGGCAGAACTATGAGTAGCGGCAACGACCCAATACGCATTGGTGGAGTTATCGCAATATGATAAGTGGGAGAGTCGTTTGTACCTTATGTGCGGAAAATGCCGTCAGGCGAGGTAGGCACAAGAATGTGGCGAGAGCTATGGATTGTCGAAGGCTGTGATGACACCTATCCGATAAAACTTCGCTTTCAGGAGGCGGGAGCTGGCGCCGCGAATTGGATAATTGAATAAACAAGGACACTCATGAATACAGAACAACAGGCATTTTTAAACACCTACCTTGCCACTTTAACTGACGCAGAACGTCAGGCCGTGCCTGAAACGATTGCCGAGTACTTTTGCGCGGATGAATACAATGCTAACGAATGCGCCCGTTTGATTGATCAAGGCATAAAACGCGCATCGTGTAGCTTAAAAGCATGCTACGAGATAGAAAACGAACCTTACCCGCAAGTCGGGCGTTTAACCGTGGTGCTTAACTGGGCGCAGCAGCCGGTTTGTATTATTAAAGTGACTGAAGTGAGCGAGTGCCCGTTTGATCAAGTGACTGCTGAGTTCGCCGCAGCGGAAGGAGAGGGCGATAAGAGTTATGCGTGGTGGCGGCAGGCACATCTTGCGTTTTTTGAGGAAGAGGGGCAAGCACTTGGCGTGCCGTTTACAACCCAATCCCCTTTGGTGTTAGAGCGCTTTGAGAAAGTCTATCCGCTTGATCACCATGAAAATGAGCAGGTGAGCGCATGATAAAACAAGTCGGTCAAACGCCCATCCAACCCGAACACTTGGCTCGCTGTCATTGCGGGACAGTTGTGCTCAGCGAATAGCGACTAGACATGTTCTTTAAGTTGTACATGTCTAGTTTGTTGCTCTATACTTCGATGGTGTAAGAATAGGAGTGATCCGATGAAAATCATTTCGTTTACTGAAGCGAGAAATGGCCTCAAAACGGTATTAGATGGGGTGGTTGACGACGCTGATACCGCTATCATCACCCGACGTGATGCAGAGGATGCGGTGGTGATGTCGCTTGACTACTACAACAGCCTTATGGAAACCGTCCACCTGTTGCGCTCGCCCGCAAATGCTGAGCACCTAAATCGCTCTATTACTCAGTACAAGATGGGGAAAGCGATGGAGCACGCGTTAGTCGATGACGATGAGTAGTCGCTTACTTTGCTGGACGGATGATGCGTGGCGTGACTACGTATACTGGCAAAGTCAGGATAGAAAAACACTCAAGCGAATCAACAAGCTCATCATCGATGTAAAACGAACGCCATTCGAGGGGATAGGTAAGCCTGAGTCACTAAAAGAAAATCTGACAGGCTTCTGGTCGCGGCGTATTGATGACACCAATCGGCTGGTTTACGCCGTGGATGATACGTCTATTACGATCCTATCTTGCCGATATCACTATTAGTCACCTAGCGCCTGCGGTGCACAATGGCACAATGAAGGCGCGAGGCGTCATGCTCACCACCCTCAATAAAATCACTCCTTATAACGCCTCTGGATAGTGCGTTTTCAGTAATTCTTCGACCACCGCCAGGTTCTGTCCGAGCTTTCTCAGTGCCAGCAAGCGTGTTTTGCTAAATTTAGCGTCTTTTTGCACCAAGCGCATGATGTAGGCAGCGCGTTTGCCTTGGTAGACATCCTCTGATTTATGGAAAAAAGCGTTACAGAACAGCAGCGCATCACCTGCATCCAACGCAGGCGTCACCTTACCTTTCTCCATATAGTCATACTCTTGCTGAGTGATGTGAAACGGCGGGTGCTCGGGCACCGACGGGTCGGCAATGCGCACCAGTGAGTGCAATTGATTGGCTTCGCGGATCAGCGATAGGCGCACCGCTCCCTCTTCCATCACGATAGATAACTGCCCTGAGCCGGGTTCTTTCACTGGCGTCAGCGGGATCCATACCGTGAGCATATCTTCCGGCCGCTCCATAAAGCCAATCGAGTCAAAATCGGTATGGAAAGGAAAGCCTTGATCCTCGGGCGTTTTCTCCAAATATAAATCGGCCAAAATGCGATAGTCTGGTAGCAGTGCCTCAATGGTGTCGGCGATGTTGAGATCTGGGTCGCGGAATACCATGGGCCCATAGATCGCTTTTTTGTAAATGTCGGCATACCAAGTTTGCCCATTTGGCATGGCGTCGAGTTTGGCAGCGAGAGCCGTTTGTGTCTCTAGGCTCAGTACGCCAGGGACGACTTTGCCGTGATGAGGAGAGAGGTTGTCGAGAAAATCCGGGCGAGCTGGCATAGAAGCTCCTTGAGGGGGATATAAAATCGAGTGTGTTAGATGTAGTTTAGCAAATCACCGTCTTCACTGAATAACGGCGGTGGCGAGATAAATGTACTGACCGAGAATGCCCTACAAGTTTAAGCGTAACTGACGACCCGGTTGCGTCCAGAGAGTTTGGCGTTGTATAAAGCGTCATCGGCATGCTGGTAGAGGTGCTTAGCATCGAGCTGGGCCGCGTCGAGCTCTGCACAGCCAATTGACACGGACACACGGATAGCGGGGGAGTAGTCGAGGATCGAATGTTGGTCGTAAACGGCCTCGCAGAGCTGAGCGGCATAGTGCTGCGCCGCTTTTTGGTCGGTATTCGCCAACAGACAAGCGAACTCTTCCCCGCCAATGCGATAAATGTTGCTGTGCAGAGGAAGATGCGTTTCGAGTAATGACGCGAAGGCTTCGAGGACGTGATCGCCAACGATATGGCCGTAGTTATCGTTGATGCGTTTAAAATGGTCGATATCAATAATAAGCAGGGATAGAGGCTGATGTCGGTACCGGGCTTGTTCACCAAAGCGGGCAAGGTCACTGGCAAATTGACGGCGGTTGTATAGTTGTGTCAGCGGGTCAGTCGCAGCTTGGCGCATTAATGCTTGTTCTTCCGCCTTACGCTGACTGATATCCCACATCACCCCAGCGACCACACCTTGAGGCTTATTTTTCGGATCATTATTGGTGGTGATTTCTACCCACGTATATTCACCATTATCACGTTTAACCTGTAAGTCCATTTTTAGCTCGTTGCCAGCGGGCGATAAAAAATGGCGCACCCGCGAGAAAAACGCTCGACGATACTGAGGATGAATGCGGCGCAGCCAGTGTCGGCTGGTGTAGGTACGGGAGTCACGAATACTGCTGGCAGCACTGTCACCGATGATCTCTGACGAGCACCAACAGATACCGCGTTGAACATCCACTTGCCAGGTGCTGCAGTGGGTATTGTCTTTAATGATTTCGATTTGCCGTTGTTTAGAAAACAGCTCGTTTTTTAGCACTGTACTGGCGATGAGATGTCCCGTGGCGCGCAGCAAGGTCACATCACTTTCTGACCAGCGTTGTTCACGCTCGCAATCATCAAACCCTAGTGTTCCCCACCATTTATTATCGACAATGATGGGGATGGTTAACATCGATAAAATGCGCTGTTGTGTTAAATAGCGTTTGAGCCAGGATGAGGGTAATTGATCAGTAATGACAGATTGATACTCGCCACGTTGTCGGCTTTCTATCAGCTCGCGGTACTCGGGGTGAGCGAGGCTAGAGCTAAAATGATTGAAGTGGGGGAGACGAATTTGCGCATACTTCTTCTCGTTGGCCCATTCAAAAACATAATCTTGCAAAATATCGCTGTCGCTGAGTGCTAATACTTGAAACACCCACACGCGACTCACTTGCGTGACAGCTCCAATTTCAGCGAGCAAGTGATTAATATTGGCAAGCCTGTCGTCACCACTGACCAGCATGTCTGCGCCGCGTAGCACAGCCGACAGCAGGTCGACATTCAGCTCAGAGAGCTGGTGTCTATCAAGTTCAGGTTGGATCCCGGTTAGGATGGTCATGCGATAGTCCGTTATCTACAAAGTCACCACTTTGTTGAGCGTAGCAGGCGCGTGTATAAATAGTTAACACAGAACACATTAAATATTCAGTGTTGTGGGTCACGTTTGCGTTTAGTCGCACTCGCTCTGTTAGTAAAAATAGACATAATCATCGCCGCAGTGGAATGAGTGCTGCGACAGTGTGAGTGGCTAACACACCTTGATATGGAAATAAGTATGAGAAAGTCAGTGGTAATAAAGCAAACCCCAACCCGTTTATGTGTGAATGATGACTGTTACACGATGCACAATATTGTTGATGCCAGCGTTGAAGAACTCACGTGGAAAGATCACCTGCTGAGGATGTTGGGGTTAGGAATACTAAGCGCGAGCTTTTTGTTTTTTATGTTGGTCGGTGAGCTGCCTTACGCGGAGTATTTGCCTGCAGTGGGCTTTGCTGCAGGCGCGTTGTTAGCTTTGCTGACAAGCGCAAAATACGTGCTACGCATTGAATATAACCACCAGGATGACACGGGCGTGCAATGGCTGACCATCGCCAAAAGCGGAAAGAAAACAGATAAATTGCTTTTTGATCAGCACGTCGCGCAATTAAAGCGGTTGTTAATCTCATAGCCATGCCGGTGGCGATGTTTATCGAGCGGATACACGAAGGGCCTGCAATTTAACAGGCCCTTTTTACTTGTTGATCGCGTTATTTATTGATTGCGCGAGGGCGGCCGTTTTCATCAATCGCAACATAATTAAAGGTTGCATGACTAACCTTGTTGCGATCGCCAATCTCATCATGACTGACGGGCTTAACCCAGACCTCAAGCTCAATGGTAATCGAGGTATTGCCGATACGTTGGCACGTGCCGTAGCAGCAAACCACATCGCCGACACTGACGGGCGATTTAAATGTAATGTCGTTGACAGAGACAGTGACAACGCGTCCACCAGAAATCTCTTTGGCGAGAATTGCGCCGGCTAAATCGAGCTGGGACATGATCCAACCACCAAAAATGTCCCCATTGGCGTTGGTATCGGCGGGCATGGCTAATGTACGAAGCAGCAGTTGGCCACGTGGGCAGTTGTTTTTATTGTCAGGCATGGTTCTCTTCACATCTTATCGCAAAGGGGCATGCACCCCCTTTTTTATAGAACAGACAAGAATTGTGACCGCTAACACAGCATTTGGGCAAGTTTTTATTGGTCTGAGTTGCTCTCTTTGGGCATATGGCGATAGATATACACCCCAGTTGCAATCATAAACAGGAAGGTCAGGATTAAAGTGCCGAAGACCTTAAAGTTCACCCAGGTATCAAGCGGCATACTATAAGCAACATAAATGTTCACGCCGGCTAATAGGGAAAAGAACCCAATCCAGGCCCAGTTAATGGTGCGCCACACGCGTTCTGGCAGTGTAATCTCTTTGCTGAGCATATTCTTGATCAAAGGCTTACCCATCGCCTCGGACACCGCCAAGCCAATGG
Organism: Salinivibrio sp. VYel1; assembly: GCF_009377945.1. Lineage (NCBI taxonomy): Bacteria > Pseudomonadati > Pseudomonadota > Gammaproteobacteria > Vibrionales > Vibrionaceae > Salinivibrio > Salinivibrio sp. VYel1. Next base: position 100,708 of record NZ_RSAM01000012.1, on the reverse strand, counting down.
CGAATAAGACATACACAATGGTGACTTTCCACTTGATGAAGTTGTCATCGTGAAAAAATAGCGTCATGCCGCCAAATATGGCGACCAGAACGGCGGTGATGATTTGCATCTTTTCAACGCGTTTATACAACGCCCAAACCAGCACAACTTGCACTAGGGTGGCGATGATCAGTGCACCGGTTGCCATATAAATATCGTAAAATTTGTATAAGGCAAAAAAGATAATTAAAGGGATAAAATCAATCAGTTGTTTCATAACGCCGCCGCGTAACTAGGTGTATTTAAGCTAAGTATGTACGCAGTGTACCCAAATGCGCAGAGAGGGGAAACGACAAGGCGGAGAGAGAAAAGATAACAAGGTAGGCGCCTTGGCAGGGGGGGTTGCCAAGGCGCGTTGAAGATTAAATCCAATCCCAGCCGAACACCAGTAGCATCAGTATCGGGCAGATAACACGAACATAGCCTGGCCAGATTTTCCAAAACCAGGTTTCGCCAAGCTCAGGGCTACCTTGCACCAGCTCTTTCAAGATTTCGTTGCGGTGCCATAGCCAGCCTGCAACCAACGCAAACAGCAGGCCAAGGATAGGCTGTGCGTACTCGGTGGTGACGGTAACCACCAAGCCAAACAGATCGCCAAAGTTGTAAACAATCACCGCCGAGGCAATGGTGATAAGGCCGCCAATCCACCATACCGCTTTCTCTCGTGATTGACGGAATTCCTCAGTAGCACAGGCTACAGGTACTTCAAGCAATGAGATGGCTGAGGTGAGGGCGGCAATGACCATCAGCAAGAAGAAGGCAAAACCGACAAAGATGCCCGCTGTTCCCATGGTGTCGAACATGGCAGGGAGGACACTGAATACTAGTGTGTCACTGCTGAGGAGCGCGCCTGCATCGCTGTAGATAGCCACGCCATTGTGTTGGGCAACAAACATGGCAGGCATGATCAATAGCCCCGCAATAAAGGCGATGCCCGTATCCAGCAGTGCTACTTGTGCAGCAGTTTTAGGAATGTTGGCGGTTTTGGACAAATACGAGCCGTATACCATCATCACGCACACACCCAGAGAGAGTGAGAAAAACGCTTGCCCCATGGCACTCACGACCAGCCCCGGCGAGAGGTGCGACATATCTGGGATCAGGTACATCTTCAGCCCTTCCATCGCGCCAGGCTGAAATAAAATGTAAACCACCATGATCACGAACAGTAAAAAGAGGACGGGCATTAAACGTGACGACCAGCGTTCGATCCCGTTGGCAATACCATTACGGACCACCAAAATCGTCGGCACCATAAAGCACAGCATTAATGCGAGGTTACGGGTCTCGCTAAATGACTCTAACCATGCTGCCGCATCGGTAAAGCCTATTAATGCAAGTAAGGGGGAGACCATATAGCCCACCAACCAACCGGCCACGATGGTGTAAAAGCTTAAAATGCCAGTCGCGCCGAGTAAGCCGACTAATCCAAGTAACCGACCAATCCATTTTTGTCCACCGGATACGGCTGACAGTGAGCGAACGGGGTTTGCATTGCCATAGCGTCCAATAGTGAGTTCTGCTATCAAAAGGGGATACGCTAGGACAAAGACCATCAGCAAATAAATAAACAGAAAAACGGCGCCGCCGTTTGAGGCTGTTTGCGTGGGGAAACCCCAAATGTTGCCGAGCCCAATCGCAGAGCCGGCTGCCGCCAAGATAAACCCTAATCGGGATGAAAATTGTGCGCGTTGTGTGTTTGCCATACCTACTCGATATCGTATTCGATAATTAATTGATTTTTATGGGCGCATACTCAGTTGCTCCCGTCAGGTGCTCGCTCATGGTGTAAACTAATAATTACACTATGAGACGAGTGGTTCCCTCTACAAAGACTCGTAAGTAAACCAGTTTATGCGTAGAATTTGAAGATCACGCCGTACGTAATGCCATCATATCGCCACATTTCCCCATATTCTCTCTCCGTGTGATTACTTAGTGTGCATCGATAAGGTGAATCCGCTGCCTATAGTGAGTATCACAGTGGCTTTCTCTATCGCAATTATTGATTTAACACATTGTTAACATTGCTGCTTTGGGTCACGTTAAAATGCACCTTGAGGTGCACTTAACATTATACTGGTGTGGCATTTATCACGATTTTTACGCCACTTGTCTTTTTCTAAAGACAAATCATGGCTTGCACCGAGTGGCAAGCTAGGCAGAATAGAGAAAGCGAGAGAACACGCTTTCGTCAGTTATTATTAAGGTGTGCAATTAGGCATGGAAAAAGTCTACGAGATCGTAACCTTACTGTTGCTCCTGGTCTATTGGTTAACCATTGCTGGGGTGACAGTCCGAGTGGTATTCAAGCGCCGCGCGCTGGGTGTATCGATCGCTTGGTTAATGATCATTTATATCCTCCCGATCGTGGGGGTGATTGCCTACCTGCTATTTGGCGAGCTTAACCTTGGTAAGACGCGTGCAATGCGAGCAAAAGCGATGTTTGAGCCATATCGTCAATGGCTGCTCAGTTTGCAGGCGTGCCCTGCACATCGTCCTCAGCATATCAATGAACAATCTCACCATGTCAATCGACTCTGCCATGCCCGAATTGGTGTGCCGGAGCTCACCGGCAACCAGCTGGCGTTGCAAACAGAACCGGCCGATATTCTTAAGTCGATCGCGCTTGATATTCGCCAAGCGCAAAAAAGCGTCGATATGGTGTTTTATATTTGGCATCCCGGCGGCCATGCCGATGAAGTTGCGCAGGCGGCCTGCGATACGGCCAAACGTGGGATCCCCGTGCGTATTATGCTGGACTCTGCCGGCAGTAAAGTTTTTTTCCGCAGCAAATGGCCACATGCAATGCGTGAAGCCGGCGTTGAGCTGATTGAAGCTCTTGCCGTGAATCCATTTCGGATGTTCTTCCGTCGCCTTGATATTCGCCAGCACCGCAAGGTGGCGATCATTGATAACCATATTGCCTATACTGGCTCGATGAACATGGTGGATCCTCGCTTTTTCAAGCAGGACGCGGGGGTCGGGCAATGGGTGGATGTAATGGTGCGGGTCTCGGGCCCTACGGTACCCGTTCTAAGTAGCGTGTTTGCGTGGGATTGGGAGGTGGAAACTGGGCTACGCGACTTGCCGTCATCGCCAGAGTGTTTGCTGATTGAAGATCACCAACATGCCAATCACGCGGTGCAAGCTATCCCGTCTGGACCTGGCTTGCCAGAAGGGATGATTCAACAAGTGCTGACTCTGGCTATTCATCAAGCAGAGAAGAGCATTGTGATCACCACCCCGTACTTGGTGCCAAGTGAAGGTCTGATGGTGAGCTTACAAACGGCCGCGCAGCGTGGGGTGTCAGTCACTCTGATTATTCCCGAGAAAAATGACTCCTTGATGGTGGAGTGGGCGAGCCGCTCGTTTTTTGAGGATTTAATGTCAGCAGGGATAGAAATCTACCGCTTCGGTGGTGGGTTATTACATACCAAATCCGTGTTGGTCGATGAGCAGTACTGCCTCGTGGGTACGGTTAACCTTGATATGCGCAGTTTATGGCTGAATTTTGAGCTCACGCTGACCGTCGACGATCCCGAGTTTTGTGCGAATATTCATGCGCTACATCGACACTATTTGGCACAATCGACCCGCATTAGTGCGGACGCTTGGCAACAAAGACCGGTCTATCATAAGCCGATTGAGCAGTTCTTTTACATGTTTAGCCCGCTGTTGTAAGGGGGGCTGAGTCGCTGGGCGAATTCATTTACCGTATGCAGTATTATTGAATAAGTATTTGTTTTTGCATGGGGTGATGCAACAAGAATGTAACCATCTATGATCTTAAGCAATACAAAGCTGGATAGTCCTCCATCCCTTATGGCTAAGCACTATAATAGGGAGTGCCCCAAGTCGAGTGATAGGAGGCTAACATGTCTATCCATTCACGTAGTTATACTTTAAACACCACCCCCGCGCGTCAAGCGCATGTGCGGGTGATCCCCAATGGCAATGTGACGGTGCACATCGCCGACGAGGAAAGCCCTCATCTCGCTGAATTTGATGAAGTGACGTTTCAGCGCAAAGGAAAAATCACCCAGTTATTGGCTGAGCATATTGAGCCTGGCAAACACGATAATTGGGCGTTACCTTTGAACCATCGCGATGCCAACGAGCTCGCGACATTGATCGATCAAGCTCAAGAAGAGTTTGAGATATTAATGCGCGACCTGAGCTAACACCCTGACCCACCAGTGCGTTTACTGGTGGGTCTTTTTTATCTTCATGACGTGCGGTCTGACCGTATTGACTCCCCGTTGTCTCAATTGTGCGAATTATCAATAAACCCGCTTGTTAGCACTGTTCAATATGCATCCTTTTGAAGCACACTAATCGCAAGTCCGCCACACGCGTGGCGAGATGCTAACAGGTGGCTCATTCTGGGCACGCAATACGCTTGGTCAGGGTGTGTCTGGTACGCAACCTAAACCTGTTTTTGTTGAGTGGTAACGGTTGAGCGACAGTTGGTAAACACAACCGTAGAGACGTCAATGGTGAGCGATGAACATACAATCATGCCCAACCTATATAACGGTATTTTGCGCGTCGACGCGCGTACTCATTCCCTTCGTGGTGGTATTTGTCTCTGTGCTCGCATTAGACAGCGCACAAGCTTCACTTCGTCTTCCTGTGTCTCTGACCCTCACGGTGGGCGATGCGGAGCGTATCACGTTTGATCGCCAACAATTAGATAGATTTCCTCACATCGATATCAGTACACACACGCCTTTTACCGCCGGGTTGCAAACCTTTCGAGGAGTCAAACTATCAACATTGCTTGAAGCCGCCAATGTCTCGCACTATCAAGCATTGACGCTTAATGCGATGGACCGCTATCAGGCACGTTTACCGCGGGATGTGGTGACACGCTATCAGCCCATTATTGCGTTTGAGCGCAATGGTAAACCGATGACCATTCGAACATTAGGGCCACTTTGGTTGATTTACCCTTTGGATGATTACCCGCAACTGCAATCCGATCGCTACTACGAGACGATGGTTTGGCAGTTAACAGACATTGAGGTTGAGCCTTGAGGAGGCATGAATGATGAGAAGTAAGCAATTGAAGATCATGCCTGCTAAGCGCGTGATCTTGGTTGGCTGTATCGCCTTAATGGCAGTCGGCGTGGTGTTGACGACGCACAAGATAACCAGCTTATCGGATCGGTTAACCAGCAGCCAAAGCAAACTTGTATGGTACATGCTTAGCTTGTCCAAAGAGTACGATGCACTGATGACGTTGCTGGCACGCTATCAAGGCGGAAAGAGCAGCTTTGATAATGTGGCGGTGCAGCATGAGATCTTGTGGAGCCGCTTTCCTGTCGCGATCAATATGGCTCGCGAACACACCGCATCACAGCCCAACCCTAGGATGTTGCTTAACGCGATATATCGCGATCTTCAGGCGAGCGAAGCTAGCTTCTATGCCTTACGCTTTTCTACACACAATATTGGTGACGTGATGGCGCGCTATCGCCAACAGCGGCAACAGCTGGAAGACTACTTTGCGCAGACACTGTCATTGCCAGGCAACGGTTATCGAGAACACACACGGCTTCTTAATCAACTTGGGCAGCTGACCACCATGATGACATTGGGGATGATGGCGGTTGGTGCGACGGTTCTGCTGCTTATCGCGCATGACGCGAAACGATACTACAAACTCGCCCGAGAGGATCAACTGACTGGCCTGAATAATCGACATTGGCTGTTTGATTCCTTGAACCACCGCTTTGCGACCTCGACAGAAGGGGTGGCGATTTTAGTGATTGATTTGGATGGTTTTAAGGCGATAAACGATACGCATGGGCATGATGTGGGTGATGTGTTTTTGCGCACACTGGCAAAGCGCTTTGCTGATGAACTCCCTAGTCATGCCGTTATCGCGCGATTAGGTGGCGATGAATTTGCGGCGATAATTCCCTATCAAGAGGCAAATATGCCTGGTGAGATAGCGACGACACTGGTCAATATTGCGCAACGACAATCGGTATTGCTTGGCCACCGGTGCAAAGTGTCAGCCAGTATTGGCCTGGCATTCGGGCAAAATAACATCAGTGGTGAAAGGCTACTGAGGTATGCGGATACGGCGATGTATGCGGCAAAACATGGCGGTAAAAACCAATATCGTGTTTACCATGACGCGATGCAAGCATCTGACCACCGACTGCACAGTCGTGGCGCGCGTCGACCAGCGCTGGAGAGCGACGACAGCAATGAAACACAGACTGATCAGGGTGATGCATTTAAGGTTTCGCTCGCGACAATCCGCCAAATCAGTAAACCTAATGCGCGTGAATGACGCTATCGCGAGCGTTAATAGGTGGGTGACGTGAAATGGGCAGGCAATTCTGCCCATTGTGGTAACTGGCGCCGTTTTATTGTTGCGTCGCCGCTTTCATTTCATGGACAAACTGCGTGAGCGTATGGAGCATCTTAGGTACATCATGTTGATGGTGCTCGATGATCTTCACCACCGCCGAGCCAGAAATGGCGCCTGCCGCCCCGGCGCTAATTGCCGCTTTGACTTGCTCAGGGGTCGAGATGCCAAAGCCAAGCAGCGGACGCGGTGCTTCATGATGATGCAAGGTGCCGAGTAAGTGCTCAACAGGCGTTCCCGCCTTGGCCTCGGCCCCAGTTACCCCCGCGCGCGACACCAGATAGGTATAGCCACGACCGAGCTCCGCAACCTGAGCTAAGGTTGCATCGTCTGCGTTAGGCGGGGCAATAAAAATCGGATCAATGCCCTGCGCCAAGGCTTGTTCACGAAATGGCGCAGATTCAGCAATTGGCACATCTGCCACGAGCACCGAATCGACACCCACTTCCGCGCAGCGGGTATAAAAAGCGTCAACACCACGTGCGTAGACGAGGTTAGCGTACATCAGCAGCCCAATCGGCACGTTAGGGTGTTTTTCGCGTATCGCTGCCAACATTTCAAAGCAGGTATCGGGGGTGGTGCCAGCCGATCTTGCTCTAATGGTTGCATCCTGAATGGTCGGCCCATCGGCCAATGGGTCAGAAAACGGCATGCCGAGCTCAAGCGCGTCGGCACCGCCCTCAACCAAGGCATCGACCACGGCGAGTGATTGTTCTGGATTTGGATCCCCCAAGGTGACAAAAGGAACAAAGGCACCTTGCTGTTTGGCATCCAGATTTGCGAACATCGCTTGATATCGAGTTGATGATGCCATCATGACAGCTCTCCTTTGCCTTCTAAAATGTCATATACAGTAAAGATATCTTTATCACCACGTCCGGATAGATTCACCACTAAAAGCTGCTCTTTGTCCGGCTCCGCCGCCATCATCTTTTGTGCATGGGCAATGGCATGGGCCGACTCCAGCGCGGGAATAATGCCTTCGTTGCGCGCAAGTGATTGAAACGCTTCTAAGGCTTCATCGTCGGTGACCGCCGGATATTCGGCGCGACCAATGGCGTTAAGGTGCGCATGCTGAGGCCCCACCGACGGGAAGTCTAACCCTGCAGACACTGAATACGACTCTTCCACTTGACCATATTCATCTTGCATTAATGGGGACTTCATACCGAAGAAAATACCGGGTTTGCCGTGCTTTAAGGGCGCGCCGTGTTGATCGGTATCGAGTCCTTTGCCTGCCGGCTCAACACCAATTAAACGCACGTCTTTGTCATCGATAAAGTCAGCAAACATGCCAATCGCGTTTGAGCCGCCACCCACACAGGCGATCACTGCATCCGGTAAGCGACCTTCTACCTGCTGAATTTGCGTGCGGGTTTCCTCGCCAATAATGCGTTGAAACTCGCGCACAATGGTCGGGAAGGGGTGCGGGCCCGCCGCAGTGCCGAGCAAATAGTGTGCGGTATCATAGTTGGCTGACCAGTCGCGCATCGCTTCGTTACATGCATCTTTTAACGTCGCTGAGCCCGCATGTACTGGGATCACAGTGGCACCCATCAGCTTCATTCGAAACACATTAGGGCTTTGGCGCTCAACGTCTTTGGCCCCCATGTAGATGCGGCATTTCAGCCCCAAGAGCGCACATGCCAATGCGGTCGCCACACCGTGTTGACCGGCTCCGGTTTCGGCAATGATCTCTGATTTGCCCATACGCTGGGCAAGCATCGCTTGGCCCAGTACTTGGTTGGTTTTGTGCGCTCCGCCGTGTAGCAAGTCTTCACGCTTAAGATACAGCTTGGTGTTCGTCCCCTTGGTGAGGTTACGGCAAAGCGTCAACGCGGTGGGTCGTCCGGCATACTCTTGCAGCAGGCGGATAAAATCGTCTTTAAATTTCGGATCGTCTTGGGCATCAATAAACGCCTGTTCGAGCTGATCCAGCGCAGGCACCAGGATTTGGGGCACGTACTGACCACCAAATTCGCCAAAATACGGGTTAAGCTTGCTCATAATTATCCTTTTACGTCTTTAACTGGGGGCCGAGATACGTTGACTGTCTTGGCGACATCTATCCTCTCAGCCAAATCAATCATCTCGGCAAATCAACTATCTCGAAAAATCAATAGCGGCGAAGAGCGCGGAACGCCGCTTGTAACTTGTTGGCATCTTTCACGCCGGGCGCATGCTCGACGCCGGAGTTAAAATCCAGCCCGAGGCAGCCCTGTTCAGCCGCTTTGGCCGCATTCTCGGGGGTGAGCCCGCCGGCAATCATGACTTTGTCTTTGGCGGTTTTAGGAATCAGGTGCCAATCAAAGGTTTTACCCGTGCCGCCAGATTGTTGGCCGACTCGACTATCGATAAGGTGGCGGTCAGCATTCACGCCGTCTAAAGCCGGTGCGACATCAGAGACACCGTGCGCTTTCCAAATTTCACAGTGCACAGGGAGCTTTTCGCGCAATGCTTGTAGATACGCTGCGTCTTCATCACCATGCAGTTGCACCGCGTGAAGGCTTAGCTGTTGGGCATAGTCTGCTACGGTGTCCAGCGCATGATTTTGGAACACGCCCACATAGCGCAGCGGCGCGCCTTGCTGTACGCGCTCGGCCACGGCGGGTGTCACCGCGCGCGGGGAGTGCTCAACAAAAATAAGTCCGCCGTAGACAGCGCCAGCGTTATAGGCGGCGAGGGCATCGTCGGCGGTGGTGAGCCCACAGACTTTATTTTCCCCCAAGATCACTTTACGTAGCGCGAGGGTCAGATCAGGTTCTGCCATTAATGCACTGCCAATTAAAAAGCCATCCGCGTGGTGGGCAAGATCGCGCACATGACGATGGCTATGAATACCACTTTCTGAAATCACGATCGCTTTTTCGCCCACTTGTGGTGCTAAACGTTTGGTCCGCTCGCGATCGATGCTTAAATCACGTAAATTCCGGTTGTTAATGCCAATCACCACTGCCCCTAAGGCATTGGCACGCGCGAGCTCGTCTTCGGTGCTCACTTCAGTAAGCACGCCCAGCTTTAGCGACTCGGCTAAATCGGCCAGCTCGCGGTATTCGGCGTCGTCGAGTACTGACAGCATCAATAAGATCGCATCGGCTTGATAATGACGCGCGAGGTAAACCTGATAAGGGTCGATAATAAAATCTTTGCAAAGCACAGGCGCATCGACTTGTGCGCGCACGATCGGCAAGAAGTCAAAACTGCCCTGAAAGTGGTCCTCGTCCGTCAGGACTGAAATGGCCGCGGCAAAGGGTTGGTAGGCACGGGCGATACTGGCTGGATCGAAGTCTTCTCGAATCAACCCTTTTGAAGGCGAGGCTCTTTTGCACTCCAAGATAAACTGTGAGCCCTGTGCAGACAGCGCAGCACGAAAATCGCGATCACTGAGCGTTAGTTGGTCGATAAAGCTATCCAGCGGCTGAGTGCGCTTGCGCGCAGCCACCCAGCGTTTTTTGTCATCGACAATGCGGCCTAAAATGGTGTCGTTGAGGGCTGAGGTGGTCATACTGCGCTCCTTTGTGCTAACGCTTGCATGATGGTGTAAGGCTTGCCCGACGCCATCACGTCCAAGGCCTGTTGTGTGTTTGCTTTCAAATCTTCTTGTCCGAATAAGCGTAGCAATAGTGCCACATTGACGGCCACCGCGGCTTGCTGGGCGTCTGTGCCTTTACCTTGCAAAATCGCGCTAATTACCGCGCGGTTTTGCTCCGGTGTGCCCCCGGCAATGCTGTCCAGCGGGTGTTGGGATACACCAAAGTCGCTGGGTGTCAGGGTGTAATGTTCAATTTGGGTCGGGGTGATTTCTGCCACCGTTGTGGGGCCGTGGATAGCCACTTCATCCAGACCGTCACCATGAACCACGGCCGCACGGGTCATATTGAGGTTTTGCATGGTTTGTGCAATCGGCGCAACTAAGGCTTGGTTATACACGCCCATCAGCTCGATGCTAGGTTTCGCTGGGTTAATTAACGGCCCAAGCAGATTGAAGATGGTGCGGGTTTTCATCGCTTGGCGCACGGGCATCGCGTGTCGTACGCCGGTGTGGTATTGCGGGGCGAATAAAAAGCAAACGCCCAGATTATCCAAGGCCTCGCGGGCGTGGTCGGCAGGCATCGCCAAATCAATGCCAAAGGCGGCGAGTAAATCCGATGAGCCCGATTTGCTCGACACCCCGCGGTTACCGTGTTTGGCCACTTTAACGCCACAGGCGGCGGCGACAAAGGCGGCCGTGGTTGAAATATTAATGGTGTTCGCGCCATCGCCTCCGGTGCCAACGATATCGGCAAACGGATAACTAGGGCGGGGGAAAGGTTCGGCGTTGTCAGTCAGTGCTTTTGCCGCGCCCGCGATTTCTTCAGGCGTTTCCCCTTTAATCTTCAATGCGGTTAACGCAGCCGCTAATCGTGCTGGCTCGAGCTCGCCCTGAATGATCGCACTAAACAGCTGCTCGCTTTGCGCTTGGCTGAGTGACTGTTGTTGGTAAAGCGTCTCTAGTAGTTGATCCATCACTGTACTTAACCTCGGTATTTGTCTGTTCGAGCTCCGTGCTTATCTGGCACGTGTTGTTGTTAGCGCTGATGTTGTTGTTAGCACTGATAGTAGCCACTCGCCCAATCGATGGTGTGGGTGAGCAGGGCGGCGCCTTGTGCGGTCAAAATGGACTCTGGATGGAATTGATAACCGACCACGTAGTCGGTATTGCTCACCACCGCCATTACTTTCTGATCGTCGCCATCAAACACGGTGGCGATGACATCCAAGCTGGCAGGTACCTCAGTCGCCACCAGTGAGTGGTAACGGGCCACGGTGAGTGGGGATGCCAATGGGCCAAATACCGCATGCTGTTGGTGATGCATGGCCGAAGCCTTGCCGTGCATGATGGTGCCAGCACCGGCGACTGTGCCGCCGTAGGCTTCGACGATCGCTTGCTGACCCAGGCAAATCCCCAGCATCGGCACTTGGCCGCGTAGCCTCTCAATCAACGCGGGCATACAGCCGGCATCGGAAGGCGCACCTGGGCCGGGCGAGAGCACCAGTAGCGGCTGGGGCAGGGAGCGAATATGACGAACAATCGCCTCGGCCTCTAAATGATTGCGAAACACCGTGACTGGGTAACCCAGTGCGCGAAATTGATCCACCAAGTTGTAGGTAAAGGAGTCCATGTTATCGAGCAGGACGATGTCCATTAGCGGGGTACTCATGATTGGCCTCCTTGGTGGGCGGTTTGAATCGCGTGGATCACCGCTTGTGCTTTGCCGCGGGTTTCGTCCGCTTCGGCTTGAGGGTCAGAATCAAACACTACACCCGCGCCGGCTTGCACGGTGGCAACGCCGTTTTCAACGTAGGCAGAGCGGATCACAATACAGGTATCCATCTCACCCGAACCGGTAAAATAGCCCACGGCCCCGCCATAACTGCCGCGACGGCACTGTTCGGTGTCACGGATAAGTTGCATCGCGCGAAGCTTGGGCGCACCGGTGAGCGTGCCCATATTCATACAGGCTTGGTACGCATGCAGCGCGTCTAGATCGGGTTTCAGCTGACCCACCACCCGAGAAACTAAATGCATGACGTGGCTGTAGCGGTCGACTTTGAGCAAGTCGGCGACATGGCGGCTGCCGGGCGTGCTAATTCGCGCCACATCGTTGCGGGCCAAATCGACCAGCATCATGTGCTCGGCATTTTCTTTCTCATCATTGCGCAGCTCAAGCTCAATGCGGCTATCCAAGTCGTGATCAATGTCGCCTTGGGCGGTTTTCCCGCGTCGGCGCGTACCCGCGATGGGATAAATCTCAACCTGATTAGTCGCTTGAGTATATTTGAGGGCGCTTTCCGGCGAGGCGCCAAACAAGCTAAATTGGCTATCACGCAGATAAAACATATACGGGCTAGGGTTGCCGCGCTTCAGCGCCCGATAAGCATTGAGCGGCGAGGGACAGGCGAGGGTAAAGCGGCGCGATGGCACCACTTGAAACACATCTCCGGCAATGACGTGCTTTTTCAGCGCGTCAACTTGCTGACAAAAATCTGAATCGGAGACCGAAACCGCAACGCTGTGATCGGTCACTACGGGCGCTTCTGGAAGCGGCGCAGGCGATAAGCAGGCTTCTTTGATGCTTTGTAAACGACGCGATAAATCCACATAGTGAGCGCGGGCGTTATCACCACCAAATAAGGTGCCTTGTAAGCGCGCTTGGCGGTGCTGGTGGTCAATCACCAGTAAGCTTTCCGCGACATAAAACAGGTAGTCGGGGCAGTGCTCTGTGCCGTCCACCGCCGGTAGCGTTTCAGTGCTGGCCACCAAATCATAGGCAAAAAGGCCACCGACAAAGAGCGCATCGTCAGGTTGGTTATCCAACGCGATACTTTGTTTGATAACACGCAGGGCATCAAACACCGACGCTTGGCGCAGACGGGCGTCTTCATCCAACAGCGCGCCATTGTCGTTGGGATGGCGGAACGTCAACGTCAGGGCGGGAAAGTCTCCATCGTCGGCCTGCGCTACCTCACAGGCAAGGGCTTTCAGCGCTGCGCTCTGGGCGATGCTCTCCAGCAAATGACTGCCATTATGGGTGAGCGCTTGTAAGGTCACGCGCTGTCCGCGGCACTCAACGCGCACGGCGGCATCGACCAGCATCAGGCTTTTAAGGTTGCGTTTGGAGTCAATCTCTGCCGACTCCAACAGCATGCTATAAGGCTTATCTTGGCACACGGCGGCATATAACTCAGTCGGGTCGGCGACATAAGGCACCGAGAGTTGGAGCGTATCGAGCTCGCCATGTTGGGGATCATGAGTGTTCACAGCTTTCTCCCTGCCGCTTGCACAAAGGGGGTGAGTTCTTGCATCAGCTGCGCGAACATATCGCCGGTTAATGCTTGGTGGCCGTCTGACAATGCTTCGCTTGGGTTTAAGTGGCTTTCCACAATGATGCCATTCGCGCCCACGGCCGCCGCGGCGCGTGATAGTGGCGTCACCAGCTCTCGCACGCCGGTCCCGTGGCTTGGGTCGACCAACACAGGCAAATGGCTGCGCTGCTTCATCAAGGCCACGGCATTCAAATCCAAGGTGTTACGTGTGGCGGTTTCGTAAGTGCGAATGCCGCGTTCACATAAAATCACATTGGGGTTACCTGCATCGACAATATATTCCGCCGCCAGCAAACATTCTTCGATAGTGGCGGAAAGCCCACGTTTTAACAAGACAGGTTTGCCCGTTTCGCCTACCGCTTTGAGTAAGCCATAGTTTTGCATGTTACGTGCGCCAATTTGCAAACAATCAATGTACTCGCACACGGCGTCGACTTGACTAATTTCCATCACTTCTGACACGGTTGGCATGCCAGTCAGGTCACTGGCTTGTTTGAGCAGTTTTAATCCTTCAACCCCCATGCCTTGGAAATCATAAGGGCTGGTGCGAGGTTTAAAGGCGCCGCCCCGTAACACACGTGCGCCGTGCGTTTTAACGCGCTCCGCCACGGACAATAGTTGTTGTTCGGATTCCACCGAGCAGGGACCTGCCATAACCACGAAGTGTTGACCGCCCACGGGTACATTGCCGATATGCACCACGCTGTCATGCGGCTGTACATCACGGCTCACACGTTTGTACTTGGTTAAAATCGGTTTGACTTCCTCAACCAGCGGATTAGCCTCAAAATGGCATTGTTGCAGCACACGTTCATCACCCAGCGCGCCCAATACAATGCGTTCCACTCCCGGCATATAAAGCGGTTTTAAACCGCATTGCTCGATTTTATTGAGGAGGGCTTTGGCATCCTGCTCGGTGGCTTGGGGCTTAAGTACAATAATCATCAAATATCCTTTTAAACTATGGTTGCCGGTTACCGTGGCTGAATGCGTGGTGGCACGATAACGCGTGATGGCAAAACTGAGAGACAAAAACGCCCGCATCAGTGGCGGGCGTTGTGAATAAGGTAGCTGTTTATACAGCGCGTCACACCGCCCGTGAGGAGCCGTGCCACCAAATAAGCGCAACAGAGGTCATGGATGTCGCCAATACACTCACGGCCTGTTCGGCAGCTGGTGCAGTGTGAATCGAATGTGATCTAGACGCGGCGTTGAAATACATGCTGCGAGACTCCGTTGTGACTGTTACCCTTAGCGCCATATCGCTCCCCGAGACTGAGAAGTGGTGCGCGTTAACTTGTGTACTAGTAAACTGATATTTTGCTTCTGTGTCAACGGGGAAATCGAAAAGAATGCAGAAAAAGTGCGGACTAAACACACGATAAAAAAGAGCAAAGATATTCACCGTGCTCGCGAGCGCTGGTCAACTTGGCGCATTCACATCGACTGAGCCCGCATGGCGCGTACTCAGCCTCAGGCTGATATGGCGCAAACCGACAGTGCCAAGGCGCGAGCACATTAAGGAAACCCGGTACACCATGATCATTGATTTACATAGCCATACCACTGCCTCCGACGGCCGCTTATCGCCAAAAGACTTGGTGCAGCGCGCGGTCGAGCGTCGCGTGGGCGTGTTGGCGATTACCGACCACGACACCACCGCCGGGCTGGTAGAGGCGCAAGCAGAAATCGACCATCAAAACTTGCCCCTTACACTGGTCAATGGCATTGAAATTTCGACCTTGTGGCAGAACTTTGATATCCACATTGTAGGGTTAAATGTCGACCCCCAGCACCCGGCACTAACGGCATTGATTGCCGAACAAGCTGAGCGACGCCAACAACGGGCTGAGCTGATTGCTGAGCGGTTAGAGCGCTCGCACTACACAGGGGCGCTCGCAGGTGCGCGCGAACTGGCTGGCGATGCGCCGCTGACCCGTGCGCATTTTGCGCGCTGGTTGGTCGAGCACGGTCACGCGAAAACCATGCAGGCTTGTTTTAAGCGCTTTTTAACCCGAGGGAACACCGGCTATGCACCACCGAACTGGTGTTCGATTGCAGATGCGGTTGCGGCGATCCATGAGGCCGGTGGGCAGGCGGTGCTTGCTCATCCTGGCCGATACAAGCTCAAAGCCAAGTGGCTGAAACGATTACTGGCTGCGTTTTCTGACGCTAATGGCGATGCTATCGAAGTCGCTCTTCCTCAGCAGTCGCAACAAGAGCGTCGTTTGCTGGCCGATTACGCGCGAGATTATGGATTGTTGGCCTCGCTGGGATCGGATTTTCATTATCCTTCGCCGTGGACAGAGCTGGGCCGTAATTTATGGCTACCCAAAGATAGTCAGCCGGTTTGGCATGACTGGACGTGTTTAGAGGCGGCTGAACAAAACTGGCAATCAGTAAATCAACTAGATAGCGACAAGCCAGACGCGTTACAATAACGAAATACGTTATATTGATAGCGATAAGGATTATCCGGTGCGCAGACCATTCACGCTGGATTTGCGGTGCGCATCCCCATGGGGTCAAGCTACAGCAGGAGGAACCATGAGTCAGTTTTTTTATGTCCACCCAGAGAACCCGCAAGCGCGGCTGATCAAACAAGCGGTGGAAATTGTCCGAAACGGTGGAGTGATCATTTATCCGACCGATTCGGGCTATGCGCTTGGCTGTCAGCTTGAGAACAAACAAGCGTTAGAGCGTATTTGCCGTATTCGCGACCTCGATAAAGATCATAACTTCACCTTGTTGTGTCGCGATCTGTCTGAGTTATCACTGTACGCACGGGTCGATAACGTTGCATTTCGCTTGATTCGTAACAATACACCTGGTGCGTATACGTTTATTTTCAAAGCGACTAAAGAAGTGCCAAAACGTTTGATGAATCCAAAACGGAAAACCATTGGCATTCGTGTTCCAGATAACCAAATCGCTCTGGATTTGCTCGAGGCGCTGGGTGAGCCGCTAATGTCGACCTCACTGATTTTACCGGGTAACGACTTTACCGAATCCGATCCCGAAGCAATTCGCGATCATTTAGAGCACAGTGTGGATTTAATTATGCACGGTGGCGTATTAGGTGAGCACCCCACCACAGTGGTCGATTTCAGTGAAGGCATGCCTGAGGTTCGCCGTCACGGGAGTGGTGATCCCGCCCCGTTTGATTAATGCCTGACTGCGGGTGAACCAACGCATAGTGTCGCGCGTAATTACCCATGCAATGTTCTTGTTCTGATGTTGCGTCAACCTGTGGTTGACCTTCCATTCCCGCCCAGCCACCTTGCTGGGCGTTTTTTTGTCCAGGTGTTTTGCGATTGACTCAGCCACAACAGCTGATATGCCGTGAACGCGTGAAACTGTTTCTCTATCTCTACGCTTATTGGTATCATTAACGGCTGGCTAACTCATTATCGTTAGCTCTTATGCCAATCGTGACAGTGATGACGCCTGTGAAGGCGACAGTAAGGTAAAAAACATGAGCGAAAAATTACAGAAGGTGCTAGCGCGTGCTGGCGTAGGTTCACGCCGCGAAATGGAAGGATACATTCAAGCCGGCCGGGTGAGTGTTAATGGTGCCGTCGCCAAACTGGGTGACCGCCTTGATGATCCCAGTGCATTGGTGCGTGTTGATGGTCATGCGGTGCAGCTTAATGCGCCTTCTGAGTCTGTGTGTCGCGTTCTTGCATACAACAAGCCAGAGGGTGAACTGTGTACGCGAAGCGACCCAGAGGGGCGTCGTACGGTATTCGATCGCTTGCCCAAATTGAAAGATGCGCGCTGGGTAGCGGTTGGCCGTTTGGATGCCAATACCTCAGGCTTAATGCTGTTCACTACCGACGGTGAACTAGCGAATCGTTTGATGCACCCAAGCCGCCAAGTGCAACGTGAGTACATGGTGCGTGTGTTTGGTGACGTGAACGAAGATATGGTGAAAAACCTTGTTCACGGCGTAGAACTAGACGATGGCGTGGCGCGCTTTGAAGATGTCGTTTATGCGGGCGGCGAGGGGATGAATCACACTTTCTATGTGGTGATTACCGAAGGGCGCAACCGTGAAGTGCGTCGTTTGTGGGAAACCCAAGGTGTGACCGTAAGCCGTTTGAAGCGTGTGCGTTACGGCGATATCTATCTTGAAAAAGATCTGCCGCGTGGTGGTTGGCGTGAGATGGATCTGAAAGAAGTGAATTATCTGCGCGAAATGGTAGAGATGAAGCCAGAGTCGCAAACGGTTATCACGCCAGATGATCAAAAGCGTAAAAAGTCGCGCCAGAAGATCCGTCGTGCAGTACGCCGTTACGAAGAGCGTATCGATAGCAATGATAAGCCGAAGAAAACACGTCAGGCTCGTCGGGGTAACGCACCTGCGGCAGGACCGAAAGGCGGAAGCCCGAAAAAGGGCAATCAGCGCTCGGGCGCGCCGCGTGGTAAAGGCAAACCAAGAACGCGTAAGTAAGTCTGCGTGATGTTCGCTAAAGCCCGGCCATGTGCCGGGCTTTCTATTTCTGTGTGACGCTCTAACTCGTCGCGCTCACTATAAAGTTGCAGCCTTATTATCCGTCGTATCGGTTGGCCTCTTTCACTTCAGTTATGATAATGATTATTGTTTGTGTTATCTTGGAGTTTATTTACAATTTTGTCGATAAAGGATGTGATGACAACGGCATTAGCACCAGAGCAAACCGCACGCTTTGATCGTATCGAGCGGGTTCTAGACTTTATCCACGCAAACCTTGACCAACCGCTTTCTGTCAGTGAGTTGGCCGCTCACAGCTGCTGGTCTCGCTGGCAATTGCAGCGCGTGTTCTCGGAACAAACGGGCGTGAGTGTGGCGCATTATGTGCGTGAACTAAGACTTAGCTATGCCGCCAAACAGTTGCTCTCTCGGCCCGATAGAGTGATTGATATCGCGCTGTCGTTTGGGTTTACCTCAGAGGCGAATTTTTCCCGCGCATTTCGTCAGCAGTTCGGGGTGAGTCCTCGTACGTATCGCCAGCGGGGGGTGATGGATGGTATTCGAACACCACTGCATATTACGACACTGGCGACTCCCAATCCGTCTTGGCTGTCGGTGCACATTCAAACGCGATCATCGATCACCCTGGTGGGGCAGACGTCGCCTATATTAGGCTTGTTTGCACCTGAGCCCGATTTTACTGACGTGGTGCCTAAGCTGTGGCGTGATGCGCACGAGGCTGGGTTGGTTGATGTTGGTCAGCCAAGCATTGGTGCGATTGATGTGGCCAGTGCTGATACACTTCAAACCCCGTTACCCTACCTCGCCGGTCAGCAGCGAGATGGGCTGCCAAGCCCATCTTTAGCCACGTGGACGGTGCCAGAGGCGACCTATGCGGTGATTACGCATTTGGGGCCCGTGAGTGAACTGCCTAAGACCTTGCATACCTTTATCTATCATTGGTTGCCTGCCTCAGGGTACCGATGCACGGATGGTATCGAGCTTGAAGTCTATCCGCCTGGATATCAACCAGAAGCCGATGACGCGGTAATGACGTACTGGATCCCGCTGGATTGTCACCATCATGCACCAAAATGAACAGTATTCACCATGCACACCTTTAAAATGCGAATGATTCCGTTTTACGTTTAATTTGTATTGAGAGGAAAATCATCATGGATATGGGTTGTGCACGCGTGCAGCAGGTTGCCAGATGGCGACTGTCCCCGTTAGCGATGGCGGTTATGGGGAGCTTGATGCTGCCATCAGCTTATGCCGAGTCGCAACACGCCGAGATGGAAACCATACAAGTCTTAGGCGACACCTACCGCAATACGGCCACGAAAACAGCACTGGCACCAGAAGAAACGCCTCAAGCGGTCACTGTCATCGACCGAGAGGCCATCGAACAGCGCCAAACCAGTTCACTAAGCGAAGTGGTGCGCTATACACCGGGTGTAAATACTGAGCTGCGGGGTGGGGCCGTCACGCGACTCGATCTCTTTAATATTCGTGGTTTTATCAACTATCAGAACTTTTTTGATGGTCTCGCGGTACCTTACAACACCTGGAATTTACAGCCACAAATCGATCCGATTGCGATTGAACAAGTGGAAGTGTTCAAAGGGCCGACGTCGGTGTTATACGGGAATATTCCACCGGGTGGGATGGTGAATATGATCGCCAAGACACCGCAACAAGAGGCGGCGCACCGTGTGACGATGAGCACCGACTCTGATGCACTGCGTGAAGTGTCTGTTGACAGTACTGGTGCGATTTCTGACACCCCATTGGCGTACCGGATGGTGGCGCTGGCACGACAAAAAGATGGCCAAGCGGGCGATTCGGAAGAAGAGCGTTATGTCGTCGCCCCATCGCTAGATTGGCGGGTGTCGCCAGATACGTTGGTGAACGTTAATCTTTATTACCAAGCGGATCCGGCGGCGGGCATTTATACCTCATTACCGGCCAACGGCTCGGTATTGCATAGTGACCAAGGCAGCCTTTCTAGCGATAGCTTTTCCGGTGACAACAACTGGAATACTTATGATCGTGAGTTTCTGATGCTGGGTTACAAGGTGCAGCACCAGCTCTCATCAAACTGGTCGTTACTGCACTCGGCACGCTACACAGATGCTGATTTGCTGCAAAAAAATATGTACATCAATACACGGTTAGTGAATAACGACAACTATCGTCAAAATACGTTTGATGGCCGCCACTACCCGCGTAACGCGTACCTGACAGATGAAACGATCGAATCCTGGGTGGTGGATACTCAGCTTTCTGGCGATGTGCGCTGGGGGGCGGCAGACCATTACACCTTGCTAGGGGTTGATTATCAGACTATGTCCTCGGACGTGGGTTACGATGACACTTACGCTCCCGGTTCAGTGCCGGATATTGATATTTTCGATCCCGATAATAACCAGGTTAACCCCGACTCACTCAGTTTTGCTTACCAAGAAGACCATGATATTGAAGTGACACAGACTGGCCTCTATGCCCAAGATCAGATCTTGTGGAACCAATGGGTGTTACTGGCTGGCGCGCGTTACGATGAATATGAGTTAAAAGATGACCAGCAGACACTTTATGCGGGGTCACCGAGTTCCTCTGAGAAAAACATTCGTCACTATAATCTGGCATTCCGTGCCGGTGCGATGTACCAGTTTGACAACGGCATTTCCCCTTATCTGAGTTACTCAGAAAGCTTTGAACCAACCGATATGGATAATCGGGGTAATGTGTTTGACCCTTCCACGGGTAAACAATGGGAAACCGGCCTCAAGTACTTGTCACTAGACGGTAGCACTGGCGTCAACGTGGCGTTGTTCGAGCTTAAAAAGCAAGACGCGCTGGTGAATGATCCCAACGACTCATACGCGAAAATTCAAACCGGTGAAATCCGCTCTCGTGGAATAGAGGTTGAGTTTAATCATGCACTTAGTGTAGAGACGGATGTGGCCTTAACTTATGGCTATATTGATATGGAGATCACGGATGACCCTAACCTAGAGGGCAAGACCCCAGTTTGGGTGCCAGAGCAGACTGCCAGTGCGTGGCTGAATCACCAGGTCAGTGCGGGGACACGCGTGAGTTTAGGCGCACGGTATGTGGGTGAGTCACAGGGTAACGCCACCAATACCTTTACGGTGCCCGACTATACGGTGTTTGATACCGCGATTAGTTACGATCTTTCGCAAGCATCACCGTCGCTATCAGGCGCAAAATTGTCCCTATCTGCGACAAACTTGTTCGATAAAACCACTTACAGCTGTTTTGATGAATTGAACTGTTGGTATGGGGACGAACGCAACATCAAAGCCAAACTCAGCATCGATTTTTAAATCGGTTTGCTAAAACGAGCGCCCCCAGCCATGGGGGCGCTATGCTTAGCGCTTAGGTTGTGCATCAATACACTGTCCGTGCTCGCCAATACCTTCTGGGGCCATCAAATACAGGTAAAGTGGCATAATATCGAGAGGCGTTTTGAGCGTGTCAGGGTCTTCTCCTGGGAAAGCGCTCGCGCGCATACTGGTGCGGGTACCGCCTGGGTTGATGGCGTTGACACGGACCTTGGTATCAGACATTTCATCCGCCAGCACTTGCATCATGCCTTCGGTCGCGAACTTAGAAATCGCATAGCTGCCCCAATAAGCACGCCCTTGGTGGCCGACCGTAGATGTAGTAAACACCACGCGAGCATCGTCAGACTTTTTCAATAATGGCAGCAGGGCTTGCGTCATAAGCATGGTGGCTTTGACATTCACCTGCATTACATCGTCATGAGATTTTTCATCAATCTGATCGAACGGGCTCAGCACACCGAGCAAGCCAGCATTATGCAGTACGCCGTCTAAGCGCCCGAACTGTTGTTCAATGGTGTCTGCCATATCCAAATAATGCTGACGCGTGGCACCCAGCATATCCAGTGGGATAATCGCTGGTTGTGGCGCGTCCAAAGCATCAATTTCATCGTATACTGCTTCAAGTTTTTTCACGGTGCGGCCGAGAAGGATGACGGTAGCGCCTTTCTCTGCATAGCTAAGTGCGGCTTGGCGGCCAATGCCAGCGCCCGCACCGGTCACCAAAATCACACGCCCTTCAAGCGCGTTTGAGCTTACTTGGTAGTCCACGATATAAATCCTTATTTATTGTTAAACGTAGATTATTGTAAGGTTGCGGGTAAGGTGTGACAACCAAGTGCGTGATGTACGGTTAACGGCATTGCCAACATAGCGACAAAAAAGAGGATACAACATTGGATTTCATTGCGGATTATGGGCTTTTTCTGGCAAAAGTCGTCACTTTCTTATTAGCGGCATTTGTATTGGTCGCTTTAGTGCGCGCCGCGAGCGACAAAGGGGGGCAAAAAGGTAGCCTAAAGCTCACTGACTTAACTGAGCGGTTTAAGCATTATCGTCAATCGCTAGAGCAGCACTTGTACAATGAATCGTCGTTAAAAGCGCGAGAGAAAGACGAGAAAAAAGCCAAGAAGAAAGAAGAAAAGGCGCAAAAAGCCGCAGCCAAAAAGCAAAACGAGCCATCGGCTCAACGGGATCCACAATTGTTTGTGATCCACTTTAAAGGCAGCATCGATGCCCGCGAAGTAGAGGCGTTACGAGAAGAAGTCACGGCGATTTTGTCGGTAGCAACCGAACAGGACGAAGTCTTGGTCAACGTCGAGAGTGGCGGCGGTATGGTGCATGGCTACGGCCTAGCGGCGTCTCAGCTGGCACGCTTCCGTCAAGCAGGCGTGCCCTTAACCGTGGCGGTTGATAAAGTGGCCGCAAGCGGCGGGTATATGATGGCATGCGTCGCGGATAAGTTGATTGCAGCGCCGTTTGCGATCATTGGCTCGATTGGGGTGATTGCCCAGCTGCCCAACTTTAACAAGTTGCTTAAGAAGAACGATATTGAATTTGAGCAGCTGACCGCCGGTGAATTTAAGCGCACGCTAACCATGTTTGGTGAAAACACTGACAAAGCGCGCGAGAAGTTCAAAACGGAACTGGAAGAAACCCATGGCCTGTTCAAGGCGTTTATCAGCGAATACCGCCCGTCTCTTAATGTCGATAAGGTTGCCACCGGTGAACACTGGTTTGGTAACCAAGCATTGGATCTGGGATTGATTGATGAGGTCTGTACCAGCGACGAGTATTTGTTCCAGGCGGCGAATAACGAGCGAAAAGTGCTGTCGGTGTCTTACCATCAGCGTAAAAACATTGCTGAAAAGCTTGCTGGCGCATCCGCGGAGGTGGCAGATCGTGTGCTGCTAAAATGGATTAGTCGTGGTCAGCGTCCGTTGGTTTAACTCACTCCCCGAGTGCTGCCTGTTAGCGTTGGGCGATAAACAACGGAAGAAAATAGCGGTAACAGGCGCACGATAATGAGCGAAATAGCCATAATAATGTGAGCCAAGCCAAAGATTACCGCATCCATTTAGCTATTTTGCGTGCGGCAATGGTAATGATTAGCGCGTTTTTGCCGGAAACCGGCATGAAGAACAATCGGGATATTACCATCACAATTGCTTAACAATTGTGGAAGGGACGAGCAATCAGCGTGTTTTGCTGCGAATTTAGTTGATATTCGGCTAGACTCGCTCAATATTGTAAACAGATAGCGGCACTCCGGCATGGAAGTGCAACGCAACGAATTTTCGACAGTTTTAGCGCAAAGGGCGTCAATTAGGTCATTATGGGCAAATCTCTCGTCATCGTGGAGTCCCCAGCAAAGGCGAAAACGATCAATAAATATCTCGGCAAAGACTTCGTGGTGAAGTCGAGTGTCGGACATGTTCGTGACTTGCCAACTGGAGCGACGCAAGGCGGTAAAAAGGCCGCACCTGTGTCCACGAAAGGGCTCAGCGCCGAAGAAAAAGCGCGAATTAAAAAAGAAAAAGAACAGAAGGCGCTCATCAACAAGATGGGCGTTGATCCTTACAATGGCTGGCAAGCGAAATACCAAGTGTTGCCCGGTAAGGAAAAAGTCGTCGCCGAGCTTAAGTCACTGGCTGAGAAAGCCGACAACGTTTATCTCGCAACGGATTTGGACCGCGAAGGGGAGGCCATTGCTTGGCACCTGCGCGAACTCATCGGTGGTGATAACGACCGCTTCAAACGCGTGGTCTTTAATGAGATCACCAAAAATGCGATCACACAGGCGTTTGACGCACCGGGTGACGTCAATATCGACGGTGTCAACGCACAGCAAGCGCGGCGTTTCCTCGACCGTGTGGTGGGCTTTATGGTCTCGCCGTTGCTATGGAAAAAAGTGGCGCGAGGCTTGTCGGCCGGTCGTGTGCAGTCGGTCGCGGTAAAGCTGCTTGTTGAACGTGAGCATCAGATAAAAGCTTTTATCCCCGAAGAGTTTTGGGATGTGCACGCCGACACGCTCACACCGAAAGAGCAGGCGCTGCGACTGCTCGTGGCGCAACAAAATGGCAAAGCCTTTAAGCCGAAAAATAAAGATGAGGCGATGGCGGCGGTGTCAGCTCTCGAGCACGCCAGCTTTGTGGTGCGTGATCGCGAAGATCGCCCCTCAACGAGTAAGCCCTCGGCGCCTTATATCACCTCAACATTGCAGCAGGCGGCAAGCACGCGTCTCGGCTTTGGGGTGAAGAAAACCATGATGTTGGCGCAACGCTTGTATGAAGCCGGCTATATCACTTACATGCGTACCGACTCGACCAACCTCAGCAAAGAAGCGGTCGAAGCGGCTCGTGGCCATATTGCTAGCGAATACGGTGAGAAGTACTTACCAGCGTCGGCGAACGTGTATGGTGCCAAAGCCAATGCCCAAGAAGCGCACGAGGCCATCCGGCCTTCTGATGTGGGTGTCAATGCCAGTGATTTGCAGGGGATGGACTCTGATGCGCATCGTCTGTACGACTTGATTTGGCGCCAGTTTGTGGCCTGTCAAATGGTACCGGCAAAATATGACTCGACGACCTTGACGGTCGATGCGAGCGATTACACCTTGAAAGCAAAAGGACGCACACTGCGCTTTGACGGTTGGACTCGGGTACAGCGTCCTTCTGGTAAAAACGAAGATCAAACCTTGCCAGCGGTTGAGGTGGGTGAATCACTGACACTCGACAAGCTTGATCCGAAACAACACTTTACTAAGCCACCCGCCCGTTATACCGAAGCGGCCTTGGTCAAAGAGTTAGAAAAAGCGGGCATTGGTCGTCCATCGACGTACGCGTCTATTATTTCCACGATACAAGACCGCGGTTATGTGCGAGTTGAAAACCGTCGCTTCTATGCTGAGAAAATGGGCGAGATTGTCACAGACCGCCTCAACCAAAGCTTTGCCGATTTGATGGACTATGACTTTACCGCTCGCATGGAAGCATCACTGGATAAAATCGCGGAAGGTCAAGCTGACTGGAAAGGGGTACTTGATGATTTCTTTGCGGATTTCACCGCAGAGCTTGAACAAGCCGAGCAGGATGAAGACGAGGGTGGAATGAAGCCCAACAACATGGTGATGACAGATATCGACTGTCCAACCTGTGGGCGTAAAATGGGGATTCGTACCGCTTCGACTGGCGTGTTCCTCGGTTGTTCGGGCTACGCGTTACCCCCGAAAGAGCGTTGTAAAACCACCATCAACTTGATGGATGAAGATGGTATTGTCAATGTGCTCGAAGAGGACGTTGAAACCGCTGATCTTCGGGCGATGAAGCGTTGTCCGATTTGTGAAACAGCAATGGACTCTTACCTCATTGATCAGCATCGTAAGTTGCACGTGTGTGGTAATAATCCGAGCTGCGAAGGCTATGTGGTTGAAAAAGGGGAGTTCAAACCCAAAGGCTACGATGGGCCTGTGGTAGAGTGCGACAAATGTGGTAGCGACATGGTGCTGAAAAATGGCCGTTTCGGTAAATACATGGGTTGCACCAACGAGGAATGTAAGAACACGCGTAAGATCCTCAAAAATGGTGACGTGGCGCCACCGAAAGAAGATCCGGTGCACTTCCCAGAGTTGCCATGTGAAAACTCGGATGCCTATTTCGTGTTACGTGATGGTGCCTCTGGCCTATTTATGGCCGCGAGTAATTTCCCCAAATCCCGCGAGACACGTGCGCCGCTGGTGGAGGAGCTTCATCGCTTCAAAGACCGCATTTCGGACAAGTTCAAATACCTTGCCGATGCGCCGCAGGAAGATCCCGATGGACGTCCTACTGTGGTTCGTTTTGCACGTAAAACCAAAGAGAATTACGTGCGTAGCGAGGAAGATGGCAAGCCAACGGGCTGGTCAGCCTTCTTTGTTGACGGTCAGTGGGAAGTCACTGATAAACGCAAGAAGAAAGCCAAAGCCTAATGGGCGTATCACGCCAATGATTTAAACCCGCCGGCAAGGCGGGTTTTTTGTTTTAGGGCAAGCACGCCTTTGCTTGATCCGCCCCAATATCTCTTCGATAACAGTTGTTAAAATCTCGCCTTTGTCTTTTTCCGCTGAGGCGTTATGGAGCTGCATCAACTCGTTAATACACTAGGCCAAGATTTAAAACACCGTTATGGCGAACGTGTCCATAAGCTGACGCTACATGGTGGTTTTAGTTGCCCCAATCGTGATGGCACGCTCGGGCGGGGCGGTTGCACCTTTTGCAATGTCGCATCCTTTTCTGATGAAACCGCGCAGCACCAATCCGTTAGCCACCAGTTGCACCAACGTGCGAAAGAGGTAGACCGAGCACGTCGTTATCTGGCGTATTTTCAAGCTTATACCAGTACTTATGACGAGGTTGCGCGGTTAAAGGCCTTGTACGAGCAAGCATTAGCGCGTGAAAACATGGTCGGGCTGTGTGTCGGTACACGGCCAGATTGTGTGCCCAGCCAGGTTTTGACGCTGTTGGCGGGTTATCGTCAACAAGGATTTGAAGTGTGGTTAGAGCTTGGTTTACAAACGGGTCATGATAAGACGTTGAAACGCATTAACCGTGGCCATGATGTGGCGGTTTACGAGCGAATCACTCAACAAGCCCGTGCAATGGGTATTAAAGTATGCACGCATTTGATTGTTGGTCTGCCCGGAGAGGGCATCACCGATCATCAAACAACGATTGACCGGGTCGTGAGCACAGGCACCGATGGGATTAAACTGCACCCGCTACATATTGTCGAGGGTAGCACCATGGCGAAAGCGTGGCGTGCAGGGCGTCAAAGCGAAATCACATTAGAAGACTACGTCGACAGCGCCAGCATGATGATCCAGCGAACGCCTCCTGAGGTGGTGTATCATCGCGTGTCTGCGAGTGCACGTCCACCGACGTTACTGGCCCCTTCATGGTGCGAGAATCGCTGGCTAGCGATGACCGCCATCGCTAACCAGCTGGACAAACACGGTGCACAAGGGGCTGCGCTCGGCACCTCTTTTATCGCGCGTTAGGCTCTGATTGTGACGAGGAAAGGCCGGGAGTGAGCCGGCGCAGAAGCTGTCCAATATCTTGCAGCATCAGATATAAACAGGGCACCAGAAACAGCGTTAGCAAGGTGGCAAACATCACCGCAAAGCCAAGTGCGACGGCCATTGGGATCACAAATCTTGCTTGCAGGCTGGTTTCAAACATGATGGGCAACACCCCCGCAAAGGTGGTGATAGACGTCAGTGTGATGGCCCGAAAGCGGGCACAGCCTGCGTCGATCACTGCTTTTTTGATCGCAACCCCCGCGTGACGCGCTCGATTAATATAGTCAGTCATCACCAGCGCATCGTTGACCACCACGCCTGCGGCGGCAATCAAACCAAAGGTCGACATCATACTTAAATCAATATCAAACCAATAATGTCCCCAAATAGCACCCGTTAAGCTAAAAGGGATCACCGACATGATAATCAGTGGTTGCGTATAGCTTTTTAAGGGCACGGCCAATAACGCATAGACCACAATCATCCCGGCAACAAAGAAAAGCTTTTGTTCATCTTGCTGTGCTTGTTGTTCTTCAATCGAACCACTGAGTTCACTAGTGACATCCGGATAATCGGCCAATACCTCTGGTATGACGGATTGTTGAATGGTTTCGACTACTTCATTGGGTTCGACTAACTCTTCATCAATCGCGCCATAGACATAAACCGTTCTAAATCCTGCTTCGCGGCGCAGGCTACTCACACCGGGTTGTTGCTCCAGTTTCACCACATCGCCCAACATGACTTGTTGACCGGCTGGGGTGGTGATCACGGCATAACGCAGTGATGAAAATGCCTCCCGCGTTAATTTGGGGTAACGCACCATGACTTTTATTTCTTCACCGTCACGGATTAGACGTTGGGCTTCCCCGCCATAGAAACTCCCTCCTACCTGTTGAGCAATGGTGGTGAGATCCAGCCCCAGATCATGAGCGACGGGCGTGAGGGAAATGAGCACTTCCTGACTGCCTGAATCGATGGATGAGGACACATCGAAAAGACCCGCTTGCTGGTTAAGGCGCGACATTAAAGCACGTCCGGCCGCATTGAGTGTGTCGATGTTGGGCCCAAAGAGGAGAAAGCCAAACTCATCACCTTGTTCTCCACCATTCACGTCATCTTGAATGGTGAGTTTTTTAACTCCTGGGATCTCCGGCATCGCCTCACGCCAGCGCCGCGATAATTCGAAGGTGGTAAAGGGGCGCAATGTATCATCGACTAAAGGGATCACCAGTTGTCCTGAGGTTCGCCCTTCATTAAATACGAGCGTGTCTTGAACCATGGCTTGGCCCGTCTCGGCTTCTGTGGCGTTATCGACGCGGTAGACCATGCCTTCAATGGCTTTGAGTGCGGCAATGGTTTGCTCACTCGAGGCGTTATTGTTCATCTCAAGGCGAATATTGGGAAAATCATGCGGGACTTTGGGCGTCGGCACCATACGCACGTGGCTGGCAACCACCAACGAAATACTGATAGCTAATAAGGCAACAAACAATGCGAAAGCCGACCAGCGCCAACGTACCGCGAAGGTGACGGCGCGGCGGTATGGTCCATTGACGAAGCGATGGAATTGCCGATTAAAACGCTGGCGGAAGCTATTTGATTTGGGCGTGGAAAAGTGGGTGTGCGCCAAGTGAGCGGGCAAAATAAGCTTCGACTCTACCAAGCTAAAGATGAGACACAAGATGACGATTGACGCGATGCCAAAGAAAAAGGCGCGTTCAGGGCCGCTCGACATGATAAAAGGTGCAAAAACGGCAATGGTGGTGAGCACGCCAAACGTGGCAGGGGTGGCAACACGCTGCGCCCCGGCGACAACGTTATTGACGCCGCCACCTTTGTGCTCCACTTCGGTATAAACACTTTCGCCGATAACGATCGCGTCATCGACGACAATCCCCAACACCATAATGAACGCAAACAGTGAAACGATGTTAATGCTGACCCCAATCACTGGCATTAGCATGACCGCGCCAAGAAAGCATACGGGCAAACCGATAAGCACCCAGAGGGCAAGTTTAAAGCGCAAAAACAATGTCAGCAGTAGCGCAACCAATACCGCTCCTTGTAATAAGTTTTTCAGCATCATATCAAGGCGGGCATTAAGGTAGTGTGTCATGTCGACCACCGATTTGAGTGCCAGCCCGGCGGGCAATGCTGCGTTTTTGTCTTGTATGTAGTCTTTGACGGCGTCGGCAACGGTCACCATATTTTCGCTAGCGGTTGCATTCACCGAGAGAAAAATTGCGTTCTGCCCCGAGTACTTAAAGTAACGCTCGCCTTCGGTAAACCCGTCTTTGATGGTGGCAATATCCTGCAGCAATAATCGACTGCCATTGGGGCCGATTTTAATTGGGATCTGGCGAAACTCATCACCGCGATAACGCTGGTTCTCGACGCGAATTGCAATCATACCGCTGTCGGTACGTACTTCACCGGCAGAGAAGTTGGCGGAATAGCGGGCAATGGCGTCACTCACCTGATTAAGCGTGAGGTTATACTTGCGCAGAATACGGGGGGCTACCTCGATGGCAATCTCGTAGGTAGGGGCACTGAGCTCCACCAAGGTGACGTCCTTGAGTTGGAGGAGTTCGTCTTCAATGTCCTGTGCCGCGCGTTTTAGCTCAGTGAGCGGCTTATTGCCTACCACTGCCATTTGAATGACGGTTTGGCGAAACTCCACTTGCGCGACATTAAGCGGTTCCATCGACGCGGGGAGATTAGAGAGGGCATCGACCTCTTGCTTTACGCGGTCCAGGACGAGATTGAGATCTTCCCCAACATCCACTTCGATTTCTACTTGACCAAATCCGCGCCGCGCGGTTGAAACCACCGATTCGATCCCGGTGACATCTTTAATGGCTTCCTCCACTTTAACTAAGATGCTCTCCTCTACCTCTTGGGGGGAGGCGCCGGGATAGTCAGCGGTAATATGAATGTAGTTAATCTCGATGTTAGGGAACATCTGTCGCTGAATGAAAAAGTAACTGGCAACCCCCATGATGAGTACAAACACCATGATCAGGTTTGCAGCAACCGGGTTGTGGGCAAAATAGGCAATGAGCCCACGCGTTGGCGTGTCAGCATTACTCATTTTCACCCTCCGGCGATACCTGCGATGCCACGCGAACCGTCATGCCAGGCTCGGGGAATTCAGGCAGCGTGGTAACCACTTGGTCATCATCGCTTAAGCCTTGGTCAGCGTAGATATACTGGCCTTCCGTTCTCACCACGCGCAGTGTACGCGGGGTGAGTTTTCCTGCTTGATCGACGACCCAAACTTGGCGATTGTTCATCAAGGATTGCGGAAGCTTAAAGACGTTCTCCAACGTTGCCCCTTTGAAAGTCGCCTCGATATAACTGCCAAAGGGTAGGGCAGGTTTAGCCGATTGGGTGCCGTAAGGATCATCAAGGCGCACTACAACTCGCATCATGCGGGTGCTTTGCTCCACGATGCCTAGATCGCGCACGAGTCGTGCTTGGCGTTGAGTCGGTTTGCTGCCGTTGCGGGTAAGCTGAACCTCGATCCCCGCTAATGGTGTGGGGAGAAAGAGTGTGTCGAAGCCAGCAATAGGCAAATGCACTTCCGCAGCCTCGATGCTATTAAGTACCCCCACCGGGCTTCCTGCGTTAATGTACTGCCCAACCCCGACGTCTCGCGACACGACGAGCGCATCGTAAGGGGCGGTCACTTGGCAGTTTTCTAAGTCGCGTTGTGCGCGCTTTAATGCCGCTTGTGCCGATTTTACGCGGGCTTTTGCACTGAGTACTTGTGGCTTGCGTAAGTAGAGATCGGTGACTTGTGAGGATGGAAGGCTTTTGGCCTGACGTTTTGCCACCGCCGCCTGGGCTTGTTCTTCTATCAAGGACGCTTTTGCACTGGCAAGGTCGGCTTCGGCGCTCAGTACCGCGGCTTGATAGTTATCAGGCTCAATTGAAAACAGCACATCACCACGTTTAACAATGCCGCCAGCAACGAAATTTGGATGCCATGCGACCACTTCACCGGACACTTGGGCAGAAAGCTGTGTGGTCTCTACAGGGGTGACTTCACCGTGCGCCCGTAAAACTACTTGATGTTGAGTTGGGTGAACAACGCGTGTCTCAACAATCGGTGGGAGCGGGGACGCAGCATTTTCTTGAGTAGCTGTCTCTGTTGCCGCGATGGCGGTATAGCCAAGATAGCCAAGACCGAGAATAACAAGAGGTAAAAACCAACGTAGTCCTTTCATTGATGCCGGGATCCTTTTTCGCCATGGCGTGGTGGTGTGTTGCGCTATGGGGGGCGCTTAACGCTTCATTGACTAATTTATCACGCGAATCTGTTGATTGAATGACAGGTCAACCTAACTTTTGATGCGCATCAGTTTTTCTATAACGGCGAGTACGGCTCAATATGCAACAGCGATCGTTGTGCGGCGATGCAAAAAGCTCTCAATTGCGAGACAAGGCTTTGTCGCGGGGGAATACCGATGACGTAAACACAGTTGTACTCGTGGTTATTTTTCATAATAAAATTACATAAATCCTAAATTTCATGCATTTTTTTGCCGTTTTTGACGATAATAAAATTTATTTTACGTAAAAAAATACCCTCCTCTATCCATTTTCTTCTCGTTAATTTTGTAAGAAAAATAAGATTGGCGACTTTTGCCGTTTTTGACGTGATTTTCTATCCATGTTTTATGATATTTATTTCATATTATTTGCATGAAAGTACTTGCCTGCGGGTGCTGTGACTTTTGGGTTTTTATTTAAGGTGTTGTTTTTAAGGGTTTTAGTTTTTTTGTGGATAAGATCTATGTCATAAAACGGTCAAAAACATGCTCTAGTTCATATTATTCGCATTAAAAATTAAGTCGTGATTGATATTTTTCTTTGCGTAATTAGTCTGAAGGTGTGGTTACACGAAATGTGTAAGCAGCGGGGGAAAGCTGAAATACGTTTCTCAGCTTTCAAATCGGTTTTGCACTCGATAAAACTTAATAAATCAACGAGGCAAAGCCCGTATCTTGCAGATAGCAGGAGTCTTTCATGAATAAAATGTTTAGCGTATCGACATTAGCTGCAGCTGTTTTTAGTGCGGTGGTGGCGGCGCCAGCAATGTCACAAACATTATCCTCAGAGACATCACCTTTTTTTACTGAATCTACCTTAAGTGGGAATCTCAATTTTTGGATGCGATCCCGTGATCGCGCAGGTACAGATGCCAACGGCAACGATACGGCCAAAGAAACCAACCTTGACCATGGCTCTATCTACGCAAATCTTGCCTTTAACTCAGGCTATGCTGCGGAAGTGGTTGGACTTGATTTGATGGCCTTTAGTACCTTTGATATGTGGCAAAACGGTAGCCCGGATCACGAAATGAACTTTTGGGGCGTGAATAACCCCTTTGATAAAGAGCCAGATGATAGCGAATGCACGGGCGCATGGGACGAAGAATGTACGGACAATGGTGTCTCTCTGGCTACTGCGGCGGCTAAGTTTAAATTTGGTGAAAACGTAACGGCGAAGCTTGGTTATTTTCAGCCTTCCGTACCAAGCACGATTGGTATTAACTGGTCGTTTGCGCCGGGCACTCATGTAGGTGGGGAGTTAGGCCTGAGTGTCGATAATCTTGCTCTGGGCCTTGTGGTCTCCGAGCGCTATAAAGCGCCTTGGTTTAAAGAAACCTATGAATTTCAAACGACCGATGGTGAAGATGCTGGTACCGCCTACTCGTTAGGGGCGCGGTATACATTGGATAATGATGTTTCTATCGATGCGGCTTATGGGGCTTTAAGTGACGGTGACCGTTGGAATGCCCATCTCAAAGTCAAAGGCACCACTGAGGGTGGCGTGTATTGGTCGCCGCAACTTTATGTGGTCGATGATGATGAGCAATATGATAGCACGGCATTCCAGCTAGCGATGCTTACCAGTATGTCATCAGGTCAATACTCTTATCGTGCAGAGGCCACCTATACCGAAGCCGACTCCGGCGATCCTGCCAAGGTGCAAAATTTAGCGTATCGCTTGACGAGTCAATATGGTGGCTCGAACGGTACCTATGACATTTGGTGGAATAACCGCTCGGACTTTAACCACGATGAAGAACTGGCGGTATTTGGGTCGTTATCGCGTGATTTCTCGGATATTGGTGCAAAAGGCTTTAGTGCAGGCTTTAACGGCGCTTATGGCTTTGGCTCATCCGCCAAGGGATACGATGATCTAAAAGAATACTCTTATAGCCTGTTTGCGAATTACGCCATTCAAACGGGTGCACTTAAAGATGCGAAAGTAAGCTTCTACTTCACGCAGTACTTTAACGATACCGATGCGCCGAGCTGGAAAGGTTATACCAATCTATTCCAAGACGAAGATGACTTTAAGTTAACCTTAGCGATTCCTTTTTCCATTAAATAAGGTCTTTTTTGATACTGTCTTTTAGCTGAGCCTAGCGCTCAGCTTTTTTTTATCTGCTTTGCAATCAAATCACATAAGGTGGCCAGCGCATTTGGGTGAATATCACTGGCTTTAGTTAATCGTGATCTCAAGTCAAAATGCGGCTAATCACTGGCAATGCCCACACAATATTCAGCCCTTTATCTTTCCACCAAAAATCACTATGACAAAACAAGTAAAAAGTCGCACTAAGTCGCTTAACAGCATAGTATGTCGCTAGCATATTGATAGATTGGTCAGCCTTGGTAAAGTGACCCTATAATCACTAACAAATAAAACGTTGAATTAATGAGAGAGGGTATGATGAGTAAGAAGCGCCGGTATTCATCGGAAGTGGTTGATGGGGTGTCTAAAGCACCGGCTCGTGCCATGTTGCGCGCGACTGGCTTTGAAAAGCAGGATTTCTCAAAACCGCAAGTGGGCATTGCTTCGACTTGGAGCATGGTGACACCGTGCAATATGCATATCAACGAACTGGCCGATCATGCCTGCAGTGGTGTGGACGCTGATGGTGGCAAGGGCGTTATCTTTAATACCATTACCATTTCTGATGGCATTGCCAATGGCACGGAAGGTATGAAGTATTCTTTGGTCTCTCGTGAAGTGATCACGGACTCCATTGAAACGGTTGCGGCATGCCAAGGTTTTGATGGCTTGGTGACCATTGGTGGTTGCGATAAAAACATGCCCGCTTGCGTTATTGCCATGGCCCGACTTAACCGGCCTTCTATTTTTGTCTATGGCGGAACGATCAAACCGGGTGCAAATCATACCGATATCGTGTCTGTATTCGAGGCAGTGGGTCAGCATGCTAAAGGCGATATTGAATTAATAGATGTTGAAAAGATAGAGAAAACGGCCATTCCTGGCGCAGGTTCTTGTGGTGGTATGTACACCGCGAATACGATGGCATCCGCTATTGAAGCCTTGGGATTAAGTTTGCCGGGCAGTTCAGCTCAAGAAGCGATCTCACAAGATAAGCGTGCGGATTGCGAAGCGGCGGGTAAAGCGGTGGTACGTTTAATCGAAGAGGGCATTCGCCCCTCAGACATTATGACGCGGGAAGCATTTGAAAATGCCATCACTGTGACCATTGCGCTTGGCGGTTCAACCAATGCGGTGCTGCATTTGTTGGCTATGGCGAATACGGTCAATGTAGATTTAAGCTTGGATGACTTTACACGCCTAGGGCAAAAAGTCCCTGTGCTTGCGGATTTGCGTCCAAGTGGTCAGTACATGATGTCAGAGCTTGTGGCCATTGGTGGTATTCAACCATTGATGAAGCGACTATTGGACGCGGGTCTATTGCATGGTGATTGCTTAACGGTGACAGGAAAAACCTTGGCGGAGAACTTAGAGGAGGTTGAAGACTATCCTGATCACCAAGATATTATTCGTCCGTTTGATAATCCTATTAAGCAAACCAGTCACTTGGTGGTATTGAAAGGCAATGTCTCTCCGACGGGGGCCGTGGCAAAAATCTCGGGCAAAGAGGGTACGCAGTTTACTGGTCGTGCTCGCGTATTCCACTCTGAAGAAGAAGCCTTGCAAGCGATTTTAGATGGCAAGATCGTAAAAGGGGATGTGATTGTTATTCGCTACGAAGGACCCAAAGGGGGCCCAGGCATGCGCGAAATGTTGAGTCCAACTTCTGCCGTGATGGGGCGTGGCTTGGGTAACGACGTTGCACTGATCACGGATGGTCGCTTCTCTGGGGGGAGTCATGGTTTTGTCGTAGGCCATGTGACACCGGAAGCCATGGATGGTGGCCCCATCGCCATTATTGAAGATGGTGACACCATTTCTATTAATGCTGATGATATGTCGATTGATGTAGATTTAACGCAAGCCGAAATGAATCAGCGTTTTAGTCAGTGGCAACAGCCAGAGCCACGATACAAACGCGGCGTATTGGCCAAATATGCCAATACTGTGATTTCCGCAGCGGAAGGGGCGGTGACTGACCAAGATCTAAAACTATAAATCGTTGTTGGGTTTTACGGTTTCTCACTTGGTTGCTCAGCCTGCCCTAGCGCATTACCACGCTTTGAATGTGCTTTGCAATCAAATCACATAAGGTGACCAGCGCATTTTGGTGAGTAACATTGGCTTTGGTAAATCGCGCTCTCGAGTAAAAATGCTGTCAATCAGTGATAAGGCTCTCAAGCTAATGATAAAGCGGTCGGATGTCTTGTCGTTGAAATAGTACTGGCTGGAGCCTCGTTCTATGATACGTGCGAACACTTCTTTCAACTAAAAATAGGGTTACGTATGGAATGGTATTTAAAAGTGCTGCGCAATTATGTCACTTTTTCAGGGCGCGCCCATCGTCGAGAGTATTGGATGTTCTTTCTGGTTAACTTTTGCATCTCCTTGGCGCTAAACATTGTCGCTGAAGCGACGGGGCTGGTGTTGCTGAGCATTGTGTACTCATTGGCGGTACTACTGCCAACCTTAGCCGTTACATCAAGGCGTTTGCATGACACGGGACGTTCTGCATGGTGGCTGCTGATTTCATTCATTCCTATTATCGGGATGATTGCGCTGCTGGTGCTTTGTGCATTGGAAGGGGATCAAAATAGCAATCAATACGGTTCTAACCCTAAGCTTGCGGAAGGCGTCTAGTAAGGTGGTGTGATTTGTTTGCACGGGAACTGCTGGTACGATAATCAACTAACTTGAGTCAATGTGTCGCTCATGCCGACTCACTCGTGTTTACCAGCATTCTTTTTTACCTTAGGTGCCACATGATCACACTCGAGCCCTACCAATTAGTTGACGCCAGTTTCTCTCCTTGGCGTCCTATTTACTTAGACGTTGCCCAAGCCTTGTCTGACCATATCTCGACACCTCGTATTGAGGTACTGCATTTCGGTTCAACATCAGCCAAAGTCGGTGGCAAAGGGATCATTGATTTATCTATTCTTTATTTCCCAGGAGAGCGAGAAAACGCGATTACCCATCTTTACGCGCTAGGCTTTCAAGATCAGCACAGTAAGCAGCCGTTTCCCGAACACCGCCCTCGTAAAGACGCCTCTGTAACCTATCAAGGTGAGCGGTTTTTGATTCATGCTCACGTGATTGAAAAAGACAGTGATGAGCATCATCGCCAAATGGCGTACAAACAGTATTTGCTCGATAACCCTAGTGTACGCATTGAATATGAAAACAAAAAGCGCGCCATACTCGCTCAAGGTGTGCGTGATCAAGATGCCTATGTCAAGCAAAAAGCTCCTTTTGTAAAGGGGGTTTTGGCGGAACTTTAAAGGCGCATGTGCAGCATGATTCACCTCTATCGTTCTGCCTGCTTTTCAACCACTTGAGTCAAAAAGAATAAAAGGGCTATTGACCTCGGGTTAAATTTCATTAAAGTACACCTTCGTTCGCAGCGCAGTCTGCGGACCATGGTGCTACCACGCATATCTGCGTTGCCCTGGTGGTGGAATTGGTAGACACAAGGGATTTAAAATCCCTCGGCGTTCGCGCTGTGCCGGTTCAAGTCCGGCCCGGGGCACCATAGCACTCTCGTTATCCCTATCTATCTTCTATCACAAATAAACGATTCTTATTCTGTCTAGCCTCAAGCACAGAGAGCTTAGCGTCTTCTGATATGCAATAAGTCGCTACGAATAATTGCATAATCGCCGATAGTTTAAGGATGCTGACAAGCGGTAATAGCGCTTTGTGTCTTTGCTGCGCTCCGGTAGGATAGCGTGAGGAGGGCGGCATGAATCTAACCCAAATTGATGCGTTTTGTGCAGTCGCAGAGACTGGCTCAGTGTCTGAAGCTGCACGTCAGCTGGATGTGAATCGTTCACGATTGAGTATGGCGATTAAAGCGCTCGAGCAATCACTTAACGCTGAATTGTTCTATCGCACCGGTAACCGTTTGACACTGTCGGAAATCGGCAAAGCCGTTTACAAAGATTTCGAGAGTATATCGGTCACCGCGGCCCGCATTCGTCGTACGTGCGAGCAAGCGAACGCGGGCTTTAATGCCGAAGTGTGGATCGCGCGTGATGATGCGATCCCCGATCAGCTTTGGCAGGACTGGGCGCATCAGCTCAATAAGCGCTTTACGGCGACGTCCTTCAACCTAGTCTTGGCCTCGAGCGGTGATTTGGCCAATTTGGTTGAAACCCAACAAGTCGACTTTGCGTTTGGCGTGGACTACGAGCGCATTGACGATCCGCGCATCAACTATCAGCCGTTGGGTAAAATTCGCATGATGTCGGTGTGCAACAGCGAGCACCCGTTGAGTCGACTGCGTCGGGTCAGTGATGATCAACTGCGTAATGCCATGCAAGCGGTAATGGTCTATCTCAATGAAAAAGACAATCCCGAGCTACAGCCTTTCTCACGCCGTTATATTGGCTTTTCGAGCTTTGAATATATGCTCAATACCATCTTACAAGAAGAAGCGTGGGGCGTGTTGCCTGAGCCGCTGATCCGGCAATACTTACGAGAACAGCGCTTAGCGGTGATCAAACACACCTATGGCTTAACCCAAGAAGACTACTGCCTATTCACCGCCTCAGGGATGGCCGAGCATCCTGGGATCCAATGGCTGAGTGATAGCATTACCAATTACTTGTTTGATTTCTAAATGTGCGCCTCGATGATTGTTTTTCAATGCCTTGCAATACATGTTAAGCAAAACTTAACCCAGGTTAAAAAGTTTAAGATTTTCTGAACAATCACTGAGCGCTACAATGCCGTCACTGATTTTTACTGAGCATCATTATGACCGCATACACGCGTTATCTTCCTTTTTCATGGGCTGTGTTAGCCTGTTTAACCCCTTGGGTGAGCTCGCCGATTGCATTGGTATTGGGTTTTTTGTTGACCTCCCTAGGCTGGGTGCCAAGTGCAATTCCGCTCACGAAAATCACCAAAAAGTTACTGGCTTATTCGATTGTGGGTCTGGGGTTTGGTATCCCGCTGCAAGAGGCGCTCGCCGTGACAGGCGATGGGATAGGGCTGATTATTGCCACCATTGCAGGCACGCTGATTTTTGGCACATTACTGGGCAAACTTATGGGGCTGGATAAAAAGACCGGTCACCTGATTGCCTCAGGCACTGCGATTTGTGGCGGCAGTGCAATCGCAGCCGTCTCGCCCGCTATCAACGCGGATGATAAACAAATTGGTCTCGCGTTAGGCACGGTGTTTGTGTTGAATTCATTGGCGCTGTTTGTGTTTCCTATGGTTGGGCATGCGCTGGGCTTAGATCAGCACACGTTTGGAACCTGGGCGGCGATCGCGATTCATGATACATCATCGGTGGTGGGCGCGGCGTCCGCTTATGGTGAGCAAGCACTAACCACTGCGACCACCCTCAAACTTGCGCGCGCATTATGGATTGTGCCTGTGGCGTTTGTCAGCGCACTCATGTTTCGCAGCCACGCTAAAAAAATCACGATCCCTTACTTTATCGTTTTTTATTGTCTAGCGATTGGTATCAGTGATGTCTTTGTCCAAGCGCAACCCATCTATGAGGTGATTTTCGCCATCTCAAAGCAAGTATTAGTGGTGTGTTTATTCTTAATCGGCTGCAGTATTTCTGTCACCCAGCTACGCACGGCAGGCCCCAAACCCTTATTGTTTGGTGTCGCGCTGTGGGTGATTATCTCCTGTACATCGCTTGCTTGGCTGCTGCTAGCGGCCTAGCCTCCGTCGTTGCCTCAGGTTCACTCATGCGGCGTGTCCTGAGGCAAACGTAATACCGCGACCAACAGAAACGCACTGAGTGCCGCACCAAACTGCCACCATCCTGTGCTGGTTATCGCGAGGAAAAGCTGCAAGCTAATTGCCGCGAGTAACACGCCTTTTCTCATCTTCTTAGTCCATAAAGAATCTAAATTTAGATTTAGTATGCGTAAAAGTTATATGCAAGCAAAATGCGATTTAGCGCTATCTCATAACTAAAATTTGTTTAGAACACTCACTGTCAGAAATATTGACAGTTATTTTTATGCATAAACTATTGAAATAAAACGCCTTTAATTTTTCCCGCAGCAGGGTGGTGAAAATGTCAGCAAGTTCGTGTTTGTAAAGCGGCGCAGTAGCACCAAGAATATGTGCGTGTTTTCTACTTTTGGTGTTTTATGTCTTCTCAAAACGTGATCAATGAAAAGTCAGTATTAGTGTTTTCGGCCCTTCTCGCATTGGGGTTTGCCATCGCCGGCCTTGCCGTTGGATGGATTGCTGGCTCTTTAGTGATTATGTTCGACGGTATCTACTCGTTGATTAGTCTAGTGTTAACTTTGTTGTCACTGGGCGCGTCGTGGTATATCCACTCGCGTTACGCAAGGCCGATCACACGTGCGCTGCTGACACCGCTTGTTGTCGCCATTAAAGGCGCCGTGATTATGCTATTGGTGAGTTATTCTCTGTATGAAGCGGTCTCCTCCTTGGTCGAAGGCGGACGTGCGGTTAACCCGTCATTGGCGGTGCTGTTTGGTATTGTCAACGTGGTGGGTTGTGGTTACGGATGGTGGATGATTGCACGCAAAAACCAAGCAGGGCAAAGCCAGTTGGTGGAGGCGGAATCGCGCCAGTGGCAAATGGATACCTTGTTAAGTCTGGCGGTCACCTTAGGCTTTTTAGGTGCTTGGTTAGTGGCGCATTCACCTTGGTCGGATTATGCGGTTTATGCAGATCCTATGATGATGGTATTGATGTCGTTCTACTTCATCAAAGTACCATTTATCATGGTGCGTAACGCGTTAAAAGAGCTCGCGCCTGTTACAGTAAAGTGGTATCGCACCCGCTCAATAGCGTAATAAGAACACGACACAATACGGACTTAGCCAAACGATCCTATATCCGTGCAGGGATCGGCATATACTGAGGCGGCGTTTAGCCGCCTTATTTATATTACCTTATGCACTATAACTTTTTATGTTGGTGTTTATATCAACACAAATACTGTAGGCGATTTCAACGTAGTGTGAAGAAATATATTTTGCTCTCTATGCTCGTCTGTTGAGGTGTTGGCAGCAGAACGTCGTGATGGCGCTTACACTGAAAAGTAACCATAGCGCTGCGGTAGAGAAAGAATGTTGCATATAGCGAAAGCGGAGTTAAATGATCTAGACGCCCTCACCGTGTTATTCGGCCAATACCAGCGCTGGCTCGCGATTCGTCCGCCGCTCAGTCAAACAAGGGCGTTTACCGAGCAACGGTTGTGTGAGCAAGACACGTGCATACTGACCGCTTCTCGCCAATCCTCCATGGTGGGATTTGTCCACCTAACGCCTTTGTATTCGCTCGCGAGGGCGCGCCGTGGCTTAATTATTAACGATTTGTACGTGCAGCCAGACTCACGGCGACAAGGTATCGCACGGGCATTAGTCTCGCACGCTCTCAAGGAGGCTCGTGCCCGCCAAGCCGCTTGCTTACTGCTACAAACCCATCAGAGCAACCATGCCGCTCATCATCTTTTTGAATCTTTTGGTTTTATTTGCGACGTTAGCCAGTACTATTTTCTGGACGTAACCGATTAACGGGTTACGAAAGGCGTAGCGAATGGCGTACGATGTTGATACCCAGACGGTCTCACTCACGCAACCTTGGTTGGCGGGTGAGCACGCTGGGCAATGAGCTTGGATTAGTAAGCCACGCCAATCCGTTGGCGATGGTGTGTGCCTTATCGAATAACTAAGCCTCTACAACGCGAGTTTAGTGAGGTAGTGATGGCTTAACGTCAGTGAGCGTGCCAGTGGTTTGGGTAGGGTATCGATTTCGAGGCTATCAAGCAGGTTTTTCACATGCAGCCCAAGTTCGGTATCACCACTTATACTGAGTTGGCGCTGGAAAAACAGCGTATCCGGATCGCAATAGTGAGTCGCCATTTTCAAAAACGCTAACCAATCTCCCTCGATACTGGCGTCTTCCTCCCCAGACAAGCGCACCAATAATTGGTTGTCTTCGTTCAGCGACACGAACCAATTGGCGTTGAGATCGCGCAAGCCAATGCGAATGGTACGGCCAGCAAGAAAGTCGAACTCGTCCTCTGCCAGCGGCACCGCAAAAGCGGTATTCATGACTTTGGTCAGCACCTGAGCTTGCAGCCCATGTGGTAACTGAGTGATGGCTTTTAGCCCTGGTGTAATCAGAGCTGGCTGAGGC
Organism: Salinivibrio sp. VYel1; assembly: GCF_009377945.1. Taxonomy (NCBI): domain Bacteria; kingdom Pseudomonadati; phylum Pseudomonadota; class Gammaproteobacteria; order Vibrionales; family Vibrionaceae; genus Salinivibrio; species Salinivibrio sp. VYel1. Next base: position 58,961 of record NZ_RSAM01000012.1, on the reverse strand, counting down.
AGTGGCAGGGCAAGGGGTTGTTGGGTGATTGGGTTTACGAGCATTTGGCTTTCCTTTGGTGCCAATGGTTGAATGCCACTAGAGTAGCGAGGTTGAATGCTCCGCCATTGGATCCGAGTCAAAAATGAGAGGAGTTTTTGTGCCAACAGCGTCATTTATCGCGATTTTTATCATCATGGAGAAGTGAGCTTGATACACATCAACCCCCCACATTGGCAACGCCCTTATCTTAGCCGGACAATCATAAAATGGAATGCAATGTTATGGAGCTCCTTTGTCCGGCGGGCAATATTCCGGCGGTTAAAAAAGCGATCGAACATGGCGCCGATGCGGTGTATGTCGGCTTAAAAGATGACACCAATGCGCGCCATTTTGCGGGGCTGAACTTTACCGACAGCAAATTGCAGCGTGCCAGTCAGTATGTACATGACCACGGCAAAGACTTGCACGTTGCCATTAATACCTTTGCCCATCCTGATGGTTGGCGTCGCTGGCAATATGCGATTGATAGCGCCGCCGGTAATGGTGCCGATGCGCTGATCCTTGCCGATATGGCCTGTTTAGATTACGCCGCCAGCACCTACCCCGATTTGGATATACACCTTTCTGTTCAAGCATCCGCCACTAACGCTGGAGCGATCCGTTTCTATCAGCAGCAATATGGCGTTAAGCGAGTGGTATTGCCGCGGGTGCTGTCTATTCATCAAGTTAAACAACTAGCACGCGATACCGATGTCGATTTAGAGGTATTTGCCTTTGGCAGCTTGTGCATTATGGCCGAAGGGCGCTGCTATTTATCGTCTTATCTTACCGGCCAATCGCCCAATACCGTGGGCGCTTGCTCACCGGCGGCATTCGTGCGTTGGCAAGATACTGAGCAAGGGTTGGAGTCGCGCTTAAACGGGGTCTTGATTGATCGGTACCAAGCCGATGAAAAAGCGGGGTATCCCACCCTCTGCAAAGGTCGTTTTTGTGTCGACGGTAACCGCTATCACGCACTGGAAGAACCCACCAGTTTGAACACCTTAAGTGTCCTGCCTGAGCTTTATCGCGCCGGGATCAAATCGGTCAAAATCGAAGGTCGTCAGCGCAGCCCGGCGTATGTGGAGCAAGTTGCACGGGTATGGCGTCAAGCGATTGATCGCTGTATCGCAAACCCCGAGGCGTTTGATATTGCGCCGGATTGGGCGCACTCGCTCGATAGTCTTTCTGAAGGGGTGCAAACCAGTTTGGGTGCTTACCATCGCAAGTGGCAATAAGGAATTATGATGCAATTTTCTCTCGGGCCGATCCTGTATTACTGGCCCAAGTCTGAGGTTGAAGCCTTTTATCAAGCAGCGGCTGACAGCCAAGCCGATGTGATTTATCTCGGTGAAACTGTCTGTGCCAAGCGGCGAGAGCTGAAAACCAAAGACTGGATCGGGCTTGCACGCGAGCTGGTCCAATCTGGCAAACAAGTGGTGCTCTCGACCATGGCGCTGATTGAAGCGCCCTCAGAGCTGACCATGCTGAAACGCTACTGTGACAATGATGATATTCGCATTGAAGCGAATGACGTGAGCGCGGTGCAGTTTTTAAGTGAGCGTCGGCAGCCCTTTGTGGTGGGGGCCGCCATCAATTGCTATAACCCACAAACACTGAAGCAATTTGTTGACCTTGGCATGACGCGCTGGGTGATGCCGGTGGAACTTTCGCGCGACTGGCTGGTGAATATGTTAAACGGCTGCGATGCACTGGGTATTCGCGACCGGTTTGAGGTGGAGGTGACTGGCTATGGTTACTTACCACTGGCTTATTCAGCACGCTGTTTTACCGCGCGCTCAGAAAACCGCGCCAAAGATGACTGCGAACTGTGCTGCATCAACTATCCCAATGGGCGGTTAACGGAATCACAAGAGGGTCAGGCCGTATTTGTGCTAAACGGCATTCAAACCCAGTCCGGGCAGTGCACCAATCTCATTAACGATTTACCGTCAATGCAAGGTCTGGTGGATGTGGTGCGGTTAAGTCCACTGTCGCTTGACACCTTGCACTGGGTAGACAAATTCCGTGCTAACCAAGCAGGCAATAACCCGCAACCGCTCAACCACGATTGCAACGGCTATTGGCACCACTTGGCAGGCATGACACAAGTCGTCGAGTAGTGGACGTTTCCTTTCAAGGGTGTGGGTAGAGTCACTGCATCAGTCTGACTTTTCGGCCATTGTTTAGCATTATCGTTTGGCTAAATGATTGCATCAGACTGTTGAGAGCCAGAATACCCCAAGACTTGAAAAGGAATACAAGGATGCAAGTGAGACGTGCCTCGGTTGAGGACTTGGATGCCATCTTCGCCCTGAATGTACAAATTGGTGACATGCACCATCAACATGCGCCGCATCTGTTTGCAACGCCTGGCCCAAGCGGTCGGGCGTTTTTGCAGAAAGCGCTGCAAGAAGCGGATAAGTACTTTTGGGTGGCAGAGCATCAAAACAAAGTGATTGGCTTTTTGTCGGCAAGGCTGGAGTCGTTTGAACACATTCCTCATCTGGTCGACGATCCCATGTGTCATGTGAATACCATTGTGGTTGACCGTGATGCGCGAGGAACCGGTGCAGGTAAAGCGTTAATGGCGGCCTGTACCCAATGGGCGAAAGACAATCATGCCACTGTGATTAAACTAGAAGTGATGACGTTTAATCAGGATGCGCAGGCGTTTTACCATGCGCTGGGGTTTACCCCAGACTCTATCACCATGATGCAAACATTGAATTGCGAGCCGGAGGAGCCAGCACAATGATTGATAAAGACACCGTGATGCGGGTGGCACGACCCACCGACAATTTGGCCGACATTACCAACATGTATTGCGATGGGCTGGGGTTTGAGCTATTGGCGACGTTTTCTGGCCATAATGATTTTGATGGCGCCATTATTGGTCACCCACATCATAACTATCACCTTGAATTTACCCATCATCGCGGCACCCATGTCGGTCCAGCACCGTCACAGGAAAACCTGTTGGTCTTTTACTTGCCGGATCACGCTGCATGGCAGACTGCGTGTCAACAAATTGAAGCCGCTGGGTTTAAACCTGTGCCGAGTTACAATAGCTACTGGGATAAAGACGGGCGTACCTTTGAAGATCTGGACGGTTATCGTGTGGTACTACAAAACCGTCAGTGGGCGTGGTAGAGCAGGTATGTTAGAGCAAGGCGACGAATTGACTCAGGCGTAAAGGTGAGTGTCAGCAATCACAGTAATTGGCAAAACAGATTAGCGCGGATGTCTAATGCCTATTAACGTTGTATTGGTCGGGACAATCATGCACTTCGCCTGATTGCCTATTAACGCAATGCGCAAGCTGATTCGCTGTGAAGAAAGCTTGTCGAACAATAAGAGCAAGGAGAAAGCAATGTCTCAACAAGGCTCAACGTCAGGTGGTCAGTGCCCTGTCATGCACGGCAGCAAAACATCGGAAGAGATGGCACACAAAACCTGGTGGCCAAACGCGCTTAATCTCGACATTCTTCATCAACATGACAGTAAAACGTCTCCTTTTGATGAGCATTTCGATTATCATGCCGCGCTAAAAACCCTTGATATCGATGCATTAAAAAAGGATGTGAAAGCGCTACTGACCGAGAGTCAGTTATGGTGGCCTGCCGACTGGGGACATTATGGCGGTTTGATGATCCGCATGGCGTGGCACTCCGCGGGGAGCTATCGCATTGCCGACGGCCGCGGTGGCGGTGCGACAGGGAACCAGCGTTTTGCGCCTTTGAACTCATGGCCGGACAACGCCAACCTTGATAAGGCTCGTCGTCTGTTGTGGCCCATTAAGAAAAAATATGGCAACAAAATAAGCTGGGCAGATTTAATTTTGCTGGCGGGGACGATGGCGTATGAATCGATGGGCTTAAAACCCTATGGATTTGCATTTGGCCGTGAGGATATTTGGCACCCTGAGAAAGATACCTACTGGGGCGCAGAGAAAGAATGGCTGGCGCCAAGTGATGCTGAGAACAGCCGCTACTCTGGTGAACGCGATCTGGAAAACCCATTGGCAGCGGTGATGATGGGGCTGATTTATGTCAACCCAGAAGGGGTGGATGGCAATCCCGATCCGCTTAAAACCGCGCAAGACATGCGTGTCACCTTCGAGCGTATGGCGATGAACGATGAAGAAACGGTTGCACTCACCGCAGGTGGCCATACTGTCGGTAAGTGTCATGGCAATGGCGATGCGGAACAGCTCGGCCCCGAGCCGGAAGGTGCAGCGATTGAAGAGCAAGGCTTAGGGTGGAACAACCATCAAGCGCGTGGCATTGGTCGCGATACGGTCACCAGTGGCATTGAAGGGGCGTGGACCACCCATCCCACGCAATGGGATAACGGCTACTTCTATCTGCTGTTTAACTATGAGTGGGAATTGAAGAAAAGCCCAGCAGGCGCGTGGCAGTGGGAGCCCATCGACATCAAAGAAGAAGATAAACCTGTCGATGTGGAAGACCCCTCTATTCGTCGTAATCCCATCATGACGGATGCCGACATGGCACTCAAGATGGACCCAACCTATCGCAGCATTGCGGAGCGTTTTTATCAACATCCCGAGCAGTTAGCGGATGCCTTTGCTAAAGCTTGGTTTAAACTCACGCACCGCGACATGGGGCCTAAATCGCGCTATATCGGCCCAGATGTGCCAAGTGAAGACTTGATTTGGCAAGACCCTGTACCGGCAGGACGCACTGATTATGACGTCGCGGCGGTAAAAGCGGATATTGCCAACAGTGGCCTGACACTGGCAGAGAAAGTGACGACCGCATGGGACAGTGCGCGGACTTATCGGCAATCTGATAAACGAGGAGGGGCGAACGGCGCGCGGATCCGCCTAGCGCCGCAAAAAGATTGGCAAGGGAACGAGCCGGAGCGTTTGTCGAAGGTAGTCAACGTGCTGAGCAATATAGCCCAGAAGCATCAGATTAGTTTGGCCGACACCATCGTGCTGGCAGGTAATCAAGGCATCGAAGAAGCGGCAAAAGCGGCTGGCGTCCCCGTCGACGTTCCCTTTGCTCCTGGCCGTGGTGATGCCACGCTTGAGCAGACTGATGTGGCTTCGTTTGAGGTGCTAGAACCGGTTGCAGATGGATTCCGCAACTGGCTGAAAAAAGACTACACCGTTCAGCCTGAAGAGTTACTGCTCGACCGTGCCCAATTGATGGGACTCACGGCCCCTGAAATGACAGTATTGCTGGGCGGTATGCGCGTACTTGGGACCAATTATGGCGGTGCGCCGGAAGGTGTACTGACCGACCGAGTGGGGCAGCTAAGTCATGACTTTTTTGTCAACCTGACAGACATGGCGTATCAATGGAAACCCGTCGGCCGCAACCGCTATGAAATCATTGCGCGCGACTCGGGTGCGGTGAAGTGGACGGCAAGTCGCGTTGATTTAGTGTTCGGTTCAAACTCTATTTTACGTGCTTATGCTGAGTTTTACGCGCAAGATGACAACCAAGCCAAGTTCGTACACGATTTCGTGGTGGCGTGGGTGAAAGTGATGAACGCTGACCGCTTTGACCTGAATAACTGATTAAGCACCTAATCACTACAAACTGTGATGGCCAAGCCGCCTTTTATTGAGAGGCGGCTTTTTATTTGTCTTAAATCAAGCTCGGGGTTGGTTCTTGTCGTGCCACAGGCAGGGTTTTAGTACAGTGAGCTGAGTAAATTCCATCCAATTCTTTTATCTTTATCATCTGGCGGAGTGAATTATGCTAGAACTGCTCATTGGGCTAGTGGTAACGGTGGCTGTGGGTTACTTCATTGTCAAAGGTTATCGTGCTGCAAGCACCTTGCTAACCGCAGGGATTTTATTACTGATTATCACTGGGTTAATCGGGCACAGTGTCCTACCGGCTAAACTAACGTCGACGGGCAACCTGTTTACCGACTCGCTTGAATACGTAAAATACATGCTGCAATACCGGGGTGGCGGCCTTGGGATGCAAATTATGTTGTTGTGTGGTTTTGCGGCCTATATGTCGCACATTGGCGCCAATAATGTGGTGGTGAAACAGTTCTCTAAGCCGCTATCGGTGATTAAGTCACCTTATGTGCTGCTTGTAGCGGCTTATATCGTGGCCTGTTTGATGTCGCTGGCGGTCAGCTCTGCCACTGGGTTGGGAGTCCTGCTGATGGCCACCTTGTTCCCGATGATGACCGCGATGGGCATTTCTCGTCCTGCCGCTACCGCAGTGTGTGCATCACCGGCTGCGATTATCTTGTCACCCACGTCGGGCGATGTGGTGATTGCAGCGGAAAAAGCAGGCCTACCGCTTCACGTGTTTGCGGTCGAAACTGTATTGCCGGTCTCTATTTGTGCGATCATTGTGATGGCCGCCGCGGCTTACTTTTGGAATAAATATCTGGATAACAAAGAAAACACGCCGATGGAGCGTGTGGATGTTTCTGAGATAGAAACGCATGCGCCTGCTTATTATGCGGTGTTGCCGTTTTTACCCATTATTGGGGTGTTTTTGTTTAACGGTGAAACTATTCCAGGTCTCTACCTCGATATCTACACCATTGTGGTGCTGTCAATATTTTTGGGGGCATTGGTGGACTTTGCGACCAAGAAATTTGATGGTAGAAGAACACTAGAAGATCTCGACGCCTGCTACGAAGGCATGGCGGATGCCTTTAAAGGCGTCGTGATGCTGTTGGTGGCTGCCGGGGTGTTTGCCCAAGGCTTGATGTCGATTGGTGCGATTGACAACTTATTGGGCTTGGCGGAAAGTGCGGGCGCAGGCGGCATCGCGCTGATGATGTTGCTAACCTTGCTCACTGTCGCGGCAGCAATTGCGACCGGCTCGGGTAATGCGCCTTTCTATGCGTTTGTTGAACTCGCGCCCTCGTTAGCCGCGAAGATGGGGCTTAACCCAGCGTTTTTGATTATCCCCATGTTGCAAGCGTCTAATTTAGGCCGTACGGTTTCGCCTGTGTCGGGAGTAATTGTGGCGACATCAGGGATGGCAAAACTCAGCCCGTTTGAAGTGGTTAAACGCACCTCGGTGCCAGTTATCTGCGGGTTAATTACTGTGATTATTGGCACGCTTGTATTGGTGCCGATGATGGCGTAACGTCGCAAGACATGGAAAGCCCGTGTGCAGTCGCGCGCGGGCTTTTTTAATCCTATCGCACTATAGGCCAACACAGTTTTGGATGAAAACAACATGACTGCCCCGACCAAAATCACCTTTTTCTCCACCTTAACGCCCATGGTGGCCGCCGGTGTTAAAACCATCACCATTCGTGATGAATCCGAAAGTCACTATCAACCCGGTTCGCGCGTCGCGGTACATCAGCTAGAAACCGATGATTATGTGTGTGACATTGTGATCGACAGCGTTGCTCCGCTTGCTTTCGAGGACATTAATGCTCGCCATGCGGAACAAGAGGGAATGTCGTTGACTGAGCTGAAGGCGCTGATTTTGCAAATCTACCCAGAACGCCCGCCGTTGTTTGTGATTGATTTTCATCTGGCATAACAGCTCGTGCTTGTTCGTCATAGCGCGCCATTAAAAAAGCGCGCGATAACACGGACGCATCGCGACGCTTGGTGATTTCTCAGACGATTTTGGGTTGACCATCCGAGGCGGTGGCGCCGCCATCAACGGGGAGGTTAACACCGGAAATAAATGATGCATCGTCACTGACAAGGAATGTGACCGCAGACGCGACTTCTTCAGGCTCTGCCGGACGACCTAGTGCGATACGTTCATTGAACTTTTCCCGCACCGATTCAGGCCAGCCATTGGTCATGTTGGTCTTGACCAAGCTAGGACAGACGGCATTAATACGCACGCCTTGAAGGCCGTGATCGAGTGCCATGGCACGCGTTAGGTTCGCAACCGCCCCTTTTGCGGCACAGTAAAAAGCCGCGCCCCAATCACCGCCTAGGCCTGATACTGATGCCGTGTTTACCATTGAGCCCCTGGTTTTAATTAACTCAGGCATGGCGTATTTGGCGCAAAAAACCACACCATCAATATCTACTCCTGATACTTTCTCCCAGTCAGCTAGGGTGCCGTCAATGACCGAACCAGGCGTATGCACCCCTGCGTTATTGATCAGCATATCTAGCTGCCCAAAGTGGGATACCACTTCTTGAATCATGGCTTCTACCGCTTTTGGATCTGACACATCGACAGAGAGCTTCAAGACGCGATCAGCATCGTATTTTGCTGCAGTGTCATTTAATGCCGCTTGGTTCCAGTCTGCAATGGCCACTTTGGCACCTTCTTGATAGAGGCGGTCGGTAATGGCTGCGCCAATGCCGTTGGCTGCGCCAGTAATCAATGCGACTTTTTGGTTAATACCTTTCATTGTGTTCTCCTTTTTATCTGATTGATCAAGCAAATACCGGATCCATACTGCCGGCCTCACGCGGGGCCATCAGTTTGAAGTTGTCACTGTAATCGACGGGAATCGCGATCACGGCGGGTCCTTCGGTGTCCATGGCTTGCTTCAATTGACTGGCAAGTTCTTCTTGGCGAGTGACCGCAAAGCCTTTGGCGCCAAACGCTTCGGCGTAGGCTTTAAAGTCAATCGGGCCGAATTTCACACCGGAAAAACGCTGATATTTTTTGACCTCTTGCATCTCTACCATGTTGTAGGCGTTGTCCACCCAAATAATATGTAGCAAGTTGCATTTGAGGCGCACAGCAGTTTCAAGCTCCATGCTTGATTGCATAAACCCACCGTCACCGGAAACGGACACCACTTTGCGATCGGGATTGAGCAAGCTCGCACCAATTCCCCAAGGAAGGGCGACGCCCATGGTTTGTTGACCGTTCGAGACCAACAATTGACGGGAACGGAAGCAGTTGAGGTAACGAGCAATCCAAATGTGGAAACTGCCCATGTCCAAGCACAGGGTTGTGTCTGGGGTGATCACATCCTGCATCACTTTGATTAGGTGTAACGGATGCAAAGCAAACTCTTGGTGTGAATGGCTGTAGGCACGGATCGCTTGGCGTTGGTGGGAGACTTCCTCGAGCACATCGACGGTGGTAGATGGCATCAGCCAGTGATGATCGAGCTGCTCGGTGAGCGCTTTCAGGGTAGGCTCAATTTGGCCAACGAGCTCAACGCTGGGGCGATAGTAATGCTCGATTTCCGCAGGCTCGACATCAATATGCACGATGTCTGTGTGTTGGGTATTCCAAAGTTCAGGATCGTATTCAATCGGGCTAAAGCCAATGGTGATGATAAGGTCTGCATCTGCAAGCAATAGATCGCCGGGCTGGTTGTTGAACAAACCCACCCGACCCGCAAAGCGCTGGTAGTAGCTGATATCAACAGTACCTGCCGCCTGATAGGTGCCGAGAACGGGTAATTGGGTACGGTTAAGCAGAGTACGAATAGCGGCGGCATTCTCGGGGCGACTGGCTTGCAAACCTAGAAGGAACACCGGATTTTTCGCTGCTTTGATTTTATTGGCCGCTTCGCTGATGGCTCGCGTATCTGCCATGCCGGGCTGGGCGGGGAAGGTCGGTGCGAGGATATCACTTTCAACGGGTTCGTTGAGAATGTCCATGGGCAGACTGACAAAGGCAGCGCCGGGGCGGCCGCTTTCTGCTGAGCGGAAGGCATTGGCAAGGATCTCAGACGCAGCAGTGCTGGCTTGAACCTCGGCGCTGTATTTGGTGACGGAGCGGAATACGCTCACGGTATCAAGGCTTTGGTGGGTTTGTTTTTGTTGATCGGCCCGTTTTACCGCGCCCCCTAATGCGACCAAGGGATCGCCTTCTGAGGTTGCGGTTGCCAGACCGGTGACTAAGTTGGCACAGCCTGGGCCAGAGGTCACCATAGTCACACCCGCCTTACCGGTAAGACGGCCGACGACGCCTGCCATAAAGGCACCATTCGCCTCGTGACGAACGGGAATCATCTTAATGTTGGTGTCTTCAACCGCGTCAAAGAGACGGTCGATTTTGGCGCCAGGAATACCAAAAATGTATTCCACACCTTGGCGCTCTAGGTGATTTGCGATCAGTTGTGCGCCATTGTCCCACTGTGTTTTTTTAGTCATGTTGGGCTCCTCGTGAGGTTGTCTCCCAATGGGAGGTGATATTATTTTTCTGCTTGTTCGATAGCGGCGTGTATGTTGTCCGAGGTTAAGTTCGCGTCGAGGAAGCTGGCATTGGTGGGAAGATCAATGACCAGTTTAGAGACCCGTCCAATTTGCAAGGTACCACAAGCCAATTCGTAGTCTTGGACATGGCCACCGCCTTGGCGTGTGTCAGTGATAAAGTGCTCGTGATAGCCAGCGACATTGATCCCTTGGGTATATTGTGGGCTGCGAAAACCAGCAATCACGCCATTAACATGGTCAAAGCGAAACTCAGGTTGTGCCGCTATGGCCTCAAGCATAGGTTTGTACGGCGGAGTTTGTTTGGGCACAGTGCGAGTGCGCACATGCTCAAAGGCACCATCGATACGAACCGCACAAAAAATGTTATCGCTTGGCACCAAGCTATCGATGACATCATGCAGCTCTTGGCGCGACATGGGGTGATCAAAAGACTGGCTGATCTCTGGCTTGAAGAAGGTCATGACCGCAAAGGGGGTCTTTTGGTCCGGGTCGGCATGACGCGCCGAGCCATCACCGCGCAGCTGAAATATGGTTTTATCAAAGGCGATGAGCTCACCGTCGAGTTGGTTGAATGTGCCGAGGCCGAAATCGCCATGTTTGAGGAGATCGGCCATGGTGGTGTCGCCCTCGTAGATGCCATCAATCAAGGCACTCATCAGGGAGGTTTGATAGATTTCGCCTTCACCCGTGTGTTGGTGATGCTCAACGTAGGCGGCCGCAATGTGCTCGGCACAGTGGCAGGTTTGGGTGCTCATAAAGCGTCCTCGTTAACCGTATTTAACGACCGTTCTGATAATCAAACGGTTCGTTGCGTGAAACCTATAGTTATGATGCGAGCTGACGTGAATAGCATCCAATACAAAAAAGGTTGGCTTTGATATCGAAAAGATATGGCACATAAAAAACGTGGTAAGATACTGAATATCAGAGACTTCTCAGAGGTAGAGTCATGGAGCTAAGGTATTTACGGTATTTTGTAACGGTGGCAGAGTGCCGACACTTCACCCGCGCAGCCGAAAAATTGGGCATTGCGCAACCACCACTGAGTCAACAAATTAAAAAGCTAGAGCAAGAGGTGGGCGTGCCTTTGTTTGAGCGTTTGTCGCGTGGGGTGGCGCTAACGCCGGCCGGTCAGGTGCTTTATGATGATGCGGTGAAAATCTTGGCGCAGTTAGATCATGCCGTGCAGCGGGTCAAACAAGTGGCGCGAGGAGAGCGGAATCAACTTCGGCTTGGGTTTGCCAGCTCGACAGTGGTGAGCCAAGCCGTGTTAGAACTTGTTCGACGATTACAGCAAGCCCATCCAGAGATTGATTTTCAACCAATAGAGCTGCCTATGCCTTCTTTGGTGGAAACCTTGCGCCAGCAGGATGTCGATCTCGCCTTTCTTCGCCTGCCGTGTTATGCCAGTGAACACGTGGCGCACACGCCGCTGTTTCCTGACCCGTTTAAGCTAGTGGTGCCCGCTAATCATGCCTTTGCCAAGCAGCAAAGCGTGACGTTGTCACATTTGGGCGGTGATCCGATTATTCTGTTTCCGCGTGATATTGGTCCGGGATTACATGATGCTTTGGTGGACGCATTAAAAGGAGCAGGACTGGCGCCCTCGAATGCCTCGTTGGCACCGCAATTACATTCAGCAACGGCAATGGTGTCAGCGGGGTTTGGTATTGCCTTGGTACCTGAATCATTGACCACACAGCTGAGCGATCATGTCGCTGTCGTCGCGGTTGAAGATATGCCGTTAGTCAGCCACGTCGTACTCGCGTGGCAGCGCACCAATACCGCTCAGGGTGTGCGTCGGTGTATTTATACCGCACGTGAACAAAGTGAACGGTTAGCGTCAGAGGCCCTCATGGGCGACTAAGATTGCTGAGCTGCACGTTGCAGAAATTCCAACTGCATTCGCTCTTGCTCACTCATTTGATAGGGCTCGTCGGATAACTGTCCGGTGTCAAAAACACCGAGTGAATAATGATCCTGTGGGCTGATGCCAAATTGTGCCCGCTCACCGGGATAGCCCGACATACGCTCAATCACCACGTCTTTCAGTTGCCATTCATCGCCATAGCCACGCATCGAGGCTCGAAAAGCGCGTAGCTCTAGCGTTTGCTCGCCCTCACTGAGGCGTGTCTTATTGGTTAATACCGCAACGGGTTGGTCGTCAGCAGTAAATAGATTAGCACGTACCCGATAAATACCGCCTTTGTCGATATCCAAAACGAGCGGGATAACCATATCCGGCCCGCGGCCGAAAACTGGCTTCACCCCTTTCACTTCCGCAATGGGCTGATAAAGGCGAAAATCGGCGGTGAGCACATCGTCGCCCCCATCAAAACTGAGGGCTGCTTTAAGACGAAGCTCGACAGGCCAATCGGCTTCGGGCTCAATGCTCCACTGTGTATCTGTGACATCGAGGTGGGTCAATTCCCGATTAGCCTCGACATCAATGACCGACAAAGTCGCGTGATTAAAAGAGGCAGGGGTGACCAGTGAGGCTTGGATTTTTTCTGGATAAAAGTAGCGGTATTGGTTGAGCTTTAATGCCGCTTTCACTGAGCCATCGAGAATTGGCATTGGGGTCGAGATATGTTGATTCCAGTGTAAATACGGGCTTTGTTTTGATGGAATGGGGAGCGAGTAGCCGGGGTGCTGGATTTGTTCTGCATAATCGGCGGCAATGTAGCTGAGTGTCGGCGCCATCGAGGTTTTCATCACATCGGGCTCGGCAGGTTGAGCTTGTGCTTTGTGGCGCGTGGTATTAGAAAGGGAGGAGGCGGCTTCACGCATATTCGGGGGCGAAGGTGTGTGGCCACGTTCGGTCGTCGTTTGATGTGTCAGCGTGTCTGGTGCATCTAGCCATAAATACGCTGTCGTTCCCATTGATACGACCAAGGTTACTGCGAGCAGCAGTCTAGTCATAGTAATCCCTAATTAATGTGTTACAGCCACGGTAGCACAGGAAAGAAAAGCGAATAAATCCAACCTGCTGCCCTTATCTCGATGAAAGGGCAGCTTTGTTAATCACGTCACAGCCTGTCCGAAATCATTGTGGGAGAGCATGAACCAGCTCCGACAAGGTGTCACGGTCTGAATCACGGACATAACGGTACTTCTTACCAAACCAGCCATCTTCGTCAATGGTCTCGACAGCGATACGAGACTGATCGCCGAGCTTAAGCTCAGGATCGGTGGCTGTTACTTTGCCTTTATGCCAAGGATTAAAGATAGTCAGATGGCTATACTTATCGCCCATCAATAGCGGGTAGTGTGAGGGCATAAAGCGTCGAACCCCTTTGTGGACATAATCTAATTGCCCATCAAACTCAATGGCGGTTGAACAACTATCAAATGCATCGACATCGGCGGCACCACAGGCCGAGTGGGCGGCGACCACGCCATCGTCGCTGCCTGGTATAAAGGGTGATGTCGCCCCTAAGAAGTCAGAGCCATTGCCCACAAAACGAATACGCGGTACACGGTTATCAGGCCACATGGCGAGTTGGCGCGCGTTTGCCACTTTCAAGTCGTTCAGTACGCCGATATTGTCTTTGCTGGGGAGTTGTCCCATCCACAGTGACACGGCTTTTTTCATCGCATGATTTAGCCAACCACCACCTTCAGCAACATTCACCGCGATGTTGGCCAGTTCAACGCCGCCGCCTGCGCCTGCAAAGTCAAAGGTGCCGACAATGTTGAGTGGCTCGAGCCCTGCGTTATTCAGCCAGTTTGCTTGGTTGTCTAACAGGTAGCGTGCCACCAAGTCGCCGGTAGAGTGGGTCACTAAAATGCAGCCGGACAGACAGGTTTCTTGCTCGGAAAGCGTTTTTAATGCAGGCCATAGATAGTCTGATGCAATCTTTCCTTCGATCCGCTCGTGAGCGGGCCAATCGACACGGGCATCAGCATGCTGTAACCAGTAGTTTTGCCAGTAGTTTGAACCATCTACGGCTACTTGATCACGATCTGGTCGGCTTTGTAGTTGATCGGGTTGAAAGCCATGGATTAAAACGACTTTGTAGGGTCCTATGGCTGCAAAACTTGCAGCAGAGAACAATGCAGAGAGGATGAAGAGTGTTTTATAAATATATTTCATTATTGTTGCCAACCTGTTTTGAGTAAACACTCAGTATTTATAGCTGATTATAAACTCATTGCCATAGTAATAAATGGGTCAGCAAAAGAAAATTTAAACGAAAAAAAGAAGAAAGCACCCTATCCACACCCTTGTTTTGTATAGTAAATGACCGTATTTTGTGTGAAAATACATCAGCTGAACCCAGTATTAACCATATATTCTAAGGGGTTAATATTTTTATGAATAAACGGGTTAATCACATCATTTCTTGAAATGTGATCTTGTTTCTAAATAAAACGATGTTTATCGCACTAAATAACTGATTGTTTTATTATTAAAAGAAAAAACTATGATTTATTTCGACAATGTCGCAAGGAAACTCCACAACGATCACAAGTCAACTCGAATTGGATTTCGCGAGACGCTTGTCCTTGAGTGCCTTCTGCAGCACGCACCGCAAGCCGTCAGTAAGCAGACGCTGATCTGTTATAGCTGGGGGAGTGAGTACATTGGTCAGACGTCGCTGGCTAAATCAGTCAGTGCTTTGCGGCGCGCCTTGATCGCAATAGGTGCAGACGCTTCATTGGTGGTCACGGTCCCTAAGTATGGCTACCGATTAACACAAGGCATGATCGCTCATCATACCGCTGAGCCCGCATGTAGTGAGGTGGATGACGTTACGCCATTACCTCAACCTTCCCTCCCTCAAACAGGGCGATCCTCACACCCTCAGCCATCAAGTCAGGCTCAGCGTAAAGTGCCTCTCTACCGGCAGTGTTTGTTGATTGCGATAACACTATTGCTGTGCGTGGCAACAAGTGTGTTTGTGGTTGGAAAAATGAATGGATGGCGGTGGAGTGATTGGGTTCAGCGAGGAGGGTTAAATCAAAAGCGTGTTGGGGCGCTTTACGTGTTTTACCCGCCCGGTAGTGAGCTCGGCTTTTCTATAGAGCAATTTTTAACTCATAGCCAGTGTAACTGCCTTGTTTATATTGAAAAAAAACACAAGTACTCCACCTTTCTTTTTGTTTCAAAGCAGACCCATCGGAGCACTTTTATTCGATACTCTCCGCTCAATATTATTCATGCGACACAAAAAATAGATGAATTTCTTCAGCAGGAAAAATAATACGCTAGATTCATAAGCAACAACTAAATTTATTCTCATGCCTAAACATGATGTTCTTGATAGGCCAAAAAATAGAGCCTTAACTCTATTTTCATCGCCAGCTTCCTCCTTTCTATTATTGAATGAAAATCACATTGAATATTTGGTGTTTTTTTGAATGTCTAGCGGTAACTTTATGAAGTTTAAAAGGAATTAATTTCAACGCTTTTCATTATTTTTTATTGAACCGTTATGAAAGGGTAAGGGCAGCGACGACCATGACAGTCGCACTATGACTCTTATTTAAGGTTCAATAAGGAATACGTCAAATGGCTAATACAATACGAGTAACGGCGCTCACTGTGTCCAGCTTATCAGTACTGGTTTATGCTGGGCTCGCGCAGGCAAATATTTACCCTGATCAAATTGTGCTCGATAACTTAGGTGATGACCAATGTCGCGCGAATTACCGCCCCCTTACTGCCGATGAAGCAAGCACACATCGTCATTTTCTGATGGATCGCATGGGACAGTGGCAGATTTCCGGCCTAGCAGGTGATTGGGCCATTATGGGCAGTGGATACAACGGTGAAATCAAGCAATACGGCCAGACGGCCGATACTTGGTGTTATCCAGAAAACGATGAGGGCGAAATTCCTCATTATGCTGCCAAAAGCATCCCTGAGGGCACAGAACTTGATATCCAGTATGCACTCGTGAATAACCGCAGTGAGTTTGTTAAACCACTGAGCTATCTCGCGCATTATCTCGGTTATGCATGGGTAGGTGGCAACCACAGTGACTATGTCGGTGAAGATATGGACGTCTGGCGCTCAGGTGACAAGTGGCATATTCGCGGTAATAATGACGGGGGCTGTGATGGCTATCGTTGTAGTGATAAGACCACTATCACGGTCGATAATTTTGCTTATACCCTCAATGATAGCGATTTTTGGCACGGTGATGTGGTCGAGTCTGATCGCCAGTTAGTTAAAACTGTTTCCGCGGTAGCACGGAATAATACCGATATTGATCAACAGGTTGTGGTCGATCTTAAAGTCGATGAATCCACCAGTTGGGAAAAAACCAACACCTATGGCTTTTCACAAAAAGTGGAAACTGAAAACAGTTTTGATTGGCCGCTGGTGGGTGAGACCAAGTTAACCATTTCTTTTGAGGCAAACCAAAGTTTTGCCAGCAGCAATGGCGGCGCGAGCAGCGAGCAAGTGACCTTGCAAGCACGTCCTTTCGTCCCAGCACACTCAGAGATCCCTATCCGTGTTGAGTTATATCGCTCAAGCATTTCGTATCCTTATCGCTTCGGCGCAGACATCAGTTATGACGTTAACTTTAACGGTTTCTTGCGCTGGGGCGGCAACGCATGGCACTCCCATCCAGACAATCGCCCTACACATGACCATACCTTCACCATGGGCCGCAGTAGCCAGCCGTCTGCCGATATTGCCTATCAGTGGCATCATCGTTATATCCCAGGTGAAGTAAAATGGTGGGACTGGAGTTGGGCCATTGAGAAATACGGCCTACAGAGTATGCAATGGGCAACAGGCAAAAGCTTACGTCCTTTCTACTCCCACGTATCTGGCGATTTCTATGCAGAGTCACAATACGCGGGCACCATCGAAGTCGGACAAGCCAAATCGTTTACCTCTCACCACGCTACGCGCAGCAAGCGGTCTGCGCCCTTCATGGCAAGCCATGATCGCGTAAATGGGGTGGAGCTCATTTCCAACTTTGATTCGGATGAGTTGGCCGCACTCGGATTTGAAAATGCTGAACTGACGATTAAACCTGCTCAGTAAGCCGAAAAAGCAGGCAATCAGCAAACGTGCCGCACCCAAGAGGTGCGGCTTTTTTCAGGTGGCGGGTGGAGGGCGTCCGACCTCAAGAACTTGTGCGATAGTTGCAGAACAGTGCTTTCATAGACTAATTTATTGGCACAATATTGACGCGTTGAATTTGCTCACGCCTCTTGCTTGCTGCTCAGTGCTTTGATGTGGCGAGCGGGTGTCCCTCCGTATAGACTGTCAGGCGGCACGTCGTGCTTAACCACCGAGTTGGCGGCGATGACGCTGCGTGCCCCGATCGTGACGCCCTGACAGATAACCACATTGCCGCCAATCCACACATCGTCTTCCACCACGATGGGTTTGCACCAGGTCTCCCACGAGCGGCGGCTTTGATAATCGAGAGAGTGGGTGGGAGTGTAAAACTGGGTATTGGGGCCAATCAGCACATGGTCACCGATAGTGATCGGTGCGCCATCGAGCATAGTGACATTCATATTGATTAAGGTATTGCTGCCAACCCGAATGGTCTCACCAAATTCACAATGGAACGGCGGTTGGATCACCGAACCTTCGCCGATAGCACTTAATAACTCGCGCAGCAGTTGCTGCCTTGTCGTCGTCTCTATTGTTTGATTGAATGCCAGTAAGGTTCGTGTGGCATGGTCTCGCCTGATATCAATGGATCCATCACTGTCGTCGAAGACAAGTCCTTGGCACATCTTTTCCCATTCAGTCATGGTTTCTCCTTATTAATCGTGAACAGTGATACAAGACCAGTCATGACGGCATTATCTCAGTTTGTGGGAGCGTGAAAACAGAAATCATTCCTTAAGCGTTTTTCCTCTTTCTATTATTTTCCTTCTCCTATGGAAATCGAACAAAAAAGCGCCACTCGGCAGTGGCGCTTGGTAGCATTTTTTAGTGCTTAGTGCTTAGTGCTTAGTGCTTAGTGCTTAGTGCTTAGCGCTTAGCGCTTAGCGATCAGCGAAAGTAAACACGCACATCGGTTTGGCTTCGGCTTCCATCGCCCGTGAGCAGTAGGTGCAGACGTTGCTGATCACGTAAATCGACCTCGATATACTGGTTGCTGCCCGGCACGTCTGAAACGGCTTGATTTTGCGCTTGCGTTGGCCAGTAATCCTCGGCGGCGAATACGCTCAGATCGCCCGCTTCACCGTCCGCCATGACCCACACTTGCGCTTTGGTTGCGCCTTCAGGCACATCGGCATACAGGTAGCGACGTTGATAGACGCTGATGCTATTGGGACTCGCGGCGTTAAGTTGCATCGGGCGCAAGTCATCGGTGCCTGCTGGCGTTTCAGGCTGTGGTTCTGGCGTTGGCTCGGGTTGCACTTGGCCTTCCGCATTCACTTTGACGGTGACATCGGTAAAGTCACCACGCCCGGTGACACTTAAGGTATAGCGGCCTGGCTCTACATCGTTAAGGGTCACGGTTTCATTACTCGTCGGGTTCCACTCGGTGGCGTCAAAATCGTAATAGTGCGCTTGACGATCTTTCGCCACGTAGAGATCGGCATTGCCCTGTCCTTCAATGCTAAATGTCAGCGCGCTAGCAGGTTGGGTAAGGTCAATTTGATACAGGTGCTCACTGTAGGCTTGTCCACTAATGGTGACGGTTTGACCTAGAGACAGGGTTGTGATGTCTGGTTGTTCTGGTTCTGGTTCTGGTTCTGGCTCGGGATCAGGATTTGGATGAGGCGGCTCGCCGCTATCTGAACTATCCAGCGTGGTCAGCCATTGTGAAAATGCGGGACCATACTGTTCACCATAATCCTTTACCAAGTTCGACCATTTTTCAAAGTGTCCAGCTCGGCCGGCTGCGAGCAACGCATTGATAGCTTCTGGGTGCTTTTCAAACAAGAAGCGTACCGCCAAATAGCCCCAGCGATACACGCGGTTCACATCATGCTGGTAGGTGGTGGCAAAAATGTCACTGAGTGAATAGCCGCCTTCTTTGCCTAAGCGTATGGCGTCGGCATAGTTGTCGCCATGGGCCATATACTCCGCAAAGCCTTCAAGCCACCACACCGTATGACCGTGACGAAGCACGTCGTTGAAATCGCCGTACATATTAAAGCGGCCATCCAGATAGTGAACGTACTCGTGCTCAAGGTTCCAAATGGAAAGCGATTGACCATTATCATTCCGGTACGCGATAAAACGGGCTTGGTTATCTGGATCGGCAGGATTTCCTTCTAGGTATTGGCCGCCATTATCGGTCGAGTTACCAAACAAAAAGGCTGAATAGGTTTTGTAGTCCGATGGGTTATCAAACACCACGACTTCAACGCTGTCGTTCAGATCGTCGGCGACCGCTTGATAACCTGAGTTCACGGTTTGATGAAAGGCCACTTCTTTATCGTGCAGGCTTTCACATGCCTGCTGCGATTGCGCTTGTGTCATGCTTTGTGAACGAATAATGGCCGGGCCGTCACATTGATGGCGATAAGGCACCACTTTGGCTTCCAGTGTTGCTTTGGCATCAGACAAACCTAATTCCGTCACCTTGTCGGGAGCGTAAGCATCCACCATTTCTGCCATGCCCACCCAAACCGCGTCGTTTGTGCCGCCTAGCGGGAAACGCGGTAATAGATCACGATAATGGCTAATCACACGATCTCGCACGCTGGCTTGGGGGGCCATCAATAGCCGTCCCATTTCGCGGACGGTGTTTGATACCAATAACGCCCCATGGTCGCTATTGGATAGCTGAGGATGATTGACAATGAACTGATAAAGGCGGTCAATCAAGGAGAGATCGGCGGCGAGCACATCGTAAAAGGCTTGACGAGACTGGTGACCCGCCATGGCGCGGAAAAGGTTGTTGAGCGCATCGGCGTAACGGCGGTCGTCTAGGCGGTCTGGGTTGAGGTTTTCCAGCAGTTGAATTTGTAGGTCTAGAGTCTGCGGCAAGCGCTTGATGCTATCGGCCATCAGCGTTAAGCCATGCAAGGCATCAGTTTGGGCGCGACCTTTTGCCGTGGCGTAAGGCGAGCGTAAAAATGCATTGATGGTATCCGCGAGGCGATCGTCTAGCGCATCAGAAAAATCAGCGTTCGCTTTGTCACCGTAGAAGCGTACATAGTAGGCCGCGCGCACGTACTCGGCTAAATTAGCAATTTGGCGAGCTTGGCTGTCATCACCCTGATAATGGGTAATAGTCTGCGATAAACGCTGTGCCACTTTACTTACAAAGGCTTCTTGGTAGAGATTGTTATATCGAATAGACGCGGTGTCGTACCAGCTGGTAAAGCAACTGCGTTCAGCACTCATAATGGCTTGGAGCGGTGTGTTACTGGCCGCTAAATCGGCAATATCACATTGAGCATCAGCCCATGCACTGGTGCTACTAAAGGCGGCAAGCGCAATGAGTGCCGATAGAGTTTTGGGTCGGGAAGGAAATAGTGTATACATTTCAAGCTCCTAGATATGATTAGGCGGAGCCGTTATAACGATTTTCCCGACACTATTGGTTTAATGAGCCTAAAAATTAGGGCTTGGTTCCGTTTTCTTTTTAAAGTCTGCTAGTGACGTATCACTGCGGGTCTTTTTCTCGCAGGTGTAGTTTGGCGATCCGTTTCGTCACTGTATACACGCGCTTTAGCGACTCGGTCCACTCCATCTCGATACTAAAAAGTTGCAAGCGGTTGGCGTCATGCTCTACCAAGCGCTCGGCTTGATGGGCGAGCACTTTATCCAATAGCGCGTTAAGCGCACGTTTGGTATGCAGTACTTGTTTCGCGCGTTTATTATCACCACGTCGAATGGCATTCACGCTATCTAGCAGCGCATGTGTGACTTTTTCTTGAATATTATCAAGGATTTCACGAATATCATCACTGATATCGATCTCAGCATGCAGTGATTTATCCATGATGGGCACCAAGGTGTCTTCAATCAGATCAGCAATGCTCTCAAGCTGATCGGTCATGCTAATTAGGGTGATCTGTCGGTCACTCTGTGCTTGCGTGAGAGGCTCTTTACGCAATCGACCGAGATAAAAAAGCACATGTCCGTGCAAAATATCGACTTGATGCTCAAGCTCATCGATTTTCTCTAACGCATGAGTGGCCGCTTCTCGCTCTTGCTGGGAAGCTAATTTTGAAGTGAGAGGCGGGAGTGCATTCATCATATTGCAAACTCGGCGTCCGATGCGTCCAATCTCGAGCTGGGCTTGATCCATGGCAATATCGGGTGTCATCAGCAGTTCTTTGGAGAGATATTTCGGCGAAACAATAGGTTGTTCACTTGGTGCAGGCTTACGAGTTTTAGGGATGATCTTCTTTGCAAGCCAAACAAACCCGCCGACAAACGGCAACATGACCAATGTATTTAAGACGTTGAATAGGGTGTTGGCATTGGCAATTTGGCGAGGCAATTCCGCGCCTAAGCGCTCAATCCCCGTGAGGTCAGGATGACTTGGCGACAGTGCGACGCTCCAATCACTCAACACACTAATCAATGGAAGCCATACCAACACCCCGATAATGTTAAACAGAATATGTACGCTGGCCGTTTGTTTAGCCTCTCGCGATTTCCCAATCGCGGCGAGAAGAGCGGTCACACAGGTGCCGACGTTGGCACCCATTGCTAATGCGATCCCGCCCTCAAGGGAGATAAAGCCTTGCCCCGCGAGGACGATGACAATCCCGGTTGTGGCAGATGAGGACTGCACTAGCGCGGTAAACAGGGCCGCCAGTAGAATGGCAAAAAAAGGATTGTGCATTTTCGCCATGGTATCAATAAACGGCTGATAATCGCGCAGCGGTGACATTGCCTCACTCATCACGTTCATCCCCGTAAAGATCAATCCCAACCCGAATAGCATTTTACCGTATTGCTTGGTTTTATCGGCCTTGGCGGTAAATTGAATAAAAAAGCCGACGGCAACCATCAGATAGGCGGCTTGAGTGATTTTAAAGGCGACAATTTGGGCGGTAATGGTTGTCCCGATGTTGGCACCCATGATCACGCCTGTTGCTTGCGCGAGCGACATTAACCCCGCAGAAATAAACCCGATGAGCAGCACAGTCGTGACAGAGGAAGACTGAATGGTTGCGGTCACCCCGGCCCCTGTGAAGACACCGGCGACTCGGTTAGTGGTGAGTTTGGCTAACAAGGCTTTAAGTCGGCTTCCAGCGGCGTTTTTTAGTGCTTTGGACATTTTATCCATGCCGTATAAAAACAGCGCCAGGCCACCGAGCAGCCCCATTAACATTGTGAGGGTATGGAGCGAAGACGCGTCCGTGTTCGCTGCCCATGTGAGGGAGGGCAGCAAAAATAAGAGGGTGGCCAAAAAGCGCCACTGCCAAGTATGACTCAACGCGGTTAGTCGCATTTATCGCCTCTACGTTGCTAGATTATGACCAATAATCATTAACATAGATGCAATAAAACTGTAATGCGAGTGGCGCAGTGACGTTAGGTGAGGCATTGACGGGAAGAATCGCTAGGGGATCACACTCTTAGAGTAACGTGAGACGGTGTTAACTCAAATAAAGCGGCCGACAAAAGGTCGGCCGCAGAGCACTTAGCCTTGGCAGCTGCCTTGATACTGCCAAACCCATTGGTTGGTGAAAGGGTCTATGCCCCAGTTATCTTGCGTGGCCTGGAATAGATGCCCTTGATATTGAACGGAGACGCCTGCTGGATAATAGTTGTATCCACCCCAAGTCGGCATATTGGTACAGCGGTTGGTATCTACCCCGCGATCGTCAAGGCGTGCTAACACGTTGGTCGCATAATCACGCGCCCCCACGACAGTGACGTACAGATCCATGCCCTGAATTTGGCTAAAGCCACAGTACTCTTCGTTGCCCGCATTCGTTGAGGCGCAGTCGTTATCATTGACGGTTGCAGGGCGACCTACCGCGGCATATAAATCTACTTCGCCGTGACCACGATAGGTTTGCAGCCAAACAGTGCCGCGAGGCGCATTGTGTACCACGAACTGGTAACCAGTGCCCGCGGGCCCTTGGATTTGCACGGGCTGATCGAGTGTCAGTGGCAAGATTTCTGGATCAGGTTGTGGCTCTGGGTCTGGCGTAGGGTTGCCTCCCGTTCCTTGGCAACCTTGGGTTTGAATGCCCACTTCGGCAAAGGCTTGGCTTACTGCTCCGGCTGGGTAGTTAAGGTCTTTAGCGGCTTCGCAAACCCCATTCGCACCTTGTTGGAAACTGGAATTCGGACGCCAATAAAGCTGATTCGCTGTCGCAAATGCTTTAAAGGCCTTTTTGATATTCCATTGGTCGTTGGTGGCGAGATGGTAAAACGCTTTGTTGAAGATACCTGAGCTAAAGTGCACGTCGATGCCAGAGTAATAGCGGTCGACATGACCAATGGAGCGTCCATCTTGGCTTGGGTTGATGAAATAACGCATAGCTTCGCTATGTTTCATCACGTCTTCACCCATTTTCCAGTTAAACTCACCAAATACGTACTGTCCCAGAGCCGCTGCGGCGACATCCGAGAAAGACTCATTCATCCCACCGGACATGCCTCGGTACTCAAGCCCTGAGTTTTGCTCGGTAAAACCATGGCTCACTTCGTGAGCAATGACATCCCAAGTGGTTAGGGGATACATGCTGCGATTACCGTCGCCAAAGGTCATTTGCCTGCCATCCCAAAAAGCATTGCCATAACCTTGGCCGTAGTGGACGCGCATGGTGAGCTTTTGTCGAATCGGACGTATACCGAGCCAGTCTTGGTACATATCAAATACTTTCTGGCCAAAAAACTGCGCATCATTCATTGGCGCATAAGCACCGTTGACTTGACGGTAGGTGTTTTGTGGGCAATTAAACTGATGAACCTCTCCGCCCCATTCGCGGTTATTCATGTTTAATGTCACCACGTTGGGGCTATCCATTTGGCAGTAGCGGTTGACCTCAAAACTGCCTAGCTGGGTATTGGGACCGAAATTAAATCGGCCGCTCTTTTGGTTACCGCCGGGGCCACCCGCCTCTAGGTGCGCGATGCCCTCCCAGCTGTCAAGAATATCGCCAGACTTCGCATCAATAATTTTGATTGGACGCGATGGATGACCATCGTCGCTGGCGAGGTAGTCGACTTTATAGACCAGGCGGGCTGTTTGTTGTTTATCCAGCCAGACCAAAAGCTCTGTGTTCGCATCGGCTTGATGAAAATGCTGACTGCCTTGGTGAGTCTGGCCTTGTGCAATCGCGATAGCCTGCTGTTGATTAATCATGGGGAGTGTACCACCGATATCTTGTTCGATATCAGTGACAACGTCACCTTTAACGCTGGGCGCAAAGCCGCGTGCGGCGGTATTTTCAACCACCGAATAACCGTAAACGGGAACGCCATGATGTAGCTGCTGCTTGCGCACTAAGGCTTTGTTGCCCACTTGTAGGCGTGACTTTTCACGAAAGCTTAATGCTGGCGATGACGCCACCATCGTGCGAGGTTGATCATCATTTAATGCCGCGCTCAAATCTAAGCTTGAGGCGTCGACCACATTGGCAGCCTGAGCAGGTATCGCTAATGGAAGGGTTAAAGCGAGTAGCGTTTTACGCATAGTGTCCTCTTCATACTACAACGAGTTAAAAATCCTTGGTTACTATCCATCGTGTGCGTCTCAAGCGGGTTTTTGAGCAGTGATAATGAGGATTTGGTTCAAAAAGTGTCTAGAAAAGTGGAACTGATGTTCGATTTTTACGTTATGTGCACAAAATAAAAGACATCGCTAGCGTGTGTTAAAAAATGATTTAAGCGTTGTAATTTCGTGACTATGCTAGCTAGGGGATTCGATATCGGGAGTAATACTGTGAGTCACTCATATTGGCGGCTTTTTCAGCGGATGGTGTTATTAGCCTTGTGCCTAACCGTGACGCCTGTGATGGCAAACCAACAGGCTTGGCAGTCGCCTGATTATATTGTTGAGGCATTTTATCGTATCGCATTTCAGAGCGAGTATGTGCAAGGTGAACAAGGCGTCCGCAAGTGGGATGGCCCGATCCGCTATCATGTGGCGCATCCGATCAGTGCGAGCCAGTTACACGACGATCTGGTCACATATCATGTTGCACATCTGGAGACGCTAACCGGGATCGACTTTATCCCAACGCCGACTCCGCAGCGTGCCAATCTAACGATTATGTTCACCAATCATGAACGTTTTTTAGATGATGCGCGCAAGCAATTTGCCAATGCGGATGTCTCCCCGTTACAAGATGCCGTTTGTGCTGCCAATTTTAGAGTCAATAAGCATGGTGCGATTCGTTATGCAGCGGTCGTTATTCCCGTTGATTTGGCGCGATCCAAAGGGAAGCTAGTGGCCTGTGTGGTGGAAGAGTTGACCCAAGTGATGGGACTGCCGAATGACGATGACCGGGTTTTTCCATCGATTTTTAATGACCGCACGCCACAGCAGCTTTTGACTGGGCTAGATGGCTTATTGCTCAGGCTGTTATACCTCGACGAAATAGAAGCCGGGCAAGATTGGCAGACGGCACAGACCATCATTCAGCCAGTCGTTGAACAGTGGGCTCGTGATGGCACCATCGAGAATGCACACCGAAGTGTAAAAACCGGTGAGCTTTATCGTTTACTCGGCTGGTAGCCCACCGATAGAGCGAGCTATTTATCCATTGGTTTGCTCAATAACACAAATTGTTTAAAGTGATTTAGACATTTCGCCAACTTCGACAACACTTAAAGTACTGGACAACAGATTGTCATGACGATTAAGGGAGGCGACATGGAGTCGATCACCGTTAAAGATTATATGAATAAACGCCCGGTAACCTTTTCACCGGATATGCCGCTTTCCAGTGCACTGGAAAAACTGCTCCGCAGTCAGCAGACCGGTGGACCTGTGGTGGATGCTAACAAGCGTTTGGTTGGTTTTATTTCTGAGCAAGATATGTTGCAACAGCTATTGCGCGACAGCTATCACTGTCAAGATTCACACGCCGTGGCTGATTGCATGACCAGTAATGCCTTGGCGGTTGAATCTGAGGATAGCATTATCAAATTGGCTGAAATGATGGCGCCGACCAAACCTAAACTGTACCCCGTGGTCGACGAGGGCAAGTTGGTGGGTATTATCACCCGGCGGGATGTCTTAAGAGCCATCAGTATGCAAATGGGTGAATGTCTTACCCATCCTGTTTGAGGTTTGTTTATTGCGCACCTTACAAACGGGGTAAGGTGCGCTCATTCTCGTATTGATACCCGCGTCGCTTCTTTTACTCTCTCCCTACCTTACGACTATCTCGCCGCGCTTCATCGCTGCCTAAGTACAAAAACCGAACGAATTGTGGTTGTTTTTCATTCAGTCTTATGTGCTGGTAATTCAATTTTAATCCTGCCTATTTAAGTAGTTACTTGCCATATGACGATATATAGTTCGATTGTTGGTGCTTGTTTTACGTTTTTCTGCTATTGTGCCGCCCGTTGGTAGCGGGCAGTTATCGCGAGATTGAGGCGTAAAAAAGCCCAAGCGCGGCAGCAAAACGATAAGCAGGATGCTGGAGTATCGTGAAGTGTGGCTAACCCGTATTGACGTTAATGTGAACGTAAATGAGGTAAAACAAAGGTCAAATTAAACAATCAGGGAGGATGAGGTGAGAGAAACAAAGAGGTTATATGTATCAACTCAATTCAATTGGTGCGCTAGAATCATTCCTGATTGCCATCGGTGTCCTTTTTTTAGGCCATTTTGTTAATTCAAAAATTCCCGCATTGCGCAAGTTTAATATCCCAGAGCCGATTGTGGGCGGGTTAATCATTGCGTGTGTTATATCTGTATTACATTACAACGGTATCGATTTTAAGTTTAGTCTGCCACTAAAAGATACGTTTATGTTGATGTTTTTTGCTACCGTTGGTCTGGCAGCAAATTATAAACAATTGGTAAAAGGTGGTTTAAAGGTATTTTGGTTTCTTGCCATCGCATCTGTGTACATCATTATACAAAACGCCATTGGTGTCAGTTTTGCGTCGATGCTTGGCTTGGATCCTCTGATGGGACTGGTCGCTGGCTCTATTACCCTGTCCGGCGGGCATGGTACTGGCGCGGCTTGGGCACAGATATTAACCGATGAGTATGGTATTCAAAGTACCCTCGAAATTGCCATGGCGTCGGCAACACTCGGCCTTGTGATTGGCGGTATCATTGGTAGTCCAGTTGCTCAGCGTTTGATTAATAAACATCAGCTTGAGTCTGAATATGGGCGTGGCACCACAACACACGAAAAATATCCCGAGCTTGTGACTTACAATGAAAATGAAGAAGATAAAGTGACAGCGAAGAAAGTCATTGAAGTCTTATTTATTTTACTACTTTGTATTACGGGGGCTCGCCATTTATCTGAGTGGGTAAACGGGTTTAATATTGAATGGCTCATGGTGCCTGACTTTGTTTATGCTTTATTCTTGGGTGTGATTGTTACGAATACGCTAGAGGTCTTTAAACTTAGAAAGCTAGAGTCAGAAACCGTGGATATGGTAGGGACTGTCTCTCTATCTTTATTTTTAGCGATGGCGCTGATGACGCTCAAGCTGTGGAACATTCTCGACTTAGCGGTACCATTTTTAATTATTTTGGCGATTCAATCGGTGGTTATCGGTTTATTCAGTTATTACGTCACGTTCAAGCTGATGGGGAGCAATTATACAGGGGCCGTTATTGCTGGCGGGCATTGTGGTTTTGGCCTTGGCGCCACCCCGACCGCGGTAATGAATATGGGCTCAATTGTGAATCGCTTCGGCCCCGCGCCCCAAGCCTTTATGGTGGTGCCGATTGTGGGGGCTTTCTTTATCGATATTGTTAACCTCCTAATATTACAGGGCTATATTTTTATTATCCAATAGGCGCATTGCGCTCAGCCATCATGGCTGGGCGCATCTTTTTCCTGCTGTTGTGCGGCGTTTGGCAAAACAAATGAGAGTTGTTTCGATAAGCGCTTGACTCTGGAGTGGGCTCCAACCCTTATACTGACCACAAGATAATGACACAACGACCAAAGAAGGAGTCGATTATGTGTAAGCATTGTGGACATCACCACTGTCATCAGCCACATCACCAAACGGTTTCTCAGTCTGCGCAGGCGGTAACGAATAGCTGCCAAGCGTCGAGCTGCTGTGCAAGTCACCAAGACGGAGAGGGTAGTGCGGGCGATGACGATCCCGACAGGCCTCACACCTCGTGTAACGATACCTGCGAGAATGCATCTTCGGCGTCATCCCCGTCATGGTCCTCTGTAACCCATGAGTGGGGGGTGACCGGTATGGATTGTCCAAGCTGTGCTGGCAAACTTGAAAAGGCGATTCATGCCACGCCGGGTGTAGAGAGCGCACAAGTGCTGTTTGCGACTGAAAAGCTACGCGTCGCTTTGACTCACGAAGCGCCAACAACCGATACTCGCTCTGCGATTCAGCAAGCCGCGAAAAAAGCCGGTTTTCCGCTGGTTCCCTTGAATCAAACCGCCACTACGCCTTCTGGCTGGCTGAAATGGCGTGATGACGCTCTGCTGTTTGGCCTAATGGGCATTATGTTGGTGGCTTGGGGACTAGATTACTGGTCCGCTTCTTTATCCGATTGGTTGTTTACTGCTGCGACTGTAGTTGGACTGGCACCCATTGTGCTTAAAGCGGCTCGGCTTGCCCGCCAAGGATCGCCATTTTCGATAGAAACCTTAATGAGCATTGCAGCCATTGGGGCCCTGTATCTGGGAGAAACCACGGAAGCGGCCATGGTACTTGTGCTGTTTCTTATTGGCGAGCGGCTAGAGGGATATGCCTCTACACGTGCCCGTGATGGTATCCAGTCACTCATGGCGTTAGTGCCAGAAACCGTGACGCGGATTGATCGTCATGGTTCGCGTGAGACAGTCGCGGCCAGTGATCTAGAGCCGGGTGATCGGATTGAAATCAGTGCCGGTGAGCGGCTCCCCGCGGATGGGCAACTGATGGAAGGTGCCGCCAGTTTCGACCAAAGTGCGCTGACAGGTGAACCTATTCCCGTCGATATCGACGCGGGTGATACCGTGATGGCGGGCAGCTTGGCAACTGATAAAACCGTACAGCTGACCGTGACATCCGCACAGGGCGAAAATGCCATTGACCGTATTTTGCGTCTCATCGAGCAGGCCGAGTCGAAAAAAGCGCCGATTGAGCGATTTATCGACAAATTCAGTCGTTGGTACACGCCGGCAATGATTGGGCTCGCCGCGCTGGTTGTGGTGATTCCACCCCTGTTCTTTGCCGCCAGCTGGCAAGAATGGTTATACCGAGGGTTAGCGCTATTGTTGATCGCGTGCCCATGTGCGCTCGTGATTTCGACACCTGCGGCGATTACTTCGGGGCTTGCCACCGCGGCACGCCGTGGTGCTTTGATCAAAGGTGGAGCAGCGTTAGAGACACTCGCCAGTATCAATGCCGTCTCATTGGATAAGACAGGTACCTTGACCGAAGGTAAACCCATGGTGACCGATGTGCGCGCATGGCACGGTGATAAGAGCGCTCTGCTTCAAGCGGCGACGGCGATAGAGCGTGGCAGCCACCACCCCTTGGCGAAATCCTTGGTGTTGTATAGCGCCGAGCGTGGTCTATCGGTACCGGATGCCTCGCATATTCAAGCGAATGCTGGTCGCGGCGTGCAAGGCATGGTCGAAGGACAGTTAGTCAGGTTGGTTGCATTGGATAAAGTGGCAGAGTCGACGTTAAACCACGCACAATATCAAGAGGCCCAATCGGTGGCCGAGCGCGGGGTGACGGTTGCGGTTGTGCTCATTGACGAGCAACCACAAGGGATGATCGGCTGGCGAGATACACTGCGACATGATGCGCGAGAATCCATCGAGCAATTGCGCGCTATGGGTATCCAGCCTGTGATGTTGACCGGCGATAACCCGACCTCAGCCGCTGAAATTGCCCGCGAACTGGATATTGATTACCGCGCGGGGCTACTGCCGGAGAACAAGGTTGAGGCGGTAGAAGCGCTGGCGGAGCAATATCGTATCGCCATGGTTGGCGATGGCATTAATGACGCACCGGCCATGAAAGCGTCTCACGTGGGTGTTGCAATGGGAAGTGGTACCGATGTGGCGCTAGAAACGGCTGAGGCGGCATTGAGTCATAACCGGCTGGTCGAGTTACCAAGAGTACTGCAACTGGCGCGAGCGACCCAAGCGAATGTACGGCAAAACATTACGATCGCATTAGGGCTTAAAGGGGTGTTTTTGGTGACGAGTGTACTCGGTATCACAGGACTTTGGGTCGCGGTGCTGGCTGATAGCGGGGCCACGGCGTTAGTCACGCTGAATGCGCTACGCTTACTTCGTGACCCGCGCTAAAAACCAGGGCAAAGGCTGTCTGCTTTTGCCTTTATAAAGTGATAACGATCTCTAAATTCTGAAATCTGTAATATTCAATATGGTAATAGGTCGATGGTGGTCACACAAAAGGCGTAAAATTTGGGTATCCTAACCACATAACCAATAACGCGTTGATGCCTGCTCACGTAGGCATCACATTGATTCTAATGCGGATGATACCATCCAGCGAGGAGACGAATGATGTCTGATACCCCTGTATTTCACCTTGGCGTAACAAAAGCGGATCTTCAAGGCGCAACCACGGCGATTATTCCTGGCGACCCTGCGCGCGTAGAAAAAATTGCTAACTTGATGGAAAAACCCACGTTTCTCGCCTCACAGCGTGAGTATACCTTGTACCTCGGTTGGCTTGATGGCAAACCTGTGGTGGTTTGCTCAACGGGTATCGGTGGCCCATCGACCTCTATTGCGGTTGAGGAGTTGGCACAACTTGGCGTTGGTACCTTCTTGCGTGTGGGCACGACGGGGGCAATTCAGCCTGACATTAATGTCGGTGACATGATTGTGACCACCGGCTCTGTACGCCTTGACGGTGCAAGTACGCACTTTGCACCAATGGAGTTCCCTGCGGTGGCCGATTTTGACGTCGCCACGGCCATGAAAGCCGCCGTTGATGAAGATGGTGCGACGGTTCACACTGGCGTGACGGCATCCAGTGATACCTTCTATCCAGGTCAAGAGCGTTACGATACCTTTAGCGGCCGTGTTGTGCGTCGTTTCCAAGGTTCAATGCAAGAATGGCAGGACATGGGTGTGCTGAACTTTGAGATGGAATCAGCCACATTGCTGACCATGTGTGCGAGCTCCGGCCTGCGAGCGGGTTGTGTGGCGGGCGTGATTATCAACCGCACACAAAAAGAGACCCCAGATCATGCAACCTTGAAAGAGACGGAAGCGCGCTCGATTAAAGTCGTGGTAGAGGCTGCACGTAAGCTTCTGTCATAAGCGAGACTTCGTTATCCTACCCAAACGCGGTGCCCTCGGGCACCGCGTTTTTTTATTGCCGACCGTTTAGCGAACCTGTCCTATTGCTTCGCGCAAGCGTCTAGCTCGTTCTTACCTCAATCGTCCCGCCCGCTGCGATAAACCAGTCATAAAGATGAGTACGCAGGTTGGCCAGTTGATCAGGGCCAATCAAGGCTAAGCCTAAATCGGTGGCACGGGTAATATCGTGATGCCTTAATGGACGGAAGCTCACCAACATCGCGCGCGCCTGAAGCCCTCCGAGCAAATCACGCAAGGACTCCAGCTTGTATAGGGTATCGTCGCCGTCGCTCGACATGCCTTTGGTTTTGCATTCAATAATATGCAGCTTGTTATTCACCACCATGGCGACATCTAATTCATTGCGCACCTCGCGCTCACCAATTTGGCGATATACCTGTAAAGAGAGGGCACTGTCTTGGATGGTGGGAAGCTCCTGTTGGATGGAAGTGACAGTGTGGTGCACGTAGCTTTCTAGCCACTCCCCGTTGGCAAAACGTCGCGCTTCTTCACAGCTAAATGTCAGCACCCCTTGCTCATAACTGGCTAAGCCGGCATCCGAGAGGTCATCGAGAAGAATACCAAGCTCGCGATAACCTTGCTGCTTCTCACTAAGCGCGACGTCTAAACGTTGCTCTTTACGACACGTGGTTGCGAGGTAGTTCAAAGTGGCTAGGCCTGGACCGAGCTCATAGGCATTGCTGGCCCACTTTTCTCCCAACCGGTAAATGTCATTGGTTAAACAACCTGAGACTTGGTCATCTTGATGCTCACAGCGCGCGCCGAAAACCGTTAAATACTCAGTGAGACTAATATGGTCTTCCACTTGTTGCTGGGGGAGGCCGTCAGGGTACAGCCAACAAAGCTCGTCGCTATAGGGCTCAATTACATAGCTGGGCCACTGATAGGTACGAAAGACTTCATAAGCGGAGAGTAATTGGTGGCGCAGGCCACAGCTCGCATTAAAAAGGATGTCTTCAGAAGCGCTGCTGAGCTGTTCTGCCAGTTGTTTCACTTGGCTTTTTACTTCACGAATATTGATATCGTCCGAGATTTCAAAAAACTCGGTTTCAATCCCCTTGGGTGCCAACACACGTGTTAAACGCTCAAACTCCAGATCTTGCTCCAGTGTGCCAATGAGTATCAGCTTACTCACAGGCAATTGCTGATGTAAAACAGGGGTGACGAGACGGACGGGGTCAGAGTCGATGATTCCTACATGAATAGCCATAATTGCTCCAGGCGGGCTACGAGGCGGCATTAGGCCGCTTAATTATCAGTATAGTTGCCAGCCTCAACAGGTGGCGTAACTATTAATATCCGGCCTCGCGGTCAGGCTTTCAACCATTCGCTGCGTAAATAAGTGTAATTTTACACAGCGCTGACGTGATATCCGTCCTGTTAACTCCGCAATAACCGTGCCTTTCACGTGACAGTGCCGAGCTAACCCTGTGTAACCGCTTTTCTTCCTTTTAGGCGCGACTTTGCTTAAGTGCTTGCTGGCGCAGTGTTTCTGTCAAACTATTGAGCTCAGGCAACATGCGTCGAATTAAGTGTAGCTGTTGCAGCACCATGCTTAGCGGCGCGTTATCAACAGGCGCATACGAAGGTGATTGCGATGCGGTAGCGTCATTGGCGTGGTGCTCATCAATGCTCACAGGCTCGCCTGCGGGTGTCTTGGTGCCAGTGGATGGTACTTGGGTGGGTAACTCTGCTGGCAATGCTTGACCCAAACGCTCAGTCAGTGTGTTAAGTGATTGATGAATCTCACGATGGAGTTGCGCCATTTTTTGGTGATTAACTTCATCATCCATGCGACTACGGTGCGCGCCGAGGGCCGAAATATAGCTCAACATTGCGTTGTTTAAACACAAGAACCGGAAGGTCTCTTCGATATTGGTGCGATAGCGTCCAGGCTCCACCAGCATGTTACTGATAGCGGTGGTGAGCTCGGCATCGGCATTGTGGGCGTGACGTCGAGCGATACGATAAGCCAGGTTGTCGCGCTTACCGACGCGGTATTGCGCAATCACATGAGCAAGATAGTCTCGATTGGCTTGCAAGGCTTCGGTCATGATCCCGCGCAAACGGTGTGCTTGCCAGTCGGGTAACACGTAACGGACGGCCGCGACGGCAATCAAGCTGCCAATGACGGTATCGCCAAGGCGGGGAAGAATAACAGCGAAGCCTTGGCCGAATTGGCTAAAGCACATTAATACCAACAGCGTAATAAACAAGGTTGCGAGGGTGTATTGCACGGTGCGAAATGCGAAAAAGAGCACACCGGTGATCACCATCAACGCCAGTTGACTGCTGGGATCTGGAAAGAGATAGAGCGCCGGTACGCCCAAGAGTAGACCGGCGACGGTGCCCAATACTCTCTCTTTAAGCTTACTGCGGGTGGCTGAATAGTTGGTTTGGCACACGAACTGAATGGTCATCAAAATCCAAAAACCGTGCTCTAGCGAAAGCCCTTGGATCAGGGCGTAGCCGGTCAATAACGATAAAGATAGGCGAACAGCATGACGAAACCGCAATGATTTGACCGTGAGCTGTCGACGAATGCGGTAAGCCATTTCCCCCAACGAGTGTGCATCAGGGTCGGCCAGTTCACTTTCTTGCAGATTGTCCGTGCTGGCTAAGTGGCTCAAGCTGGCGAGTTGTTGTTCTACTGTTTCCAAGTTTTTGTAGAGAAAATCGAGTTGCTGCAGAAGCGCGAGGCGAGTGCTGTCTTGCTCCTCTTGTGCCGACAAATAGGCCATCGACTGTTTGATTGCCGTGAGCGCTTGCTGGCCTGTTTTCGGATGCTGGTAGTGTGTACCGATTGACATGGCTTGAGCGACATCCCGGCAGGCTTGAGCTTGCGCGTTTAATAAGGCTTCAAAGCGAAAGAGGATATCGGAATGGAAAAAATGCGCCGCTAGATCTTGGTAACGATAATGGGATGAACTCACACGCTCGTGAATATCTTGGGCAATGAAATAGGTTTGTAGCAAGGTTTGATGCCGCTGTGTGAGTCGGCCACGCCGCGCGCGTGTCAGCAATGACGCTTTTGCTTGGTTTAGCGCCGCAACCACTTGGGCATTTTGGTTAGCGGCGGCGATACGCGTCGGCTGCGGAACCAGTTCAGCCACCGGATGAAATAATCGGGATTTGGTTTCCATGTACGTCGCCGTTTGACGAAAAACCGCCGCGAGCCGGTGCTGCACAGGGCGGTGAGGCCAAATGAGGATCCATACTAGCGATAGCAGCCCATACCAGAGTGCGCCTGACAGCAGCATCATAGGTTGCAACCACATATCACTGCCTTGCTCCATCCCCAGCATGGTATAAACCGCGAGAAGCAAAGAGGCAAAGGCAATGGTGCCATAGCGCTCACCGATCGCACCCAGCATGATAAAACCGAAACTCGATAGTGTGAGGCCAATGGCAAATAACCAAGGCGTGTCGTAAAGCAGTTCGACAGAAAAGGCGGCGACCGTGAAGCAAACGAGTGTGACGCCAAGTGCTCGTATCCGCCCCCAAAAGTGGTCATCCACTTCTGCCAACGCCGAGGCAATCACGCCCAACACCAGCGGTGTGACAATATCCGTACGGTCTGCATACCCCGCATAAAGCGCTACCCCCATTAGGGCGATAAGGACGCGAATGCTGTCATTAATACGATGGTTCGCCCAATACTCACGCACAGCGAGCGGCAGGAAAGGTAAACGTGGCAGAGAAAGAGACATAAATAACGGTGATCGGCCAACAATGCTGGCAAGATAGCAGAAACGGGACCAGAAACTAAGCCTCAATCGGGTATTTTGTCATGGATTAAGAAAATGGTTGCGGCAGGTCAATTTCGTGTTGTCAGCGCAGTGCGTAGGCAGTGGCATCTCTCTAGTGAATTGATTTATCGAGCCTTGAGAAGTAGCATGCCAAGCATCTTTTTAGGGCACAACGCGTGCGCTATTCGCTGAATAACGTTGAGATATGAAACTTACGGCCAATCGTTGGGCACAATGGCTTGTTTATGGCGATCATTATAGCCTGCAGTTAGAAGATGATGGTTTATTGCTGGAGTCTCGCCACCATCGCCAATACATTCCTTTCTCAGCATGGGACGGGCAACTTCGGGTGTCGCGTGGTTTGCTTTGGGGTACGATTTCGCTGACCGGTTATACCGATGAGGGCGACCCACTGCCATTCGAGGTCTTTGGCTTGCCATGGGATCACGCCCAACAGGCGGGACAAACTATCTATCGCCACTATCAAGCCTATATCGCCCGTTATCAAAAACGGCTGGCAATGATACGCCCCAGTTTACTGGCTGAGCTTGATGCACTGGTGAATGCGCCCGGTTATGCACGTGTCACACAATTACGCACCGCGCAGCAAACAGTATTGAATAAGCTGGAAGGCGAGGGGATACCCGTCTCATTCTTAGCCAATTTGGACGAAAGCCTTGCCACCACGTTAGCGCCTGTGTTGCAGGCCGATTCAAGCTGGCTGAAAGCCCGCAATCAACAGTGGCAAGCGGCGATGCTTAATCAGTGGCAAACCTGGTTTGATCAGGTTGAGTCGTCGCCTTTGAATGCGGGACAGCGCGAGGCCGTGCTTACTGATGAATCTCATACCTTGGTGGTGGCTGGGCCCGGAAGCGGTAAAACCAGCGTGTTGGTAGCACGCGCCGCCTACTTGATTGAAAGCGGTCAAGCCAAGCCTGAGCAGCTTTTGTTGCTTGCCTTTGGTCGAGATGCCGCCACCGAGCTCAAAACTCGGATTAAGACCAAAACGGGCCATGAAGTGAATGTAACCACCTTCCATGGTTTTGCCCGCCAGCAACTTGCTGAACACCAAGGACAGGCGCCGATTATTTCTCCACTCGCCAGTGATGAGACGGCGAAATCGGCATGGCTGACCCAAACACTCGCCGAACACTGGCAACAGTCCTCTACCCGTAAAGCATGGGACAAATTACATCAGCAGCACGCACTACCACTTGATGATAATGCTGAGCTCAGCGCCTGTGCCCATGAAAACCGGTTGCACACCTGGATTTGGTCGCGTCTTTCTCGAGTGATCCAAGCCAATACCACCAAGCGCGCCCTGACCGATAGATTGGCGAGCTTTGATGAGCAGAGTGCGTTAAAAAATGAACTGGCGGTGATTTGGCCGTTGTACCAAGCCTACAAACAGGCGCTAAAAGCGGAGAGCGCTGTTGACTTTGACGGCTTGATCGCAAAAGCCACCAAGTTGTTTCAGCAGCGAAAATTCGTCACGCCTATTCAGTTTGTGATGGTCGATGAATACCAAGACATCTCCCCGGCACGGTTGGCGATGCTCGAGGCACTGTGTCACGGTAAAACGGACAGTGAAACCCAATCACCACGCGCCTCCTTGTATACCGTGGGGGATGATTGGCAAGCCATTTATCGCTTTGCCGGTGCCGATGTTAGTTTAACCACCGAGTTTGCACAGCGTTTCGGTGACAGTGAAATTTGCTGGCTGACCACCTGTTATCGCTACCCGTCTACCTTGGGAGATGTGGCACAACAATTCATTGGCCAAAACCCTAAACAGCTCAGCAAACAATTAGATTACGCGCGAGACAAGGCATCGACGAAAACACCCAAAGCGATCAAGGTGATCACTGACGATAAGCTAGAAAAGACACTGGCAAGCTTAGAGAAAAAGCATGCTAAGGCGGCGCAAGCTGTGAGTGTGATGATGATTGGTCGCACGCATGCCATCCGTCCTGACGCACTAGAAAGCTGGCAGAATGCGTATCCTTCATTGGCGCTTCGCTATACCACCGCACACGCCAGCAAGGGCCAAGAAGCCCACTATGTGTTTATCCTCGGCATGGATGATGGCGTATTTCCCGCCAAACCACGCTCGCTTTCACTCGATGAGGCGTTACTGGGAAAAAATGAAGAGCCGATTGAGCACGCGGAAGAACGACGACTGTTTTATGTCGCCCTGACACGCGCACAAAAACAAGTGTGGCTAGTACACCAAAAAGGCCATGCCTCATCATTTGTTGAGGAGCTCAAAGGGTATCTCTAGAAGGTGTATAACCCACACTGTCAGCGAACGACTCACAGCGTGGGGCAAGCACTACAAACGCTCGTCTAAATAGGCTTGATAATCGGGGATTTGAACATCCACCTCTTGCCCGAACAGCGGGGAGGTAATCAGAAAGCGGGCGGTTGAGCGATTGGTGGCAACGGGAATGTTCCAAACCGTGCTGACACGCAGTAGTGCTTTGACATCTGGGTCGTGTGGCACGGCATTGAGCGGATCCCAAAAGAAAATCATCGCATCAATTTTTTGTTCAGAAATCATCGCACCGAGTTGCTGATCGCCACCCATTGGGCCGCTGATAAGCGGAGTGATTTTTAATCCGGTTTCTCGCGCAAGAATATGCCCCGTGGTGCCAGTAGCATAAAGCTCATGCTGACTCAGTATCTCTTTATTTTCTTGTACCCACTCGCTCAAGGCGTTTTTGTAGTGATCGTGCGCCACTAACGCCACGTGTTTACGCGCAAGCATGGTGCGAGACGTTTGCTTCATACCTATCATCCCTCGTTAACAAGGTGGTTGCTATCAAACTGCGTGATGCAGCATTTACCGAAGCCTAAATCAATCCGGCGATGAAATATATCGTACAACGGTCAAACTCCGACGGTCACTTGT
Source organism: Salinivibrio sp. VYel1 (assembly GCF_009377945.1). Lineage (NCBI taxonomy): Bacteria > Pseudomonadati > Pseudomonadota > Gammaproteobacteria > Vibrionales > Vibrionaceae > Salinivibrio > Salinivibrio sp. VYel1. Next base: position 20,782 of record NZ_RSAM01000012.1, on the reverse strand, counting down.
CAGAATTATCACATTACCAATAAAAAAATAGCCAAGCAGATGAAATAACATCTATTTTTTCACCCACTTGTTAATCAAGCACGCAAAAGTAGCGCGACAACCCGTCCAAGTAGCAACAAAAAGGCTACAGTTAGGTAATCAGGCAATGGAAGTGCCTAGTCATGCAGGAGTGTTTATGAGCAAGGAGTACGCGTATGTGGGTGACACTGGATTTTGAAGCATCCGGTTTGTCGTTAGTGTCTTACCCGATAGAGGTCGGGTACGTGTTACCAAATGGCGACAGTGATAGTTTTTTGATTGACCCTTCCACCGCCAGTGGCCATTGGAACCACTGGGACAAAGAAGCCGAAACCCGAATTCATGGGATCTCCCGCGAGCGCCTTTTTAGTGAAGGGATGAGTGTGTTAGAAGTATGCCAGCACCTTAACCAAACCCTTGCCCCCTTTGAACATGTATTGTGCGACAGCCAGTGGGATCTGTTTTGGATGGGGCGGCTTTACAAAGCCTGCTACATGCGTCCTTCATTCACCCTAATGGAGGTGAATCAATGGCTAAAAAAGCACAGCGATCTCGATCGGCGCGATTTTAGTCGCGAAATGGAGGCTTTGGGGCCGACACCGCATCGAGCAGAAGAAGATGCGCGGCAAATTCGTCGCGCCCTCGATAGCTTGTTAAAATAGGGGTTCTTTCAGCACATTATCGGGATGTCATGACAGCACCTTCAAGCCTTAGGTTGGCACAATTCAACCTGTCTCTAGCCGGACGTCAGGCCGGTGACATTAAAGCACAGATGTTAGCGCCCACCCCCAGCCGACAAATTAGAAATCTCGCCGCGACCCTACAACGAGTGCGTCCTGATGTGGCGGTGCTTTGCGAGTTTGATCATCCGGGCAGCGGTGGCGACGATGGTGCGCTCGCCGCATTTTGTGAGCGGCATTTGGCTCAATCGCAACACGGTGAAACGCCGATTGATTATCCGTATCGCTATTTGCCGGCCACCAATACAGGCTTAAAATTAACGGTGCCGGTCAGTGAGCACCAACGCTTAAATCGTGCCCAGCAATGCCATGGCTTTGGCGACTATCATGGTCAATTTGGCTATGTGATTTTATCGCGTTACCCCATCGAAGATGCCGCAATTCGCACTTGGCAGCACTTTGCGTGGCATCAATTGCCTCGCCATCAGCTTCCTACGGAGTATTACACCGAACAAGCACAGCAGGCGCTGCGTCTCGCCTCAAAAAACTTGGTGTCAGTGCCGATACGGGTTGGCGAACATCGAATACAAGTGGTGGCCTGTCATCCCTCACCGCCCGTGTTTGATGGACCGGAAAAGCGTAACTGGCGTCGCAACAGTGATGAAATTCACCAACTGATTGGCCTTTTAGACAACGCCGATTGGCTGGTGGACGACAAGGGCGTCCACGGCGGGCTTGCTTCCGAGACGCCGTTTGTGGTGATTGGCGATTTAAATGCGGATCCGAGCTATGGCGATGGGGATAAGCAAGCCATTGGCGCTTTGCTCAATCATCCGCGTGTGCATCCAGAGGTCGCTGTCGGCGCACAGGTGCCAAAAAGTGAGGCGGCACTGTCTCACGCCTTTCGATTTATCGATGGGAAAGGGCGAGCAATCGCCACCCACAACGGCGGGCTGCGCCTTGATTATGTCCTACCTTCGCGAGAGCTCGCGGTGCAAGCCTCCGGCGTATTTTGGCCTGCGCCTGATGATGCCGACTACCCACTGATTTGTGATAAAAACGGCCAAGAAAATGCGCGTGCTCACTCCGATCATCGTCTTGTTTGGGTCGATGTGGCGCTGAGTTAGCGAGGCTGCGTGTCCAGCGCCACGCCTTCACGCTGACACGCGACTTCTGCAAGGCGCTTAGCTTGTTCGTCAGGCTTTAAAAAGCAGCAGGTTGAGCAATAACTGTGATCATCGACGGTAAAGATCCGGCAGCAGCCGCCGCGTAGACGGAAGCTATGGGTTTGCAGCACGGTTTGGGTGTCATTCGGGTCGTAGACGGTCACATCGTGAAAGCCACTGCGCTTACTATAAAGTGGGGTGCCGCGTTGATGGACGATAGATAGAGCTGCGTCACGCGCGGCTTGCTCACAATCACGATGTTTACCCACCATCAAAAAGGCAATACAGATTGAATCGGCAACCACTTTCCAAAGTGGACCTTCACGCATGCCACTTTGCTCCGCCACCGCGTCGACGATGGGCGAAAAATGCCGTAACAAGGCACCATGTAAAATAGCCTGCCAATCCTTTGCCGCTGGCTGTTCCCAACCAATCAAGGCATTGAGATAAAAGTGCGGCTTATGATAAACGAGCTCTTCGCCGTTCGGCTTAGTGACGCGGGTAGGCTCGTATTTGACCTGCCAATTATCCAAGTCCAGTGCGGGGAGTTGCCCAGCTTGTAGCCAGCTTGCCAGCACTGGAAGCAAAAATTCATAGGCATAGGCGCCAATAAAAAGTGTGCCCTGGGCGCGGTTATCTGCATCGCCATAGGTGGCGTTGACGGCGGAAAAACACTGCGTCAATCCGTGCTCAGTCGTGAGCTGTTCTTGAAGTGATGTGCCCACTACATCATCTGGGATCACAGACAAGCCTAAAGCAGCGGGGAAAGGGGACAGTGCAACCGTGGCGGGCAGTGGTAACACATCAACGCTAGGATCGGCCGCGTTCATCAACACTCCTTTATGATAGGCGCCAAAAAAGCGAAATTTAGCATGTACGGCAATCAATTGTAAGAGTGATTCGTATTTAGGAACGCGAGTGGCGACGATGGCACGAATAACACGCCAGACGTAAGCGGATGGAGCCTGAGGGAAGAGAGGCGAAAACTCGCCTCTCAACACTCACTGCCATTATGCGGTTGAAGGAGGCTGGACTTGATAGCGTCCAGGCTTGTGGTTCATGGCCAGCACGAGATTGGTGGTAATCGCCGCGGCGACAGATAAGGCTATCAGCCATGGGTCAACGATCATCAGCGACAACACCACAATCGAGCAATCCAACGCCATTTGTACTTTCCCAGCGCGAATACCAAATCGTTGCTGTAAGAACAACGCCAAGGTGTTAAATCCGCCCAAGCTGCATTGATGGCGGAACATCACCAGCATGCCCATGCCAATTAAGCCGCCGCCAAACAGCGCCGCATACACAGGATGAATGCTGTTGATAGTTAATACGGCGCTTAGATGATCCGCACCGAATGAAACGATGCTGACCGCAACCAAGGTACTGATGGTGAAGCGTTTGCCCATTTGGGTGTAGGCGAGCCAATAAAAAGGCAGGTTGATCACGAAGAAAAGCTCACCAAAGCTGAAATCGGTGATCCGTTGTAAAAAGAGTGCTAGCCCAGCGGTACCGCCGGTCAGTAACCCCACTTGATTGAAAAAGAAGATGCCGAGTGACACCAAACTACTGCCAATCAGTAGCGCTAATGCGTTTTCACGCTTGGAATGATTTCTATCCATATTTGCGCTCTATCCCTATTAAAACGACCGCTACACCATACGCCGTTGTTCGGATAGGTCGAGTCAAACGCTCGTTTGATAACAAGTGAATAACAACTCAATGCGTACATTATCATTTACGTTGTGGCTTTGATCACGATAAAAGTCGGTGTCTACAGACCAAAGTCTAATCCACATTGTCTACAATATTGTTCTATTCTGGCTTTATTGAAGTTTTTAGGCGGTGTTTATGTCTTTATTGTCGACAAATGATCAATTTCTCGATCAGAGCGTGCAAGCGGCGCAGCTTGAGTCACGAGAGCCCACCAAGTCAGCCAGTCTGACCGAGCAACTTATCGAGGCGATTGTCACCGGCACTTATCCAGCGGGCACCAAGGTATCGGAAGCGGGGTTGGCTGCTGCATTTGGCGTCAGCCGAGGGCCACTGCGTGAAGCCATGATGCGGGTCGAAGCCTTGGGGTTGGTAGAGCGCGTCCCTCATGTCGGGGCAAGGGTAGTGACACTCACGCATCGTCAACTGGCTGAGATTTATGCGGTGCGAGAAGCGTTAGAAGGTATGGCCGCAAGACTGGCTTGCGCGCACATCACCGATGAGGAAATTGAGCAGTTAAGTGCAGTGCTCGACACCCACCATGCCTATATCGAACGGGTGGAGGGGGCGGCGTACTTCCACCAACAAGGCGATTTTGATTTTCATTATTGCATCATTAAAGCCAGCCACAACCAGAAACTGATCAACCTGTTGTGTGGCGAGTTGTACCACTTGCTGCGGATGTACCGCTTTCAATCGCCCCGGGCGCATTCTCGCCCCCAGCAAGCGTTACAAGAGCACATGCAGATTTTGGCGGCAATTCGAGAGCGCGATGCCGAGTTGGCCGAAATGCTGATGCGTCGTCATATTCAGCGCAGTCGCCAACTGATTGAACAGCAAATTACCGATTAACTAATCCGCTAAGCCATGAGTTCACAAGGAGAATGCTATGAGTGCAGGTGCACGTTTTCGCCAAGCGGTGCGCAACAATATTCCGCTGCAAGTCGTCGGTACAATCAACCCCTATTGCGCCAAGATGGCAGAGCGAGTGGGGCATCAAGCCATTTACCTCTCTGGAGGTGGAATTGCCAATGCCTCTTATGGCTTACCGGATTTGGGGATCACGACTCTCAACGATGTGTTGGAAGATGTCCGCCGGATCACTGCAGCAACCGACGTGCCCTTACTGGTGGATATTGATACCGGCTTTGGCGGCGCGCTCAATATTGCTCGCACCATTCGCGAAATGGAGCGGGCCGGTGCAGGCGCGGTACATATGGAAGATCAAGTGGCGCAAAAGCGCTGCGGTCATCGCCCTAACAAAGAAATTGTCAGCCAAGCCGAAATGGTCGACCGCATTAAAGCCGCGGTGGATGCGCGCACCGATCCTGAGTTTGTGATCATGGCGCGCACCGACGCCTTGGCGGTGGAAGGTATGGACAGTGCTGTCGCCCGCGCCAGAGCTTACGTAGAAGCAGGGGCGGACATGATTTTCCCCGAAGCCATGCAAACACTCGAGCAGTACCAAGCCTTTGTTGAGCAAGTAAAGGTGCCGGTACTAGCGAATATCACCGAGTTTGGTCAAACCCCACTGTTTACCAGCCAAGAGCTGGCGGGTGTCGGGGTCAGCATGGTGCTGTATCCGCTCTCTGCGTTTCGTGCCATGAACCAAGCCGCCCTCAATGTGTATCAACACTTGCTGGATGATGGCCACCAGAAAAACGTGGTCGACACCATGCAAACCCGTGATGCCCTCTATGAATTCTTGGGGTATCACGCCTACGAACAACAATTGGATCGCTTATTTGGAAAAGAGTGATCACGAACGTACACCCACAGTGTGAAAACGTCGGTTACACCACTGGAATTATCGCCACGTTCACGGATTCATGCAGCGGTTGAATCTGATGGCATCAAAGGAAAGGAGCCAATCATGACAAATGTCGCCGTCGCACCCAAAGACAAAGCCATCTCCGGCGCGGGCCTTCGTGGTCAAAGTGCCGGCACCACCGCCTTGTGTACGGTGGGACAAACCGGTACTGGATTAACCTATCGCGGTTACGACATTACCGATTTAGCCAATCACGCCCAATTTGAGGAAGTCGCTTACCTGCTACTCAAAGGCCAACTCCCCAATCGCCAAACGCTCGCCGACTACACAGAAACCTTGGTCGGCAAGCGGGGGTTACCTGACGCCTTAAAAGCGGTGCTGGAGCGAATTCCTGCCAATGCGCACCCCATGGATGTGATGCGTACTGGTTGCTCGATGCTGGGTAACTTGGATCAAGAAACCGACTTTAGTGAGCAAGCGGATAAAACCGATACTCTGTTGGCGATGTTGCCGGCCATTATCTGCTATTGGTACCGCTATTCGCATGATGGTGTGCGAGTCGATACCTATCAGCCGGAGGTGAAAAGCATTGGCGGTTACTTTCTCAAAATGCTCACTGACGAAACCCCGTCGCCACTGCATGAATCTGTGATGCATTGCTCGCTGGTGCTGTATGCCGAGCATGAGTTCAATGCCTCGACCTTTACTGCCCGTGTGTGCGCGTCCACTTTGTCTGATTTGCACTCTTGCATTACCGCGGCCATCGGCAGCTTGCGCGGCCCATTGCATGGCGGTGCCAATGAAGCGGCGATGGCGATGCTCGAGCAGTGGCGTGCGCCTGACGACGCTGAAGCCGGGCTAATGCAAATGCTCGCCAACAAAAACAAAGTGATGGGCTTTGGCCATGCGATTTACCGTGAATCAGACCCTCGCAATGCGCTTATTAAGCATTGGTCGAAACAGCTTGCCGAAAACGCACCGGACGCTTGGCTTTATGACGTGTCTGAGCGGGTTGAGCAAGTGATGAAGCGCGAAAAAGGCTTGTTCCCCAATGCCGATTTTTATCACGCCTCGGCCTACCACTTTATGGGGATCCCGACCAAATTGTTTACCCCGATTTTTGTTATGAGCCGAGTAACGGGCTGGGCGGCGCATGTGTTTGAGCAGCGCGCTAATAACCGCATTATTCGCCCCAGTGCCGATTACGACGGCCCTGAGCACCAAGATTGGCTACCTATCGATCAGCGCCCCTAACCGGCGCGCATTAACTGGATTAACCATCACACAAGGAATTGACCATGAGCAACAACGTAGAACTCAACCAGCGCCCCGACCCAGACGCCTTATTGGTGCAAATTGCTGATTATGTCGATAGCACGCCGATTGCCTCGGCAGAAGCCTACAACACCGCGCGTAACTGTTTGATGGATACCCTTGGCTGCGGCTTGCTGGCGCTACGTTTCCCTGAATGTACCAAACACCTGGGTCCACTGGTGCCGGGGACGACTGTGCGCCATGGCGCGCGTGTGCCGGGCACCTCCCACGAGCTTGATCCGGTCACTGCCGCGTTTAACATCGGCTGTATTATTCGCTGGCTCGATTTTAACGATACTTGGCTCGCCGCCGAGTGGGGCCATCCGTCCGATAACCTAGGTGGAATTTTGGCCACCGCCGATTACTTAAGCCGTGTGGCCGTGGCCGAAGGCAAACCACCACTCACTATGCGCGATGTGTTGACCGCGATGATTAAAGCGCATGAGATCCAAGGCGTGCTCGCCCTTGAGAATAGCTTTAACCGCGTCGGGCTCGATCACGTTTTATTGGTGCGCGTGGCATCAACGGCTGTGGTCACCAAAATGCTGGGCGGTAATCGGGAGCAGATCATTGATGCCGTCTCACAAGCTTGGGTAGATGGCTGTGCGCTGCGCACTTATCGCCATGCGCCGAACGCCGGTTCACGCAAATCGTGGGCGGCGGGCGATGCCACCTCCCGCGCGGTGCGGTTGGCGATGATCACCATGAAAGGTGAAATGGGCTTGCCGTCGGTGCTTAGCGCGCCCAAGTGGGGCTATTACGATGTGCTGTTTAACGGTAATCCCTTTAGTATCAAACAAGACTTTGCCAGCTACGTGATGGAAAACGTGTTGTTTAAGATTTCCTTCCCAGCGGAGTTTCATGCCCAAACGGCAGTGGAAGCGGCGGTGACCTTGCATTCACAGGTGAAAAACCGCGTGGATGAGATTGAACGTATTGAAATCACCACCCATGAATCGGCCATTCGCATCATTTCTAAAGAAGGGGAGTTGGCTAACCCGGCTGACCGTGACCACTGTCTGCAATACATGGTGGCAGTGCCGCTGCTATACGGCAATCTAGTGGCCGAGCACTACGAAGACGCCTTCCATCACGCCGACCCGCGTATTGATGCGCTACGGCAAAAAATGGTGATCAAAGAAGACCCACGCTACAGCGCGGAATACCTTGAAGCCGACAAGCGCTCGATTGCTAATGCGATCCAAATCTTCTTTACCGATGGCAGCAGTACTGAACAAGTCGCGGTGGAATACCCAATTGGTCACCGCCGCCGTCGCGAAGAAGGGATCCCTGTGCTGGAGCAAAAATTCCGCGCTAACTTGGCGACTCGGTTCCCGCAAGCACAGAGCGAAAAAATCGCTGCCTTGTGTAGCGACCAGGCCGCGCTGGAGAAAACCCCAGTGCACACGTTTATGTCTCTGTTTGTGATTAACTAAGCACGTTATTAAACACGTTGCTTGCTAACTCATCGCTCGCTCATGGCGGGCGATAAGGAGCCGCTTATGCAAGAAGCCAGTTATCAACACCATGCGGATTGGGCTAGCCGCGATCCCGAGGGGTTTTGGCAGGCGCAGGCCAAACAGCTTGATTGGTTTACCTTTCCACAAACCATTCTTAGCAAAGATGACAATGGCATTGAGCGCTGGTTTGCCGATGGCACTATGAACACCGCGTATATGGCGCTTGATGCTCATGTCGAGCAAGGTCGAGGCGAACAAACTGCACTTATTTACGACTCCCCGGTCACCGACAAAAAAACCACCTACACCTATGCCGCGCTGCGTGACTACGTGGCGAAAGTTGCGGGCATGCTGGCAGGGCTAGGAGTTGAAAAGGGGGATCGCGTGGTGATTTATATGCCCATGATCCCAGAAGCGACCGTGGCCATGCTCGCTTGCGCACGGCTTGGGGCGATTCACTCGGTAGTCTTTGGTGGCTTTGCCCCGAACGAACTGGCGGTAAGGATTGAAGATGCGGAGCCCAAAGTGGTGCTCACCGCCTCATGCGGTATCGAGGGCGCGAAAACCTTGGCTTATAAGCCGATGGTCGATCAAGCCATCATGGATAGTCGCTACAAACCCGACCATGTGGTGGTCTATCAACGTGCGATGTGTCGTTCTAATTTAGACAATCCGCGTGATGCTGATTGGGCGGCGCTGTTAGCGGAAGCCACCCCTGCGCCGCCGGTGCCCGTTAATGCTACGGACCCTTTGTATATCCTTTATACCTCCGGCACCACGGGCAAACCCAAAGGCGTAGTGCGCGACAATGGCGGCCATGCGGTAGCGATGAAGTACAGCATGAGCGCGATTTACAACGTCAAACCCGGTGAAGTGTTTTGGGCCGCTTCGGATGTCGGCTGGGTAGTGGGGCACTCGTATATTGTCTATGCCCCCTTGCTACACGGCTGCACCACGGTGATGTTTGAAGGCAAACCCGTCGGCACACCGGATGCGGGGGCGTTTTGGCGTGTGTGTGACGAGTATAACGTCAGCATCTTGTTCTCGGCGCCTACCGCCTTTCGGGCGATTAAAAAGCAAGATCCAAACGGTGAGCACCTGGCGCGTTATCCGATGACATCGTTACGCACGGTGTTTATGGCCGGCGAGCGGCTTGACCCGCCCACATTGGAATGGGTAGAAGAAAAGACCCAGCGACCCGTGGTGGATCACTGGTGGCAAACTGAAACCGGCTGGGCGATTGCAGGCAATCCATTAGGGTTAACCTGTTTTGCGACCAAGCCTGGCTCGGCAACCATGCCAAGCCCGGGGTATCAGGTGTGTATTCTCGATGAAATGGGCGACCCTGCGGCGCCAAACCAGCAAGGATATATTGCCGTGAAGCGCCCCCTGCCGCCCAGCTGCCTGCCCACGGTGTGGCGCAACCACGATCGCTTTGAAGCCGGCTATCTCAGCCAGTTCCCCGGTTACTATGTCTCTGGTGATGGGGGCTACATGGACGAAGATGGCTATGTGTTTGTGATGGGACGGATAGATGATGTGATTAACGTCGCGGGTCACCGCTTATCGACCGGAGAAATGGAAGAAGTACTGGGAAGCCATGAAGCGGTCGCCGAATGTGCGGTGGTGGGGATGCACGATGAGCTCAAAGGCCAATTGCCGCTCGGCTTGGTGGTACTGAAAGATGGTTTTGTCTCTGTGAGTGGCGAGATCGAACAGGAGTTAGTTCAGCGTGTGCGGGATCAAATTGGCGCGATCGCTTGCTTTAAAAAAGCGGTGATCGTCGATAAGTTGCCCAAAACACGGTCAGGGAAAATATTACGTCGCATTATTCGCCAAATGGCGGATGGCGAGGCTTATCACGTGCCCTCGACGATTGATGATCCGAGTAGTTTGGAGACCATCGCCTCGGCGCTTTCACACTAGATGCAAAGGCTGTGAGTACTATCGACAACGCGTGGCACCTTGGTGTGCCACGTTTTTTATTCGTTTACACGTCTACACCGCTTAGGGCTCATCACCGTTGTGGGCTTTTTGACGCATTTTTTGTTGATACATCTTGGTATCCGCTTCATCCAACAAGTCATCTAAACCGCGGTGCGAGGTGGCTGAGCTGGTCGCAATGCCTTGGCTAAATGAGAGAGGATACGTGTGTCGGTTAATCTGATTAAATCGTTCAACCACTCCAGCAAAACGCTCGAGGGCATTCTCCGCTTCTTGACGACCCGCACCATAGAGAAACACCACAAACTCGTCCCCACCAAAGCGGGCGAACACATCCGATTCGCGCATATTGGCGCGCAGCAAGTTGGCTAAGTGAGACAACGCGATATCCCCTTCAGCATGGCCGTAGGTATCATTAATCGCTTTAAAGTTATCTAAGTCCAAAAAAGCTAATGAATAGGGAGCATTAATTGATTGGCAATGCTGTACCGCTCGGCTCGCCAGTTGCATAAAACCGCGTCGATTAGAAATGCCTGTAATGTCGTCAGTGTAAGCGGTATGTGCCGATGACAACTCACTTTCCGCGAGTAGCGCCAGATCTTTTAAAAAGCGCACGTCCTCTTGGCTAAAACGTCTTGGCTGGGTATCAATAACACAGAGTGTGCCGATATTGGTGCCATCACTAAGAGAAAGCGGGTGCCCGGCATAAAAGCGGATATGCGGGTCACCAGTCACCAAAGGGTTATCGGCAAAACGTGGATCGGCACTGGCGTCTTGAACCACAAACGGTTGACTACCCAAAATGGCATGGCCGCAAAAAGAAATATCGCGGGAAGTTTCGCGCACAGTCAGGCCAAAGCAGGATTTAAACCACTGACGATCGTTGTCGATTAAGCTAACGAGGGCGATCGGGACGTTGAATAAACGTTTTGCTAAGCGAGTGATACGGTCAAAGCGCTCTTCGTCTTCGCTATCTAGCAGGCCCGTCTCTTCTAGTTTTTTTAAACGCTGATCTTCATCGTGTGGCTTAATGGGACTGAGCATTTATACACTCCTGTTGCTGGCTCTCTAAACGCTGACTCTCTAAATACAGTAGAGGCGCTAGACAGAAGTGTCTAGGTAAGAAGACGACATAGGTCGCCTACTGACACAAAAGTGCGATAGCGCTTGCGGCTTATTGCACCAAGCAGGCAAACCCTTTCAGGTAAAAGCCTTCAGGATAAGCACTGTGAGTGGGATGATCCGCCGCTTGTGCAAAGCGTTCGATAAACTGCACGTTCTTACCGGCATCTAACGCCGCGTCCGCGAGGATCTTTTGGAACAGCCCCGCATCCATTAAACCCGAGCAAGAGTAGCTGAGCAGCACACCGCCTGGATTAAGCAGCTGCATCGCCAGCATGTTAATGTCTTTATAACCACGGCACGCCCCATTAAGTTGTGACTTCGACTCGGCAAACTTAGGTGGGTCCATCACAATCACGTCAAAGCGCTCGCCTTGTTCGCGATAAGTGCGCAGCAGCTTGAACACATCGGCATTGATAAATTCCGCGCGGGTGAGATCAAAGCCGTTTCGCGCCGCATTGGCTTTCGCTTTGTCGAGCGCAGGCTGTGACACATCGACATTAGTGACATGTTTGGCATTGCCTTTTTGCGCATACAAGCCAAAGCCGCCCGTATAGCAAAAGCAGTTCAGTACACGTTTGCCATCCATGTATTTCACCGCTTGTTCGCGACTATCACGCTGGTCGAGGTAAAAACCGGTTTTGTGGCCGTTGGTAATATCAACCTCAATTGCCACGCCATTTTCCTCGATTATGACGGACGCAGGCGGCTCCTCACCGTGCAGTACCCCCACACGAGGCTTGAGGCCTTCTTTTTTACGAATGGCCACATCGGAGCGCTCATAGATATGACAATCTGGAAACTCGGTGCGTAGGGCGGTGACCAGATTATCACGCTGGGCATCCGCGCCGGCGCTGAGCAATTGGCACACCAAGTAGTTATCGTACTTGTCGACAGTGATGCCGGGGACACCGTCTGACTCGGCGGCTAAGAGACGATAACCGGTCAAGCCATCACGCTCGGCGAGCATGGTACGTAGCGGTTTTGCCGCACGAATACGGGCAAGGAAAAAGTCACTGTCGATGGGGGTTTTTTCAAAGCACCACATGCGTACCCGAATTTGCGATTGTGGCGAGAACGCGCCAAGGCCTAAAAACTCGCCTTGATGATCACAGACAGTGACAGTGTCACCTAAACCTGGCTTTCCTTCAATACGGGCAATGCCGCGCGAGAAAATCCAGGGGTGGCGGCGTTTGATCGATTTATCGCGGCCTTTGGCGAGATACACAGTGGCAGTCATGATGGTGTCCTAACGAGGCAAAGCAAAAAAGGGCGGGTATTGTCGAGCAAGGTCAGGGGGATTGCAATAAAAACGCGCCCAGAGAAGGGCGCGTGATTACAAGCGTGAGGGGGTAGACTCAGGCGTTTAGGTACGAAGCCCTGCCACTAAGGTTTTCAGCTGATGAGCTTGTGCGCCCAGCTCGCTGACTTCGGTGGCAGAATCACGCAGCATTTGTGCCACTTGTGTGGACTGACTGCGTACCTGTTCGACGTCTTGTGAAATTGTGCCCGCGACATTGCCTTGCTGTTCGGCAGCGGCCGCAATCTCGGTGCTGCGATCGGCGATGGTGCCACTGCGCTCAGCGATTTGGCTGATTTCGGTATCAATTTCTTGCACCGCTGCCTCGCTGGCGGACGCATTTTCAACCGTGCCTTCCATCACGCGGCGCAGATCCGCGGTATGCGCTTGCAGTGATTCAATCATAGACTGAATATCAACCGTTGACTCTTGGGTGCGACTGGCCAGTGTGCGTACTTCATCGGCCACCACGGCAAAGCCGCGGCCTTGTTCCCCGGCACGTGCCGCTTCAATCGCCGCATTCAGCGCCAACAAGTTGGTTTGTTCACTGATGCCATTGATGGTGGTCACCACGGTGCCAATTTGCTCGGCGTTTTTGCTCAGCTCGCTGACTTTATCCGCCGCTTGGGCAATTTCGCTGGCAAGGCCGTTAATCGCGGCCATGGTTTGCTGGACTTGCTGACGTCCTTGGTTCGCCGCTTCGGTGGCCTCTTGCGTTTGGGTTGAGGTGTCCGTGGCATGGCTCGCCACTTCACGAATCGAGCCTGCCATTTCTTCGGTGGCACTGGCCAGTGAATCAAGATACTGGCGCTGACTCTCACCCAAGGCTTCACTCTCATCGCTACGCTGCTGCAAGCTTGCTGACAAGCCATCCATCATCTCAGCGCTTTGTTGAATCGCCTTCACCAAGTTTTGCTCGCGCTCAAGTACTTTATCGATAGTGACGGCAATTTGGCTAAACTCATCACGAACAGGAATAAAGTTCATTCGGTAGCTCAGCTCACCATCTGCTAGCTTTAATAAGGCTTGGTTCATGGTGTACATCGCGCCGCCAATAAAGGTCATGATGTAGTAAATCAGTACTGCAATCACCAGAACCATACCGATCAGCAGGCTCCAGTCGGTGGCGCTCATATGGCTAAACAGTGAGCCGTCAAGTTGATAGACAAGCTCATTACCATTGAACGTAAAACCGGTTTGCTGGTTATTGAGCAGGGTTTGTACCTCGCCTTTCGGGAGGTCGTATTTATCAACCATGGCTTGAATGGCTTGGCCTTCCGCTTCCATCTTGTGTGCCACACGGGTATCCGAGGCGGCATCCAAGGTAAGCGCAATCACAACCATTGCGAGCAAGGGGAGGAAAAAGATAAGGTAAAATTTTTCTTGTAGCCGAAGGTGGATAAAATATTTATCAATCCATCGAAACGCAACTTCTTTCATGACGCCATCCTGTCAAACGACTTGTCTCATGTAGCGTTATACAGGTGTCGTTTTGCAATGGGAATATAGGAGAAGTGACAGATGTCTCAAAAATGTGTCAAAGCCTATGTCACAGGTCACGTTCAGGGGGTTGGCTTTCGTTATCACACCGCCCATGAGGCGTTGAAGCTCTCATTAACCGGATACGCGAAGAACCTGCCGGATGGTCGCGTTGAGGTATTGGCTTGTGGACGCGAAGAGTCAGTGGATTCGTTAATGGCGTGGTTAGATAAAGGGCCACCGACGGCGGGCGTCGATCAGGTTGATCAAGAGGACGCGGAATGGCGCGCCGTTGATGGCTTTGCCATCTTGTAGCGCCTTAATAACAGGTCTCAATAACAGAGAGCCTGCTGCCAATCGTTACATGCGCCGCGAAGGTGTGGCGGCGCTTGATCTATCGGCCTCGGTGACTAGAGGCATTTCGCGGGCTTGGGTAAGCCTGCCAGCTTGGTGGCCTGTTTTGCCGGGCCTTTAGGGAACAGCTTAAACAAGTATTTGCTGTTACCTTTCTCCGGGCCGTATTCTTTTTCCATCGATTTAACCAACAAACGCACCGCCGGTGAGGTGTTGTACTCTTGATAGAAATGGCGGACGAAGTGAATCACTTCCCAATGTGCTTCGGTCAGCGCAATGTTTTCTTGTTCGGCAAGCAGCGGTACCAGGGCTTCGTGCCAATCATCCACATTTTTTAAATACCCTTGCGCATCCGTCGCAATGGTTTCACCTTCATACACCAGCATACTTTTACCTTTGTTCGTCATCTGACCGGACGTTATCGCTTTGATTGAGGCTGCAAAGCATAGCGAGCAGGGCGGGCGAGTGCAACTGGCGTTCACTGTGCCTGATGTGGCGCGCTTCACTGAGTGGGTGCGCCATTCAATCACACGCTTTTAGGGATAAAAAAGCAGCCATAAAAAAAGCCGGCGCATGCCGGCTCTTTGTGACTTACGGTTTAAAGCACGAGGCTTAGTCGTCGTTCATAAAGCCAAGAATGCTCAGCATATGAACGAAGATGTTGAAGATGTTCAAGTACAGCGACACGGTGGCGCGGATGTAGTTAGTCTCGCCGCCATTAATGATGTTGCTGGTGTCATACAGAATAAAGGCTGAGAAAATCAGTACCGCGATGGTGCTGATTGCCAAGCTCAGCGCTGGGATCTGCAAGAAGATGTTCGCGACCATCGCCACCAGTAGAGCAATCACACCCGCGACCAAGAAACCACCCATGAAAGAGAAGTCTTTCTTAGAGGTAATGGCATACGCCGATAGGCCTAAGAACACCATACCTGTGGTCGCCAACGCCTGCATGACAATTCCTGGGCCGCTAGACAGGCTCAGGTAGTAGGTCAAGGTTGGACCGAGTGAGGCACCCAGTAAGCCGGTGAACACGAAGGTCCATACAATACCGGCGGAAGAGTTCATGGTGCGTGGTAGCACAAAGAACACGATCGCCAACGCACCTAGGGTCATACCTAGCGACATCATTGGGCCGATGCCGACAGCGATAGCGATAAAGGCCGCGATAGCACTGGTGATCAGTGTCATCGATAGCAGTGCATACGTATTACGTAGCACTTTGTTTGTAGATAACGCACTCTGCTGTGACTGGCTGTGCGAAACGATACGATCGTTCATAACGTTCTCCCGGTTGGGTTAACAATCCATTTTTATATACGACAGTTATGTGGGCAGTCGTTCACTTTTTCAAGCCGCCCACGTCCTTAACCTAAACCACGACTGGCTTTTATAAGGTCAATAATACCTTATCCGCGCTCAACACCGATGGTGAAGTTGTAAAAGGATGTTAACCCAGCCCTTTAAGCGCGAACAAGGTAAACTTTGTTACATCAACCACTTCCACCAGACGAACACCGCCAAAAAGCCGAATAAATACACTAATCCAGTAATGGCTAGCGCACGCATTGCTTTGCTCATGGTCACTTCAGGCGGCAAGCGGTGCTTGGTCACCAAAATATAGTTCAACAGAGCGAAAAAGGGCGTGGTGACAAATGCCGCCACCATGGCGAAATCAAGCATGGTCAGCAGTGCGCCGGTCCAAAACGCCACAATCGCCAGTGCCAACACCGAGATCAGCATCATCCAACCTTGTGCGATACCCGGGTGCGCCTCGGCTTCTGTTTGTTCACGCAACAAGCGTTGTGATTCAGATACGACCCGCGCATAGCCATCAATCACGGTAATGGTGCTGCCGAAAATACAGAAAAAGGCGACCACGGCAATCAAATAGCGCGACCATTCACCAATGGTGGCGGCGTACAGGCCCACTAACTGATGCGAAAAGCCGATACCCGATTGCTTTAACTCCACCCCGCTGCCGTGCAGAAGCAAGGCACCGAGTGATAAGAACACAATCGCCAACAGCGCGGTACCGATGTAACCGACGTTAAAATCAAACAGCGCCGCTTTGGCGTTAATTGGCTCAGATTGCGCTTTACGCTTGAGCCACACCGAGGTGATGCTAGATATTTCAATAGGAGCGGGCATCCAACCCATGGTCACCACGATAAAGCCGATGGCGGCGACAGACCAAATCGAGGGCGCATTGAAGTTGGGTTCAACCGCGACAGGATTCCCCACGGCAATCGTCACCGCCACTAAGGTGGCGCATGTCAGCGTCGCCATGATCACTTTCGATAAGGTATCCAGCGCTTTGTAATGCCCCGCAATCAAGATGACTAAGCAGGTGGCCACAATAATGCTCGAGAGCACCGTCAGTGAGAGATCAAACGGCACAAAATAGCTGAGCAAGCTGGCACTAAATAAGGTCAAGGCCGCGGTGTTAATCACTCCAGAGACCGCACTTAACGCGACAAACAGCCACAAATAAGGCCGACCTAAACGCGCATAGCCTTCGACCAAGGTTTCACCGGTTCCCGCGGTGTATTGTACGCCTGCTCGAAAAAAGGGGTATTTAAACAAGTTAACGAGCAGGATTAATGCCGCGAGTTGCCAGCCATAAATGGCTCCGGCTTTGGTCGAGGCAACAAGGTGAGAGCCGCCTACAGCTGCCGCGGCCATCATGATGCCAGGCCCCAATGCGCGTAGACGTTGCATCACCGACAAGCTAGATCCTGTCTGATGCGAAGAGACGGTTTGCATGTGTGTTTCCTTTATTGTGGTTGCGTTGTTGTGTTTGCTTTGTTTTATGTTTTTTAGCGCTATTGCTTTTGTTTTTCCATTGAGGCTTATTTTTATCGCTTTACCTTCAATGATTTTGTCAATAGCCACCCATGAATATCATATGAGCCAAACGTGTCAACCAATCTTGCCAAATTTGTTAAGCGCAGGCGTGATGCAGGGTGTGAATGATAGACACCATCAAGGTGACACAAAAAGAGAGGGATAAACATCCGACCATTGTCTGAGAGACAAGACATAGCCAAAAGGGCAGTTTGCAACCCTCAATAACCACTCAATAAGTGTGATCGAGCGTCAAATTCTGCTGGAAATGAGAGTTTAATCACACTAGAATGCTCGCCCAACATGTGCTCTTTGCGCAGCGATAGCCAAAGAGTGACTGTGTCGCGATTTGCGGCTGAAGAAAAAGCGTCCAAGGTCGGGCCCACCTTCACCGAACCCGCGGTACGATGTAACGCATGATGGAACCTCTTGCCACCCCGGCAGCGTGTCGTACTCATCCGTACCGCAAGTGCAACACAACGGCAAGGTAATCTATTTATGCAACTCCTCTATAGTGCGGCAGGTCTGGTCGCTCTGTTTCTATGCGCGTGCGCATTTTCCACCAACCGCAAAGCGATCAACTGGCGAACAGTGCTAGGTGCGTTTGGCCTGCAAGCTGGGTTTGCTGCCCTGGTGCTCTATATTCCCTTTGGTCAAGCCATGCTAGGGGCAATGAGTAATGGCGCGGCGAAGCTGCTCTCCTTTGCCAACGAAGGCATCGAATTTGTGTTTGGACCTCTGGCGAACAATGGGTTTGTTTTCGCTGTTAAAGTACTGCCGTTAATCATTTTTATCAGTGCGCTGATTTCTCTCCTTTATCATCTCGGCATTATGCAGTGGGTTATCAAACTCCTCGGCGGCGGCATACAGCGATTACTCGGCACCAGCCGCGCAGAGTCTCTGGTGGCAACCAGCAACATCTTTCTTTCTCAGGGCGAATCTCCTTTGGTAGTTCGCCCTTTTCTTAGCAAAATGACCCGCTCTGAACTCTTCGCCGTAATGGTCGGCGGTATGGCCTCAGTGGCCGGCAGTGTGCTTGGCGGATATGCCGCCATGGGCGTGGATTTGAAATACCTGATTGCCGCGAGCTTTATGGCCGCGCCCGGTGGATTATTGATGGCCAAAATCATTGTCCCTGAGACGGAAACACCGGCGGAGCAAAACCAGGTGGAGATCAGCGATAGCGACCAAGCGAACGCGATTGATGCCTTGGCCAGCGGCGCGATGAACGGTATGAAAGTCGCGGTGGCCGTGGGTACCATGCTGGTGGCCTTTATCAGTGTGATTGCCATGCTAAACGCCGGGCTCGGGAGCATTGGCGAGCTGCTTGATTTAGAAGGCTTAAGCCTAGAAAGCCTGTTCGGCTATTTATTCTCACCCTTGGCATTGCTTACTGGGGTGCCGGTGCATGAAGTGTTTGCTGTCGGCAACCTATTAGGGCAGAAAATCGCACTCAATGAGTTTGTCGCCTTTTTATCCTTTGCCGATATCAAAGCGAACCTGTCGGTGCAAAGCCAGGTGATAGTGACCTTTGCCTTGTGTGGCTTCGCCAACATTGGCTCAATTGCCATTCAACTTGGCTCGATTGGTGCCATGGTGCCCGAACGCCGCAAAGATGTGGCAAGCTTAGGCGTGCGCGCAGTGATTGCCGCCACCTTTGCCAACCTAATGAGTGCGGCACTGGCGGGTATTTTTATCGCGCTATAAACACTGCGCAGCAAAGAGACTCAGCTAACGTGTCCCAGTTAAAAGCAGGGCGATTGGCGGTAAGCTAATCGCCTTTTGCTAGCATGTTCGCCAAGCTGATCATTGATTGAGCGAGTAGGCAAAAAGCGGCAAATAAAGGGTTTACAAGCCACAGCGAACCCAATAATATACGCCGCGTTCCGGAGAGATGGCTGAGTGGTTGAAAGCACCGGTCTTGAAAACCGGCAAGGGTTAATAGCCCTTCTAGGGTTCAAATCCCTATCTCTCCGCCACATACCGAAAAGCCGCTGTTTAGTCAGCGGCTTTTTTGCGTTTAACCCCCACAAATTCCCAAACCCTGACCTAACCAACATTTTAGACCCCTTTGCCTAAACACACTGCCCAGCGTCTGATAATCTAGCCCACGAAAAACTGCCCTATAAGGCCTTTTGGACGCCGCCAACCAATGGCGGTAGCGTGGGTGTTAAAGCGCATTCCTTTAACTGCCAAGCTGTATATTTACACAGCTTATCGGCGAGGGAAGCCAGATCGTGTGCACGATTATTCGAAACACATTCACATTATCACCAAATGAAGAGACATAAATGCAATTTAATCAATGGATTGCATTTTACTGCTTGGGGATAATGTGAACGCCTGAACCGTGATAGGCGGCATGCACACTTTCGTAGACGAGTTGATTGCTTAGAGCGTTGAAAATGTTATTAATAACAGTATTTTAGGCGATAAGGGATGCGTATAACGGTTTTGACAAATCGAGCACGCGCACTAATACAATGTTATATCTAAAAGGCAAAGAAGCACCAAGGTAGAAAAATGTCAGATTTAGAAGAGAACAAGGAAGCTTCCTCGCTTATTACTCTCCAACTTGATATCGGAGAACGAGAATTTCAATCTCTTGACGAGATGCAGGAATGGATGAATCAAGAGCGGTCTTTTTTTGCTTGGATGAAAACTGGCAGTAAAAATGACGGAAATGCGGCCCATGCTTGGAATGTGACCAATCAGTGGTTGAATTTTGTTCAGCAGTATATCCAGCAATCACGCCAGCACCAAAACAACGAAGCACAACTGCAGAACATAGAGAAAAACTTTAAAAATCAGGTTAATCAGCACTTGCAGAAGGGCCATTTAATTACATCGAAAAACCCAGATGCAATTTTTTGTAAAAATTTAGCTGGGGAAGAAAACGAAGTCGTTGCGTGTTATGCAATTGCGAACTTATTAGATATTCCATCAAATCAAAATTCTCCAAAAGCATTAAAAGGCGCATTTTACGCATTTCAATACAGGCAAGGGGCTACATCCACGATTGAATCTCAAGCAGAAGCCTTAGAGGCGTTGAATTCCGAGTGGAACGGTAGATTTAACCAGCAGCATCTGGGCTTAAGGGCCCAGAATGAAGTATTGATCGAAGAAATTGGAGATTTGAGAGAGCAGTTTTCAAACCTGAAACAAGAAATAGCCGTACAAAAAGAAGAGCAAGTCACAGCGTTCAAAACGCAGATAGAGGAATCAGAGAAAACCTTATCTGATATTGCTCACACTTATGACGAGAAGCTGGCTCTCCAAGCCTCAGTGCAGTATTGGTCTGATAAGCGTGATTTACACAATAGGGTGATGTGGTGGGTTGGAGGCTCAACGCTTTTGCTTGCGGCGCTTACAGGCGGTGGCTTTGTTCTGGCTGCGCACAAATTGCTGCAAGTCACGGTATCCGAGGTTGAGCTATGGCGGCTTGGTGTAATGCTTGCCATTTCAACTTTTGGTATCTGGGTAACAAGGCAGGGAAAACGCATGAAGATCCTCGCCATGCCTGGGCTAGCGATTTAATGACTTAGTTGTCAATTAAGGCTGAAAACCGTGCGTTGCACCATGTTTATTCATAAAAATGAGTGAAAATAAAGGAT